>CAZVNL010000006.1:0-12139 GCA_964628055.1 uncultured bacterium | reverse complement strand
GGAGGTCGCCACGACGGCGCCTGTTTGTAGCAAGACCAGGGCTTTTTTACAGGGACATGGCGTGAGGGTGGTGTTCTTAAACCCCGGAGATAGGGAAAGATAACAGCAAACTGATAAAAGTTAGGTTACTTTTGTAAAAACATATTCCTGGATGAGTTTTTTAGGGGCCCTTCCTGGTGTTATTTCTTAATAACCAGAGGTTAGTAAAGCATATTCTCCGCTAGTAAGGCTTAGCCTTCTACACTGCGGAGACCCCAAACTAACCTTATTCTATTATGACAAAAAGTTGTATTTATCTAACAACGAATCCATGCTCAACGGATGAGGTTCAGGTAAGTATTTTACCTTGAAAACATGTAGTACAGGATGTTGTCCGTCTCCGCCTCCGGGGCTTTTGCGACGATCCCCTCCGGGGTGGCGATAGTGGACTGGCCGGCGCTGGTCATGCCCCAGAAACTGCCCACTAAGAAGCTGTTCGCTCCTAATTTGGCTCCGCTAATCCCTACGCGTCTACATACGGCGTACTTTTCCCACATTTCCTTTTCCCTGCGCTGGTTTAGGTCCTCCTGTTCCACGTCCGCCGGCTCGCTACCCTGAGGATTGTAACCCTTCCAAGGAGCCTCCCATAGGTCGCCCGGTGTTACGAAGCTGGGCACGGCAATAATGTCCACTTCCCCTTTACGCAGAGCGGTATACGTGTCGGGATACCAACTGTCAGCACACACCAAGACCCCTAATCGCCCCAGGTCGGTTTCCACTGTTTTTAAGGCCTTGATTTCCCCGCGGTCCATGAACTCCAGCTCCTCCGTTAGGGGGTACACCTTTTTGGTTACTAACACGGCTTCCCCTCGGGGGTTGAAGACAAAACTCTGGTTTAAAAGACTTTTCCGGTCCTGGAACTGAATCCTTCCGACAACGATCTCACACTCGGGGAGTAGAATGGAACCAGCTACCACCCAAAATTGATAGGTGCGGGCCAGGTTAGAGAAAACTTGCTCATAGGACTGCAGCATTTCTTTGGCCTGCATGAGGAAGATGGAGCGCCGGACGTGTCCCATGAAGGTACCGTGGAAATCACTACACAGAAGACCGCCTAACAGGGTTTTTAAAAATCGAAATGGATGGTTCATGATCACCCACATCATGGCTCTCTTTTCGTTTCGGGCGCGGAACACCTGACCTCCTTCCCCAGTGGCCACCAACCAGGTTCCAACATATTCTGGTAAGATTGTTAGGACGGATTCGCCGATGGTGCGTTTTTCCTGAATTTCCTGGAAATAAGACTCCAACGACACTTGTAGTGTTTCCGCAGTACGGTAATCCTGTTCCGTTAATTTTGGTTGGATGACAGCCACCAGTCCACCGGCCATTGATTGATGGACCAACAGAAGAAAAAGCGTGACGGGAAGGCAATATTTTTTCAAAAGAAGCCTTGTATTTGTTAGTTTGCTAAAAGGTAGTATAGACAGAAAAAAGCAGAATGGCAAGTTCATGACCTGTTATCTGGGTCTTGGCTATCGATCATTCCTAATGACCCAATTCCGATATTTTTTATAAACCATACACAGGGGATTCGATGAACGCTGGATGTCTAACAAGGAATATTGAATGGCGAGGTGAAGGGCTTGCGCCACCATGAGAACGTTGGTCGTTTTCGACTTTCAGAATTCGGTATTCAGCACTTTTTCACTAATACCTGTTTATTCCATTAACCATAAGCCGGAGAACCCGGGGGTATTGGTTCGAAGTAAAACCATTTTCAAAGCGCCACCTTTCAGGGCAGTGTTGAGATAAGAAAGCAGTCTTATGGGGTTTACCCCTTTTCCTCATCGTAACAACTATTCTTCCCTGTACTTTTCTTTGGAAGAAAAGTACCGAAAGAATCGTCGCGGTAAAAAAACCGCGTGCCTCTGCAGGTGCACCCCGGGGATGAATTGAAACTACCCGGTGGAATAAGTAGCGGGTCAATCGTTCTGCCTTCTAATCATTAGTTCAAGCCTGGGTGGTTATTAGTTGTATTGATCGTTGCTTATTCCACCGGGTCAAACACCAATTCATCCTGTTCCGTGTCGCGCCCTTGAGGTTTAACACGCGATTTTTTCAAGGCGACATACTAAAAGGTAGATAACATTCAATGGGAGACGAGGATAGATACTGGAAATTGGTGTGGGAAATGCTCTTTCTTTCCCTCCCTGTATGGCAAAACAAAAAAGAGGGTTTCTTAACCTTTACCTTTGCCTTAACTTTGGTGCGGTCCCGACTTGCGACGAGTGAACTTCAGGCCTTCCGTCTCCTATCTCAACAACACCATCTTCCGGGTCTGGTGAAACTCGTCACCGCACTCTTTGGGAACAGCATCTAACCGGTTTCATTCCTATCCCAGTGAGTTGGTGATAATTCCGATATTTGGCGTACTCGTATTCGTATTTCCGGGCTGGCTTACAAAACATAGTACCCTACCCGGTGGGGACCAATACCTTCCACTTCAAATTCTTGTCCTACAAACTCGAACCCGAACTTTTGGTAGAAATCCACGGCTTGAACGCGGGCGTTACACCACAGCAACGTAGCGTCAGTCTGTTCCCGTAGATAATCGATCATGGCTTCCAGGATTTGGCGGCCGAAGCCCTTGCCCTGTTCCTTCTGCTTGGTGGCCATGCCCCGTAGTTGATAGGCCAGCGCCTCCGGTTTCCGCGAAAAGGGCGCCGGAAAGATGGTGGCCACGCTCACCACTTCCCGATCCCGGTACAGGGCAAAGTGGACGGTCTGGGGCTCTTCGTCTCGTTCAAAAAGGGTGGTATTAAAGGGTTTCCCCGCGCGTAAAAGGTCATGCCGTAGGGGTCGTACTACCTCTACGGAAACCACACGAATGTCGCTCTTCTTATTTTTCACTGTCAGGACACCTGACAAAACTCCGGCCGGTCGGTAATAATACCATCAACACTGTTTTTAAGCAACCAGTCTATGGCCGGTCGGGTATTCACCGTCCAGGCATTCACGACCAACCCTCGCTCGTGGGCAAAGCGCAATAGATCGGAAGTAACCAGATCGGCCCGGGGGTGAAGACAGTCGGGATGGACCAGGTTTAAGCAAGCCAACATACGCAGGTCTTCCAGAACCAGGCCGGTTAGCAGCTCCGGCACCAGCATGCGGACGGTTAGGAGCGCCAGGGGGTTGAAACTGGTAAGCAAGGTTCTGTCTGATAGACCCGCAGCCCGAATAAGCCGTGCTACCCTGACCGCAGTCTTCACGTCCCCAACCCCGCGCGTCTTCACTTCCACGTCCAAGATCACTCCTGCGGGGACCCACCCCAACACTTCTTCCAACAAGGGTAAGGGAACCTTCTGGCCTGGCCACTTTGTGGCGGCATTAACGTTTTTCACCTGTTCCCAGTCCAACTCATCGATGTAGCCGAAGCCGTCGGTCTCCCGTTCCAAATCAAAATTATGGGAACAGACGATTTTACCGTCCCGCGTGGCCAGTACGTCCAATTCCAGGGCGGGCATGCCCGCCTCCAGGGCCGCCTGGTAAGCCGGCAAGGTGTTCTCTGGTGCCAGGTGCAGGGCGCCCCGGTGAGCAAAGTAAAGGGGACGACGGGAAAATAAACCGGTGGTAACCCGGGGAGCCCACCAGTAGAAATGTTTTAATAACAAGGCCACCAGCAGCAGGACTAAAAAGAAAATGCTATTCATGGAGCCGGAAGTAACAGTAGGCGCTTGAAATCATCCCGGGTACGAATACTGGCCTCGTCAAAAGCCGTGGTACGATAGCGGCCCTCCACGTAAAGGGGAGCCTGATCCCGGTAGTGGGGACTGTTGGGCAAGCCCGACTCGCCCGTTGGTAGAATCATCCGGGTCCGGTTCAGGTCGCTAAAATCCACAATGCGCCGCATGGAAGGCCCCACAATTTGGTCGTAAGGATGGTTTAAGCTATACTCGCCGTTATTCACGGTCCAGGAGGACCCTCCCGCGGGAAACGGCCCCACGTTGAAGCCAAATAGCCACTCCAATACCTTTATCCGTCCCAGGGGGTGGCGATGGGTCACGGTATGCACTTTCCCCCAGGCCCAGGTATTGGGATTCATCCCCACCATTTCCTCGATGTCGGCCACCGCCTCCTTCAGGGAGGTTAATAGAATATCGTCACGGGTTTCCACATAATCGGGGGTGGTGATGTCGTCGAACCAACTGGAGGTGTTCTGTTGCAAGAGCCACAGCAGATTGCGGGAGGGGATCATGGGCATCTGGAGGAAGCCTTCCAGGAAGGGTTCCCCTAACAGGGCAAACTCATCGCGGTACACGTTGTGAAAAAGTTTATTCAGGGCCACTTGGAACACCAGAGCTGCAGCGGAGCCCGGTTCCTCGTTCCCGTCCCACGCTCGGAGCAAGTCGAGGGCGCGTTGCAGATTCCCCGTCTTTTTACCTGTTGCAGCCGTCAAAAAATAAGGCACCACCGCCCGTGCATAAGGGGAGGTCTGATCGGTCTGGAGGGACTTGACATCGCCCACGCTCAAGCGGTCTTTTTGGTCGATTAGCTCATTGATCCGCAGGGCACGACTGGGATCGGCCCAGAGGTTGGAAACGTAATGGGGGAAGGTATCGTCAATAGTTTTATTATTTGCGGACACGATGGCTCCCCGGGGAGGATTGAAAAGGAACGGCATCTCCTCGAAGGGGACGACTCCCTGCCAGTCGTACTCCGGATCATCGCCGGGACGGGGGACCAGACTGGATCCTGCTTCTCGGACTGGAACATATCCCGCGGGGCGCCAGCCGATATTCCCCCGGGCGTCGGCATAAACCATGTTTTGACCAGGGACCCCAAACCCGCTCACGGCCGTGGAGAAGTCCTCCCAATTCTTTATTCGGGCCAGCCGAATCAAGGCTGGTACCTCGGCGCTTATCCGGCTCCCCATCCAACTCATGGAAATGACCTGATCACTTTGACGCAGAAGGGGGTGAATATCACTAATAATGGGGCCGTGATGCGTTTTGCGGAGGATTATCGTCGTGTCCCGACCATCGCGCAGGGGAATAGTTTCCCGGATTACCTCCATATCCCGCCACGTCTCACCCCAGCGGTATTGAAGGGGGTTTTCCGGGTTAATGGTTTCCACGAAAAAATCGATGTCGTCAATCATCATGTTGGTGAACCCCCAGGCGCAGGAATCGTTTTGCCCAATAACGGGCACGGGAATTCCCGCCAGGCAGACCCCGCTTACGTTGTAACGGCCGCCTTTCAGGTGCATTTCGTACCATTTGGCCGGTTGCTCAAAGCCCAGATGGGGGTCGTTGGCCAGAATCGGTTTACCCGTCGTAGTCCGGGAGCCAGCCAGCACCCAGTTGTTGGAACCGATGGACGCTCCCCAACTGCCCGTAAGGGCCCGCAGGGAGCGTTCCCGCTCCCACAAGGCAGCGTAGGTTGGGGAGTAAACGCCTTGTTCCGTTGTTCGATAAATTCGCGGTTGATCAGGACCGTAAGCCGGCAGCAGTTCGGCAGATTTCTGTTCTCCGAAATACTCCCGTACGGCCCCAAAGACCAGTTCTAACTTCCAGGATTGCTGGAGATCGTGGGCCATTAAGCGGCTGTAGCCCGTCACGTCAGACGGCGTCCAGTGAAGGGGTTTAGTACGCAGGATTTTGAACTCCACCGGCAAATTATCGCCCAGGTCATCGATGTAGGTATTAATCCCCCGGCAAAAGGCCTCTACGATCCGGCGGCTATCGGGGTCCAGGCGTTGGGCCAATTCCACTGCCAGCCGCGGAATGCCCCAGGTACGTAAATAGATATCGTCGGCGAGTTGGTCATCCCCAAAAAGTAAGGCCAGTTCCCCCCGCACCGCGGCCGCTACGGTAGTCATCTGGAACAGCCGTTCCCGGGCAGCCACGTAACCGGCGGCAAAAAATAAATCATCCTCATTTTCAGCAAAAACATGGGGTACGCCGTAAGGATCGGTGTATACTTCCACGGTGTCCTTCAATCCCACTAGCTCCAAGGTGCCTTCGTAGATGGGCAGCCGGTGATGGAAATACAAGCGCGCCGAAAAATAAACCAGGATAAGAAGTAAAAATATTGCTTGAAGGGTTTTTTTCATCGTTTTAGACATAGTCTGAACCTGCTTTCTGTTTATCGATTTGCCCGGGGAACCGCCGTCAATTGTATCGGGAATTTATGTGGAGCGAGAGCCCAATCCAAAGGGGCCTAAGCCGGGAGATGAGAGCCGCTCCTTACTTCCACCCAAAGGTCATAACTCTCACTACAGCCTTTAGAAACCGTTTAATACCGCTCCAGACCGCGCGGTAAGGTCCCGCCGGTTCATAGAGAAGCCACTTTTGGGGATCAATGACCACGGTACTTCCAGCCGGATAGAACCAGGTCTGCTTTTGGTGCGTGACGTTTACACGCTGGAGTTGAGTTTTATCACCGGTGGTGACAGCTATGGTGACGGGCATAAAAAAAGCGGCCGTTTTCCATTGCAAGGTGACGGATGTTTCGGTGGCGCGGGGTTGAACCTTCGCATAGAGAACCGGCAACTCCGCTTTTTCGAGGTACTGTGTAAAAAACCAGCCCCAATCCCGGCCTGTACGCTGGTTTACCAAATGAATAAAGTCCTGGGTGGTCACCCGATTTGGGTCGGTGAAATCCGGACGCGTGGCAAATTCCCTAAGAATAGCCAGCAGGGCTTCTTTTCCCATGAGGTACCGCAGCATGTGTAAGACCATGGCTCCCTTGTAGTACACGTCAATGGTGTAGGCTTCGGAGGTGGTGGCTTCCTGATGGGGAATGATGGCCTGGCGATTTTTAAGGCGTGGCCGGACGGTCTCCTGGAAAAAGCGGTGGTAAGCCTCTTCACCGTAGTGGGATTCAATGAACAAGCCCTCGGCATAGATATCAATCCCCTCGTGTATCCAGAAATCGGCCCAGTCCCCCACGGTCAAATGGTTCCCCCACCACTCGTGGCCCATTTCGTGCAAGAGTAAAAAGTCGTACCCCAAGGGTGTATTCCGGTAATTGTTCCCGTAGGCATTGATTGTCTGGTGTTCCATACCGTAGTACGGCGCTTCGGCCAGGCCGAATTTCTCATCGATGTACGGATATTCACCGAAATAGGCGGCGTAGAACGTGAGCGTGGTTTCGGCCTGGTCAAGGAGTTCCCGGGCACCTGCGGTGTCCTCCCTTAAAACATAATAGACGATGTCCATGTCCCGCGTGCCGTGATAGGTGCGGCGATAGGAAACATAAGCGCCAATATTTACAGTGACGTTGTAATTATTGATGGGGTGTCGGGTTTTCCAGTGAAAGGTTTTCCAACCAGCGGAGGGAGTAGTGATGGAATCCAGGAGGCCATTGGCGGCGCACACCAGGGAATCGGGGATAGTAATGTTGATGGCGACGCTGTCGGGTTCATCGGAAGGATGATCCTTGCTGGGCCACCAGATTTTGGCCCCTTCCTCTTGGCAGGCAACGCCGACCCAGGGAGCACCTGCGCTGTCGGTGCTCCACACAAAACCCCCCTCCCAGGGAGGCCGCCGGGCCACAGGAGGTTGGCCTTCATAGTAAATGCGGAGGACCTCAATGGAATCCTTTTTCAAGGGCTCCTTCAACGGCACCATAATTTTGTGGTTTTTATGTTGGAAAGTCCCCTCAACGCCGTCGGAGGATACTTCCGTAACCGTGTAGGCATCAATTAGGTCGAATTCAAGCATTCTCAAGCTGTCGCCAAGGCTTTGAAGGCGTATGTCCACAAACCCCGTGAGGCTCCTTTTGGCGGGATCAATTTTCAAATTGATATCATAATATAGGACGTCATACAGGGACTGATTGAAGTCCAGGGGACCACCGGAAGGAGGATAGGCGCTTCCTAACAGGCCGGTGTGCCATACAAGTAGGAACAAGTATGTTGGGTTGGCAAATCGTAATTTCATGGATAGTAAGGGGGCAAATTAACCCGAAATTAAAACAAAAGTATAGAACACTACCTATGCCTGAACTCCCGGAAGTGGAGACTGTCGTCCGTTATTTGCGGCCCTGGCTCAGGGGAAAGACCGTCCGGCGTTTCCAAACATTAAACGGTTGGTGGAAGGTCGTTCAGGGTAGTTCGCCGGAAACCTTTGCTAAACACATTGTAGGGCAGCAAATTATCAAAATCCGCCGGCGAGGAAAATTCGTCGTATGGAACTTGATTAATGGAAATGTATTAATCCACCTCCGCATGACCGGACGGCTCATTACGAAGCTCACGGAACAGGATGACCCTAAGCACCTGACAGCAGAATTTCAATTTTCCGATGGAACCTCCCTGTATTTCAAGGATTACCGGAAATTCGGACGCATTTCCTTTCTCGAAAACTTAGCCGATCTCGATGCCCGGCTAGGCCTGGAACCATTATCCTCCGCATTTACAGCCACCTGGCTCTATAGGAGTTTGCAGGCACACCGGCGCCAGATAAAACCCCTTCTTTTAGACCAAACATTCATTGCTGGTTTAGGCAATATTTATGTAGACGAATCGCTATGGAAAGCTAAGATTCACCCCCTCGCCATCAGCCAGCATGTCGGTAAGAGAAAAGCCACCGTTCTCGCCACTGCCATTCAAACCATTCTAAAGCGGGCTATAGAATTAAACGGCACCACTATCCAAAGCTTTAAATTTGGCCTGGGAGAAACGGGCCGCTTTGTCTCCGAACTGCAAGTCTTTGGTCGGGTAGGACAGCCCTGTCCACGCTGTAAAACACAAATTTGTAAAATCCGGGTTGCCCAACGCGGCACTCACTTTTGCCCCCGGTGCCAACGCCTTCACTGATAAAACATGCTCTTTAGAGACACCTGGCGGTCCTTTCCAGTTCCCCGACAACATGGCGCCTCGGTCATGCTGTTGATTCCCATTTTAACGACACTCTTAATAGCAGACCGACTATCGTGGTCATCCGGGTTGCTCATCCTAGCCTTCGTCCTGATATTCCTTTCCCACCAACCGGCCGTTAGCTCCCTGCGTCGCTGGAAGTTTCGTCGCAAACTTGACGGTCCTGCTTTTTTCTGGGCTACATTGCTGCTGAGTAGCGGTATTCTCCTATCAGGCTATCTTTTCATCCGACATCAATTATGGGGAGCTCTGGTGTGGGGTGTCGTCGCGGGAAGTGCCTACCTCCTGCATCTCCGTTTTACGTTGAATAAAGAACACCTATCCATCCCTGGGGAAATCCTGGGTGTATTTGGCCTCACCGCCTCTGCTCCCACGCTGTACCTGTTTCAGCAAGGAACCATCGATGCCCAAGGGCTGGTTTTATGGATGGTGAATTTCCTCTACTTTTCAGGCTCAGTTTTTTACCTGAAACTGAAGCTCCGGATTCAACCCCAGCATCACGAACCAAATATAAAGAAAAAAATCAGAATTGGCTTACCGGCTCTCATTTATGCTTCCCTGGTTTTAATCTATGTGACGAGCATTACCCTCCTGCGTGGTTATTCCTGGTTCTTCCTTTGGGCTTACGTTCCCTTTTTCATCAAGGTTATTGTTGGTGTTTTTACCTGGCAGACAAAAAACACCTTAAATCCCCGACGCTTCGGTTTCGTGGAGCTGGGCCATGCCTTGGTTTTTGCATTGCTTATAATAGGCGGTTTCTGGCAAACCTGATCGTTAGTTCATTTCGTAGTGCGGCTTGAACTCCCACCCAATAGTTTCCTTTTCCGTGCCATTATCTTGTAGCGGGTTTAAATTCCATAAGCCCTAAGTAAAAAAGATAATCAAGCAATACACATGCCTATTGTTTCCGTTAAGGACCTTACGCAAACCACCTTTACGGCTTTTCAAAAAGCCGGTGTTCCTAAGGAAGAAGCTCACCTGGTAACAGACTTGTTGGTAAAAGCCAACCTAGCCGGGCACGACTCCCACGGCGTGATCAATGCCTCCTATTACTTGAAGGGAATCCAGAAAGGTTACATCACTACGGGGGTGACGCCTCGGATCATTAAGGAAACACCTACCTCAGCCACCATCAATGGTAACAATGGATTGGGGCAGGTGGTCCTGACCCACGCGGCCCAGGTAGCAGTGCAGAAATCAGAAGAAAACCCCCTTGTCCTAGTAACCGCTAATAACTACCACCACTGCGGACAATTGGGAAGTTACGCCCGCATGATTTCCGACCAAGACCGCATTGGACTTGTTTTACTCGGGAGGCGTGGTGGGGAAGGATACATAGTTCCCTGGGGTGGGCAAAAGGGCCGTTTTTACATTAACACGTTGACTATTGCCTTGCCAAGTAATCAGCCTTTCCCGGTGCTCCTGGATATGGCCACGAGCGTTGTACCGTATGGTAAAGTAGAATTAAGATACGCGCGTCAAGAAGCCTGTCCGGAAGGTTGGATCGTTGATGCCGAGGGGAATCCTTCCACCGATCCACGCGATCTCTTTAACGGTGGGGCTTTGCTTCCATTGGGTGGAACCACGGCAGGACATAAAGGTTCGGGACTTGCCTTCATGGTTGGCCTGTTAGCAGCCACTTTATCAGGGGCCAAGTTGGCAGCAGAAGGAACCCTGATCATAGCGATTAACCCGAAACACTTTATACCCCTGGCTACCTTCAAGGAAGAAGTTGACCGCTACGTGGATTCCGTCCATACCACTCTGCCCGCCAAGGGTTTCGATGCGGTCCTGGTCCCCGGGGAGCGTTCCTACCTGGAAACTAAAAAGCGCTTGAAAAAAGGCATCTTTGTGGAAGAAGAAACTTGGGAAAAAATAGGCTCCTGGGCCAAGGGTGGGGAACCAAACGGATAGTATTTAGCTACACATCCTGGAAAGCCTCCCTTAAATTTCCCTATCGTGGGAAAAGGCAGGCTTGGAAGACAATGCCTTGTTGATTGGGTTCCCTAACCTAAAGTCCTTCTTAAAGTAGGTAAGATAAAGGTGGTAATAAAAGATTAACGGCTGACAATTCAGCTCACATTTAAAGCGTGTAATCTGCGTGAGATTAAATCCCCCTTTTATCCACCCCGCCTGAAGGAGAAGTTATATGGGTAGACCCATTTAACAAAAGTCGGTCGGGCAGGCACATCGGTTCAACACCTTTTGGAGGCACCTCTGTTTCACCGGCACTACTTAATTTTCGTGACATATATCGAAAACATACCACTATTGGTATATCACAAGAATAAATATATTTTGTTAAAAGACCTAAAAAGGTTCATGCTCATATTGATTACCGTTTCCCAGATTACCTTTCAATCGAAAAAACTGATCGTCTGCTACTCGCAATCCAGTGTTTGTTCTTTTTTTGATCTTTCCCAAATTTGTCATTACCCAGACAGCCCGGGAAGGCCTTTTCACTCCAGGAAGAGTGGAGCCTACGATTTTGCTTTGGGGGTAGATAGGAAAACCATGGGGGATAGATTGAAAAACAACCCGCAGCTCATTACCGAAATTTTACAACCAGTGGTTACCGGTTAATTGCCTAATCCATTCGTCCCACACCAAGTTGAATACTAACCCCCTCCTAAACCACCCTTCCAGGACCGTTACCCGCCACTGGGGGTTGGTGTCCGGGCCCGTAGTGGCAATATTGCTCATAATGTTTTTTAACCTGGAGCCGGGACACCCCGAGGTCACCCGCACTGCTGCCGTGGCCCTGTGGATGGCCATCTGGTGGATGACGGAAGCCTTATCTCTGGGGGTAACGGCCCTCCTACCAATCGTCCTATTCCCTGTGCTGGGCATCATGAACGGGAAAGCGGTGGCGCCCATTTATTTTAACCACATCATTTTTCTTTTCATCGGGGGTTTTATCATGGCTTTGGCCATGGAACGCTGGAACCTGCATCGACGCATTGCCCTGAAGACACTTTTAATTGTGGGTGCGAAGCCGCGCAATATTCTTCTGGGATTCATGGCCGCCTCGGCTTTTCTTTCCATGTGGATATCCAATACGGCCACCACTATGATGATGGTCCCTATCGTCCTGGCCGTGACCCGTCAGCTAGAGGAATTAGCCGACCCGCAGGAGATCCGGCGCTATTCCATAGGGCTTTTTCTGTCTGTGGCATACGGAGCTACTCTGGGGGGGATTGCCACCCTCGTGGGTACACCCCCAAATCTGGTTTTTGCCAAAGTTTTTTCCATGACTTATCCCCAGGCCCCGGAGAT
>CAZVNL010000005.1:0-78280 GCA_964628055.1 uncultured bacterium | reverse complement strand
CCAAAACTAATTGTTCAATATCGAATAGGTACTGCGGGGATTGAAGATGACAACAGGAAGCTTCCTGATAATTTTTTACTGATCCAGAATTATCCCAATCCCTTTAATTCCGTGACAAAGATTTCATATCAACTGGCAGAAATGACTTTTGTTAACCTGGCGGTCTATGATATTAATGGTCGCCTGGTCGAAAGCCTGGTGAATGCTGACAATAACGCTGGTTTTCATACACTAGAATGGAAGGCCAGTGATGTCGGCTCCGGCCTATATTTTTACCGTCTTAAAACGAGTAATTACACGGAAACCAAAAAATGCCTTATACTGAAATAACGATGGTAAAATCAATCCACTTCCCCGTCAAATAATTTCTAACTACTTTATAAATTACAAAGCCCTAAAAGGGCTAACATTTCTAATTGGCAGAAAATTCCATCTACGTGTAAACTCTCTCTTCATTTTCGTCACCACGCAAAGGAACCAGGTATGCAACGATCTACGGCAGGACTCATTGCCTTTGGTATAATTTTCGCTATTCTTCTCGCCTTTGGCGTCCGTTTTTTCGAAGGTGTGTGGACCTTCCCCTCTTCGTGGAAGGTACCCCTCATGATCATTGCCCTGGTGGGAACGGGTGTGTTCATCACCATTAAGTTAGGATTTCCCCAGATCCGTTATTTCTGGCACGGGGTGAAGGTCACTATGGGGATTTACGACAATCCTGAAGACAAGGGCGATCTTAATCACTTCCGAGCCCTCACCACGGCTTTATCGGCCACGGTGGGTATTGGGAACATTGCTGGGGTAGCCACGGCTCTCTATTACGGCGGACCGGGAGCCCTGTTCTGGATGTGGATCACGGCCTTTTTCGGTACCGCGTTGAAGTACGCCGAATGCTCCCTGTCATTGAAGTACCGGGAGTTCGACGCCGACGGTTTCACCGCCGGAGGCCCCATGTATACCATCGAACACGGCTTAGGACGGCGCTGGCGCTGGCTGGCCGTAGCCTTTGCCTCTTTCGCCGTCATCTGTTCCTTCGCCACGGGGAACGCCATCCAATCTTTTACCGTCTCCGATCAAATATACTCCGAAGTGACCCAACTGGTGGGTAACGCCCATTTCCTCACTACCAAATATCAGTTATGGGCAGGGTTCGACCTTTCCGTACAACAGGTGATCAACGGCCTGTTCATGGCTGTGATGGTGGGGCTAGTGATCATCGGTGGCATTAAACGAATCGGTCATGTAACGGGTTACCTGGCTCCGATCATGGCCATCATTTACGTCGTTGCGGCAATCGCTATCCTTTTGGCTCACGTTAACCAGTTGTCTGCGAGCCTCGGGTTGGTGTTCCAGTACGCTTTTAATCCACCCGCCCAGTTAGCGGGTGTGGGAAGTGGAATATTCCTGACCCTCTTGTGGGGCATTAAGCGCGGTTTATATTCCAACGAGGCCGGCCAGGGGTCGGCCGCCATCGCCCACTCCACTGCCAAAACACCCTACCCGATCCGGGAAGGGTCCGTGGCCATGTTAGGACCCTTTATCGACACGATTCTCATCTGCTCCCTCACCGGATTAGTCATCATCGTAACCGGTGCCTGGAGGCAAACCGAATATTTTGTCCGCCTGAGTGAAACGGACCCGGAAATGGTAAAACAAATCCTGGCTGCCAGCACGTACCATGGAAAACCCCTACTTAATAGTAGTCTACTAACTTCTTACGCTTTCCGGGCGGGGTTATCCTGGTTGTTCAATTACGGCGACAAAATCGTAACCATTTCGGTGCTTCTCTTTGCGGTCTCCACGGCCATTAGTTGGTCTTTTTATGGCGACCGGTCGGCAGAATACTTGTTCGGAATCAAGGCCATCAAGCCGTACCGCTGGATTTATGTCACCTTCGTATTCATCGGGGGCATCGCCAGTTTGGAAGCGGTCTGGGCCTTTGGGGATGCAGCCCTCGGTTTTATGACGTTCCCCAATTTGCTCACTATAATTTTGCTTTCCACCGCATTAAAAAAGATGACCCGTAAATACTTTTCCGTAGACCATCAACCCTACGTCTCACCCACCGAAAGGGGATAAGCATTTACCGGTTTACCATGCGCTTTAAATGAGGCACCATTTACTCACCGTCGCGCTGCAAGCCGCCCGGGAGGCCACGAAAATCATCCTGGCGGCCGCCGACCAACCCCACCAGGTAGACCACAAGGGCCGGACCAATTTAGTCACCGACACCGATCGCCGCGCCGAAGCGCGTATCATCACCGTCATCCGGGATCATTTCCCTCAGCATACCATTTTGGCTGAAGAATCGGGTAAATCTACTACCTCAGGGGATTGCACCTGGATCATCGATCCCTTAGACGGTACGACCAACTTCGTCCACGGTTACCCCTCGTATGCCGTTTCTATCGGTGTATGGGCTCAGGACCAACCTCAAGTCTCCGTCGTAGTGGAATTGCCGTTGAATAATGTTTACGCGGCTGTTCGAGGAGCCGGCGCTACTTGTAACGAGAAACCCATTCACGTGTCCCCGGTGAAAGAGCTATCCCAGGCTCTCCTGGTAACCGGTTTCGGCTACGAACATAATCATCTCTGGCACACTAACATGGATTTATTTAAACAATTAACGGATCTGACCCAGGGGGTACGCCGTTTAGGATCGGCTGCGGTAGATCTTTGCCACGTGGCGTCGGGGAAAGTTGATGCCTTTTGGGAACTGGATCTTCACCCCTGGGACACCGCCGGGGGCGTGCTTCTGGTCCAGGAAGCTGGGGGAATAGTAACCACCATGCGGGGTGATCCGTACTCTATTTACGATAAACAAATTTTAGCTTCCAACAGTGCCCTACACGCCGCGCTGCTCTCCATCACCCGTCCGCAAATCGACACCTTAATAAAAGCAAAAGTCCTCAGCGACCCCCATGAATAATCAGGCATTGACCCCATCCAGGGCCTCAATACCTTTCCCATTAGTCCATAGAATAATTATTACTCGATTGCGTCGAAAGCCTGTTTAAAGTCGGCGATTAGATCCTCCGTGGTTTCGATTCCCACGGAGAGTCGCAATAGCCCGTCGGTAATACCCAGGGCCGCGCGTTCAGCAGGGCTCATCCCCGAGTGGGAAGTGGTTGCCGGTCGCGTGATTAGAGTTTCTACGCCACCCAGGCTAGGCGCCGAAATGGGCATTTCCAACCGGTCCATCAATTGCTGAGCTTGTGCCACGGAACCCTTCAACTCAAAACTCAACATACCGCCAAACCCGTCAAACCATTCTCGGGCGCGGGCATGGTGAGGATGCGTTTCAAGACCGGGATAGAATACGCGTTCAACGGTGGGGTGGTCTTGCAAAAAGGTGGCGATTCTTAAGGCACTGGCATTTTGATAACGCACCCTTAAGGCCAAGGTTTTTAAGCCTCGCTGCAGTAGAAAACAGGCGTGGGGATCCAGTGTCCCGCCCAGGTGATTCAATTTGCGTGTGACTTGCTTAACGAGTTCCCGTTTCCCAATGACCGCCCCGGCAACAATGTCCGAATGGCCGTTCAAATATTTGGTACCACTGTGGATGGATAAATCAAAACCCCACTCAGCCGGTCGGAAATTCACCGGGCTGGCAAACGTGTTATCCACCAACGTGATTAGGTCATGACGCCGAGCAAACGCTACAATCCCCACCAAGTCGGCGACTTCCAACAAGGGGTTAGTCAGTGTTTCTACCAAGACAGCCTTCGTATTTGGCCGTAGTTTCGCTGCCCAATCGTCAGGATCATCGCTATTGATGAAGTCATAAGCGATGCCAAAGCCATTCAAATCGCGTGTCAGGAATTGGTGCGTCCCCCCGTAAAGACAGCTCTGAGCTAACAGGTGGTCACCTGTTGCTAACAGCGCCAGGATGGTCGTGGAAATGGCGGCCATGCCGCTGGCGGTCACTATGGCCTCCTCGGCATTCTCCAGGGCGGCCAATTTTTGATGCAACACCTCATGATTAGGTGTGTTATTTAACCGAATATAGGTGATGTCATGATAACTGGACTGTCCCCGGTATTCATAGGTGGACGATTGAAAAATAGGGACATTCACGGCACCGGCAAAACGCCGTTTAGGCTCACCGGCATGGATGAGTTTAGTATCCAAGGACATTTCGTTAGAATCCATGTTGGGTACTCCTCTGTTAACGATTAGGATCAGATATCAGAAGTTGGTGGTTATTAAGACCCATTTCCAAAATGAAAGTTCATGATTGATGACGAAAAAACAGCCGATAAACCTTAATTACATCTTCGAAGACTAGTTCGAATTGACCCTTGTTCTAACTGGGAAAATCAAATTCTACGCCTGGTGGCTTGAATCTGGCTAAGAATAACCGTATTTTCCATAAAAAGGTGGACATAAAACTAAACGACTTTGGGGGTAAATAGTGATGGAAAATGAACTCTTCAACGACCCTGAATTCAGGGAGTTAATTAAAAGTTATCTGGAATATCTAGTCGAATCGGTACAGAAGTTAAAGACGAACCTCGCGGACCTGGATAAACTACGTAAATTCGGCCACGACTTAAAAGGGACCGGAAGCGGCTATGGTTATGACGACTTCACCCGGTTAGGGGGTATTCTGGAAAAAGCCGCCATCGAAAATAAGCCGGCCGAGGTGCAAAAAATCTTTGAGGAGTTTGAGAGTTTACTGTCGAAAGAACAAGCCCGCTTTAAAGTTTCTATAGACTAAAACTTTTCTTTACCCACCCATTTACCCAATTGCATTACTATTCTACCACCAAAAAGTTTACTGCTTTTAAAACCAGGCTCAATCATCCGCAGCTAACTTCCTCCGTTTTTCATCTCTAACTTCAGCACCCGTTTTAATAGATCATCAAGTTCCCGCATGGTAAAGGGCTTGGCCAGGTAGTCGTCGAAACCGTCTCTTAGGTACTGTTCTTTCTGTCCGCGCATGGCATGGGCCGTCACGGCGACGATAGGTAACCGATCAAAAGGCGGCTTTTTCCGAATGACCTTTAAAAAATCCACCCCCGACATACCTTCGGTTAAACTGATATCCACCAATAGGCAATCTGCAGGCTCAGTTTCCAAGATGCTTAAAGCCTCTTCGGCATGGGCTACAACCTTCGCATTATAACCTAACTTTTTCAATAAAAACGCGATGTAGCGCTGGTTGGCGGGATTATCCTCCAGGACAAAAATGCGAGGTTGGTCTTCCGGCTGCGCCGTTTTTTCGGTTTCAATTTTCTTTAGTTCCGCTCCCCCTTTTTTAACGGGAGTTTCCAACGCCTGGCCCTGTTGGGGTCGCTGGGTGAAAACAGGTACGGACACAATGAAAGTGGACCCTTTCCCCTCCTGGCTTTCAACTTCAATGCGTCCATCCATAGCCCGGATGAGCCGATGGCTGATGGATAATCCTAAACCGGCCCCTTCAAAACTACGGCGATACCCCTCCTCTGCCTGACGGAACAACGTGAATAAGTAGGGTTTAAAATCCTCCCGAATCCCAATACCCGTATCCTCGACTGCAACCTGGAACAGCCCCTCTTTTACACCGGTTGTGATCGTGATACCCCCTTCCCGCGTGAACTTCACCGCATTCTGCAGAATATTCCCTAACGCTTGCTGAAAGCGAGGACCGTCTACTAATATTTCTGTCTTTTCTGCCTGAAGGTGGCAATCCACCTTAAGGTCTTTCTTTTTTGCTGCTAACTGAATTTCGCGCACGGCTTTTTGAACCAACTCGTCCCCCGTCCGGGGAATTTTATGCAACACCGTTTTATCCGCTTCAATGAGGGAAACATCCAGGAGGTCATCAATGAGGCGTTTCAAACGATCACCACTATCCTTAATGGCTTGTAAAAATTCCTGTTCTTCTGAAGTCAGGCGACCCTCACTAGCACTGGCCAGGAGGTCACTATAACCCAAAATAACATTTAGAGGTGTCCGTACCTCATGTGAAATGGTCCCTAAAAATGCATTTTTCAGACGATCCGACACTTCTGCCCGTTCTCTGGCCTCAATCAAGTCCCTTTGAATTCGCTTCAGTTCGGTAATATCAGTAGCCCAGAAATGTACCAGTCCCATAGCTTTTAAGGGATGTCCAGACCACAATAGATCCATTTCCTGCAAAGCGACCTCCTGTGAAGAAATATCGACACCTTTTTCAAGAGCAGTACGTATTAATTGGCGGTAATTCTGCGGCAATATTTGATCGATTTCTTGTCGGGTTAGGTGCAACCGTTCCAACAGGGCATCGCCGGCTGGGTTGAGGTATTGCAACTCTCCTGCAACATTCATTTCCGCTACGGGGAGGGGACTCTCCCGTGGGAAATCTGCTAACCGGTCCACTTCTCGGCGCATACGTTTAATCTCGGTAACGTCCCGCACAAAGGCCGTGAACCGCCAGCCCTGGAGTGTCCGTAATGCACTCAGGGAAAAGGCTACATTCACTAAACGTCCCTCTTTATGGCGCATACACCCCTCATTGAGCTCATTTAAGAATTCGCTCTTACCCGTTTTTAGGAATTGTCTAATCTCTTTTGCGTGGCGTTTAAAAATTTCCTCAGAGGTGAGCAGTTTGCGAACAGATTGCCCCAATATTTCTTTCTCTGTATAGCCGAAAATTCTGGTAGCTGCTTCATTCCAAATCACTATCCTGCTCTTTTCATCTAAAACAATGACTGCTTCCACAGCAGACTCAATCAAGGCGCGGTACTCGCTTTCGGATTGCAAAACGGATTCGTACAAGCGGGCTTTTTCCATGGCTACGGTGCTGATATTGGTCAAATTTTCCACGAATACCAGATCATCTTGATCAAACTCTCGTTCGCCAAACCGACTAAGAGCCAACACACCCATTATTTTACTATCGGTCGTCAGCGGAGCACACAGGATAGATTGTGGTTCAACGGGTGTACCGGGGACTTGTTTGCCCTGGTCGGTGAGATCCACCCGGTTCACAAATTCCGCGACCCCTGTCTGGGCCACACTGCCGGTAATCCCTTCCCCGAAATGGAGTGGCAGCGATAGCACCTCCTTACGATACTTTTCCATATCCGCGATTTTCGGTTCTAATAGTTTGCGTTCATGATTCGTTAAATACAACGTTGCGCTATCTACGTCCACCAACTGCCGGGCCAAGTGGGTACAGGTTTGAGCCACTTCATCGAAACTCAGGGAGGTTATCAAGGCTTGGGTAGCTTCGTTCAGGGCTTCCAATCGTCGGGCGTGTTTCAAGGCGCTAGCCCGGGAAGTTTCGGCCTGGCTTTTCGCCGCCGTGATGTCCTCCAACAGGTTTTCCAACTCCCGATGAGCCTGGTTAAGATCACTCACCCGCTCCTCCAGCTCGGCCGTTCGCTCCTTTACTCTCTGTTCCAAAACAGTCGCCCGCTGTCGAAGACGGTTCTTACCCCTTTCCAGTTCATCCGTCATCTGGTTAAAGGCCACTGCTAATTCGCCAATTTCGTTCCGTCGTTGAGGTCGAATTCGCCGTGATAAATCCCCGGCCATGATGGCGCGAATCGTCTCGATAATGGCTTTTAAAGGTTTCTTTACAATCTTGTGGAGCACCGCAAATAGAGCGATGCAAAAAATGATAATCGTACCAATGAACCATACCATCGTGTGACGAAAATGGCGTTCCAAAGCTCTTTCCAGAGGAGCAAGGGAAAAAGTAACTTGCAATACCCCATTCACAGCTTGGGCCGGGTCGTGACACCGCTGACATGGTTGACGGTTGAGTATGGGGGATAAATAGGTAATGGTTTTATTCAGCCCGCTCCCCTTCTTAATACGCACCGGCTCTACTTTTTCTATTACCCGTCTGAAATATTTATCATCTGAAGAGATAGTGACCGGGACCTTGGTGGAATCAGCGAGATGGTAAAAAGCCCTACGTCCATCGCGAGTGAGGATATTTAACTTATTCCCCCCTTCAATGGTTTGCATTCGTTCCAGAAGCGGAGCCACTTTCTCAGAATGATTATTTAACATTAAAAATTCCACTACGTCAACCATGTTGTTATTGGTAAGATTGAACTGCTCCTCGCTAATGCGTAACATGGTATCCCGATAATCAAAATAGTCAAAAATACCCTTAAACCCCATGACGGCCATGAAAATGCCGATGATAGAAAGTAAAATTTGCTGATATAAGGTTTTCGGTGGTGGCAGCTTCATTCGTCTCCTTTCAGGAGATTAGACCCACAACTATACGAAAAAATTAAATAGAATCTTTTTTGATGGAAACTTCTTTTAAGGGACAAGGAACGCCATTCTCGCACATAATCTATACCGGTATCAGAGACCTCTTTTATATTAGTTTTAACTATGAGGTGTGTTACTAAACCATCAGGGATTAACATTAAACCCGCCTTTTTTATGGGGAAGGAATCTCCAGATGAGTTCAAAATAGCGTTATTTAAACGAAATTCCCAACTCCCTGTTCCGTATTAGTTCCCATGTGTCTTTATAAGTAAGAGTAAAGGGTAGGCTTACAAATGGATCCCTAATAGGCTCCCGGGCTATTGCCAGTTTGCGTGGAACCCATGAATACGGTTAACTTATTTGTATGTGTAGTTCTGAAGAACCGGAACAGGAGGTCCGTTACGTAGGTTTTTGGTTAAGAGTTCTAGCGGCGATTATTGATTCAGCGCTTCTATGCGCCATTATCATACCCCCTATTTTAAAATTCTACGGTCTGGCGTATTTTTTTGATCGAGAAGCCATCTCCGGTCTGTGGGGAGACCTCCTTACCTGGGTGTTTCCCGTGATAGCCATTCTCGTCTTTTGGTTTACTAAGTCTGCCACCCCAGGCAAAATGGCCATCAAAGCCAAAATCGTAGATGCCCGCACGGGAGCCAAACCCTCTTCCTTCCAGTACTTTATCCGTTATTTGGGATATTATGTTTCTACGCTACCTCTGGGTCTAGGACTTTTCTGGGTTGCCTTTGACAAACGTAAACAGGGCTGGCACGACAAACTTGCCCGCACGGTGGTGATCCATTCACCCAGCACCAGAAAGCAACCGGTAGACTCCACCAAAAACCGAGATAACCAATAGACTAACGGAGCGAGGCATAAAGGGATTTTAGGCTCGGATGATTGTGTCTTTTTAACTGGAACACCCGTTTTATGACTAAAAATATGCCCTTATCACCGGCACTTCCAGTGGACTGGGAGCCGACTTCGCCCGTCACTTAGCCTCAAAAGCATGGAACCTGGTATTAGTGGCCCGCTGGAAACAGCGTCTGAACCAAGTAAAACAGGAAATCCTCTCCAGTTACGATGTGGATATCCTGGTTCTCCCCAGCAACCTGACCAACACTAACGCCCCGCGGGAGATTTACCAAACCCTTAAGGACAGGGAGATTCCCATTGACATCCTCATTAACAACGCCGAGGCGGGTTTGTATGGTCCCTTCCACAAAACCGATCTCCAACACCAGTTGTCTTTATTACAACTGAATATCACCAGCGTTGTTCAACTCACCCATTTATTCCTGAAAGAGATGGTAGATAGACAAACAGGGTATTTACTATTCGTGGCTTCCATCGGCGCTTTTCAACCCACCCCTTGGTACGCTTCTTATGCCGCTGCCAAGAGTTTTATACTTCATTTTGGGCTCGCGTTACGCCGGGAACTCCATTCTATCGGCGTGTCCTGTACTGTCCTCTCACCGGGAGTGACAAACTCGGAATTCTTCAAGGTGACCGGGAAAAAACCTAACTTCTTTCAGCGATTGACCATGATGGATAGCTCCCGGGTAACCCACATCGGTTTGGAAGCGATGTTTAGTCGGCGCGCGAGTGTGGTCCCTGGAATGGTGAAGAAATTTACCCTCTCGCTCACTAATTTTCTCCCCCGTCGCGCCACAACCGCTCTGGCTCATTGGGCCATGCAGGAAGACCGATAAATCCGTCTTCGAAACCTACGCTAAAACTATTGCACGGCTTTCAGAATAAAGGATTTCCATACAGGTCATAAGGGGTACTGCTTTCAATTTTCACCGGGAGGAACGTACCCTTGGGGACAGCTCCCGTAATGTGTACCAGGTTATCCACTTCTGGTGAATCGAATTCTGTTCTTCCCAGGGAGCCCGCGGGGCTGGTTTCATCTACGAGCACTTTCATCGTCGTCCCCACCAAAGCAGCCTGTTTTCGGGCACTGATATCAGCTTGTAGTTCCAGGACGGCAGCCTTCCGTTCATCTTTCACTGTTCGGGGAATATCGTCGGGCAGTTGGGCTGCTAAAGTACCTTCCTCTTCCGAATAGGTAAATACCCCCAGTCGATCAAACTGAATCTCCGTGATAAAGTCCAGCAGTTCCTGGAATTCCGCCTCGCTTTCTCCCGGATACCCCACAATGAGTGTGGTCCTTAAGCGGATCTCTGGAATCGCCTCGCATAGTTGTCGGATTCGCCGGCGTATCCCTTTCTTATTCAACCCCCGACGCATAGAGGCAAGAATACGATCGGAGGCGTGTTGCACGGGAATATCCAAATAACGACAAACATGGGTGGCCTTCGCCAGGGCTGTGATGATATCCCGGGAAATATGAGCCGGATGCGTGTAATGAATCCGAATCCAGTACTCTTCGGTTGTAAGCCGGTCTAAAGCGGTGATTACCTCCGATAGAGAAACCTTTTCCGGTAGGTCCCAGCCATAAGAAGTTGTGTCCTGGGCGATGACCAGTAGTTCCTTGACCCCCAAGTCCAGCAACTTTTGGGCTTCGGCGACAATTTCCCCTAACGGTCGGCTTTTTTGCGCACCACGCATGAGGGGAATACTGCAAAAGGAGCACCCGTTGTCACATCCTTCCGCAATACGCAAGTAAGCATAGTGCCGGGGAGTGAGTAGGGAGCGGAAAAAACGTGGGTCGTCACGGTCATGGTCTTTTCCGGTTAGATAGGAAATGATCTCTCGGTGGTCATGGGTACCGAAAAAACGGTCCACCTCGGGAATTTCCCGCGCCAACTCCTCGGGATAGCGCTCCGAGAGACAGCCCATAACTACCAACTGTTTCAGACGCCCGGTCTTTTTCAGTTGGGCTGCTTGCAGGACCACTTCAATGGACTCCTCCCGCGCCAGATCAAGAAAACCGCAGGTGTTAACGATTATAGTATCCGCCTCAGCTGGTTCCTTCGTTAGGTGGTAGGCGTGGTGTTTAAGGCCTCCCAATAAGATCTCCGAATCCACCAGATTCTTAGCACAGCCCAAGCTGATGAGGTGCAGGGTTGGTTTTGCGGGCGACATCCCTAAATTAAAAAATACGGTTACTGATTAAACAAGGAACGGAAACGGTCATTCTGAGGAGAACCCCAACAGGCTATCCACATAGTCGGGGGCATTAAAAGGAACTAAATCTGCGGCATTTTCCCCGACGCCTAAAAAGACCACAGGCAAGTGCAATTCCCGGTTCAAGGCAAACAGAATGCCCCCCTTGGCAGTACCGTCCATTTTAGTGAGAATGGCCCCTGATAGATGGGTGTAACGGGTAAACTGGCGAGCCTGCTGAAGGGAATTCTGCCCTAAATTGGCATCAATGGTAATCAGAGCCTGGAGGGTAAATTCCGAAAAATGAGACTGGATAACGCGGGCCAGCTTTTCCAACTCAGTCATGAGGTTTTTATAGGTATGCAATCGTCCGGCCGTATCGATAACCACGATTTCAGAATCACATGCCCGAGCAGCAGTAAGACCATCGAACACCACCGCCGCCGGTTCCTGGGACTGCTCGTTGCATATCAATCGAATATTTAAACGGCGACTCCATTGGTGTAATTGTTCCACAGCCGCCGCCCGGTAAGTATCGGCCCCAATCAGCAACACTTTGCGTCCCGACCGGGAAAAATAATGCGCTAACTTGGCCGCTGTCGTGGTTTTACCGGAACCGTTTACACCCACGACTAAAAACACCGTTGGCTTTTGCGGATTTAATTGATCATCAGGAGGGGGTTCTAACAAGGAAAGGAGATGATTTCGAATCGCCCCCAACATATTTTTTTGCTTTAGGTTATGAACCAGTTGGAGAACCTCTTCCACCGTCGGTATCCCCATATCGGTAAGGAGCAAAGCCTCTTCCAGAGGGTCTGAGGTCTGAGAACTTATCTTCCGTTTCGTAAACACTCTGAAAGCCCCGGCAATGTTGTCTCTCGTCCGGCTAAGAACTTGAAATAAAGAAGTTAAGATCACCCTACCGATTCCCTTTACTCAAATGGGTGTTAGGTTTATAGACTACGGAACTGCTGAATAAACGTGTGCCAATAGACCAGCCAGCTAAGGGCTAACAAACTAGTGGCTACCAGGAGACTTACGTGGGGTAACCAGTCTAAAAAATAAATGGGGAAAATATGGAAAAAGATGGCCATGGCTGAAATTCCCGCGGCCCATTTGCCGTACCAGTTCGAATTGAGGACAAAATGGACATGGTTCAACAGGTAGATGGCAGGAACGGCAATGGTCACGTAACGCACCAAGTAGAAAAAGAAGAACCAGGCGGGGAATTGCTCTTGAAGCACAAGATAAGCCGCAACGGTTAAAATCACCACCGAATCCGCAATGGGATCCAACCATTTCCCAAAATGGGTGACCTCATGAGCGCGTCGGGCAAAAAAACCATCTAAAGCATCTGAAAGGATCGCCAATACGATCAAAATAAAGGTGTACGTGCGCCAAAAGGGATTCTGAAGGGTGTAAATTATCGGTACGGTTAAGAGAGCCCGTAGTAACGAAATGAGATTAGCCAGGGTCAAAATCCGGGTTGGATCGGTAATTTTCCTCTTTTCAACGGATTGATTCAAGCGTGTCCCTTCCATGTTGCTGGACTATTTGTTCGTCAATAGAAACAATTTGATCACAAATACCCTTTAAAAAATCCATTTCATGGGAAATAATAACGAGATGTTGTGACTGTAAACAGGTGTGTAAATAGCTTAATAAAGTTACGGCTTGTTCATACCCCATGCCAAAGGTTGGTTCATCTAAGACCAGCAGATTATAGCGGCTGTGGCTAAGGATAACCGTGAGGATCAGGCGCAGAGAGGTCCAACTTAAATCCAGGGCGGAATGATCTTTCACTAACTCCCACGGAATTTGGAGGCGTTCCAAAGCCTTCAAACAGGAACGAATTTTACGAGGTTGAAACCGTTCTCCTTCCACGAGGCGTTTCAAAAACAGCTCTAAGGTTTCCGCACCGAGAAGATATTCAGGAAACTGATCTAAATACACACCCTCAACAGAACTACCGGAAAAAGATAAGTCACACCGGCCCTTTTGAGGCTCCAACAACCCTAACAATAAACGCGCCAGGGTCGTCTTACCACAACCGTTAGTCCCCACCAAGCCGAGACTACGGGTAGGGTTAATTTCCAGGGAAAAGTTCTCGAATAATTTGTTGGAACTATAATTAAAATGCAGGTTATCAATATGAACTTGAAGTGTTCCTTTAGGTAGATGAAAGGTCGGCCAGGAGGGGTAGTGAGGGTCTATGATTTGTTCTAACGAGGATAGGGATAATTCATAGTTGTGCTCACTAAAGGCCCAGTCGGACATGTCCGAAGTGAACCAGAGTACCCCGCAGCCGGTGGCCGACATGCGTTCTTGCATAAATTCAACCATCCGTTGTTTATAGGGATAACTTAAAAAAGACAGACCATCATCAATCAGCACCCACTCTGGTGCGGTGCTGAAGGCAGTAACCAAGTTCAGCATCTCTTTCTCCCCCCCGCTTAGGGTAGCAGGGTGACGGGTTTCATCAACCTTAAACGGAAGTTGGTTTATTAACCTTTCCAGGGTTTGCTGCAATTGAGCAGGGTCCTGCTCCCTGCACTCTAAAGCAAAGGCCAATTCCCCCTCCAGAGAACTGGATACAATCTGCTGGTCAGGATTCTGAAAAACAATCTGGATGCGACCCCGGGCATTATGGCCTTCGATACGGTAATTATGAGAGTCGCGCGGAGACAATCCAGCCAGGAGACGAATAAAATCCGACTTCCCCACGCCGCTCTCCCCGTAGATGATGTGCAGTCCCGGTTTCATCTGGAAGGTACATCGGTGGGAAAACTTCGGAAAATGAACCGTTAAAGTAAGGGGTTCAGTCACGTATAATTCCTCGAACAACGCGCGTAGACGACCCTAAATTTTTATGAATCACCGCCGTGGCCGCCAAACTGGCTTTTAAAAAGGCCTCCTGATCATTTAATAGCCAATGGAAAAGCTGGAGCAGTTCTTCCTGGTTGCTGGACGTGAAACCACCTCCGGCTTTCAATAGTTCCGTCGCTTCATGGGAATTCTGATAGCGGGGGCCAAAAAGCACCGGCAAACGGGCAATGGCCGGCTCCATTACATTGTGAACTCCCGTGGAGAAGCCCCCTCCCACATAAGCCAAACGGCCTTGCCAATAGAGGCGCGCCAGTTTCCCCACACCATCCACGACAATCACCCGCTTATCTATTAACTGATTTAAACGGTAATTATTCAGTAACCTGGTCTCCAAACCCCGCTGGCTAAACGTGTCCTGGTAAAGCTGGCAGTTCTTTTCTGATGGTTCATGGGGCACCCAGAGCATAGAGAGTTCTAGGTTCTCCTGAAGGAGGGCAATGAGGGGCTCCAGAATGACGCGTTCGTCTTCTTTGTGCACACTTCCAATAATGATGCGCTTCTGCCGACGTAAGACCGACTCCGTCCGCTGTTGAGTGAAACTATCCGCCTTACTTTTCACTTGATCATAACGAGGATTCCCCAAGACCCGGACCAACGGGCGGACGGGACGATTCACTAATTTCTGTACCTGGAGATAGTCCCATTCCGCTACGGTGTAAATCGTGGCAAAACAGCGGTAGACGTTACGGTAGAAGCTCCGGGCAACGGGCCATAACTTTTTAGTACCCCGCTCCAACCGGGCAGCCACCAAAGTGGCGTGTATCCCAAAGCGCTTGGCCGTCCAAAGCAAGTTAGGCCAAACATCGTAAGCCGCAAAAATAATCTTCTTGGGGCGGACAATTTTCAACGCCCGGCGAACAGACCATATCAAGTCAAAAGGAAGGTACACCTTACAATCGATAAGATCATCCTGAACATGGTTAAACCCCGAGGGTGAGAAAAAGCTCACCACGACGATGGTATTGGATTCAACCTCCTTCAACCCTTTCAGGACCGTCCGGATGAGCTCGTATTCCCCATGGGAAGCCACATGGAACCAATAAACTACCTGATTACGATCCAGCTCGGAAAAAAAGGACTTTAAGGTACGGATTGTGGCAAACCGCTTCTGAAATCCTTCCCGTAGTTTGGTATTAAAAAAGCCCCCTAACAGGGCAAAGATCAACAGAATTGGCAGGATGAGAATGTTGTATATGGTTTTCCAGAAAAAACTCATGCCATTCCCAGCTGTTGGCTCACATGTTGAAACACCTGGTCAGGGGTAATACGCTCCATACAAACCCGTCGTGAACGATAGCAAGGTCGGCGACCATTCTGTGAACACGGGCGACACCAGACCTCCTCGGCCTGGAGGGTTACGGAGGTGTCTGAAAAGGTACCCCCGCCGGTTTCGTAAGAGGTAGGTCCCAGGATCATAACCACGGGGACGCCCAAGGCTTCGGCCCCGTGAACTAACCCCGTATCGCTTCCGAGCACTAACCGGGCTCTAGCGAGAACTCCTAAAGTTTCCCTCAAATCCAAAAGACCGTGCAGATCCACGGCTCCGGCAACACCGGTAGAAATTTCTTCACAAATAGAATCAGCCGCTGCCCCAAGAACGACTAATTGAACCCCAAGGGTATCCTGTATTTGGGTAAAAAGCGTTCGGTAATATTCCTTAAACCAAATTTTTTGTTTCCAAGCTGACCCGGGGAGTACAGCCAGGTAATCTCCCTCGATACAATGTTCAGCCAACAATGTTTTACTCTTGTGGAGTTCTCCTGGCGATAGTTGTAGTGACGTGGGCTGTGGTTCAGTATCCGACTTTAATAAATGCCGGACTGTGTCGTGATACATCTGACGCTGGCTGCTGTTGTCCGGAAAATGGTTCAGATGAAACTGGAACAGTTTGAGACGCCGCCAACGTGGTTTTCTGTAGACTACGTGGGGCGTGCGTAAAAGTTGATTGCAGATTATCTTAGACCGGAGTGTATTATGCAGGTCCACAATCAAATCATATCCCTGGAGTTCGAAGTATTTCCCTAAGGTTTTTAAGTGCCTGTAACCGGCATCTCGGTCTACGCAATATAGATAATTAATGTGGGGATGTCCCTCCAGTAAAGGAGCGTAAGTTTGCAGCGTGGCGAAGTCGATCTGCGTCCGGGGTAAATTTTTTTTTAAGGTGGCTAAGATACTGGTGGATAAGACAATATCACCAATGGAACTGAACCGAAGGACCAGGATAGTCCGCAGGGTATCCATACTAATGATCCCGGTTGATATTATAATAGACTAAGTCTTTGAGGGCCTCTTTATAAATAGAGTCGGGGTATTGGGCGATCGCCTGCAACGCCCGCTCACTGAAATCTTCTATTTTTTCGTGAGCGAAAGCAAATCCCCCGGAAGTTTCGATTATTTGTTTCAATTCCTGTAAATCTTTCTTGGATTTTTTATTCATTTGCAGGATTCTTTTCACCTGGCGGACTTCGGCCCTCGTAAGATGATTGTAGGAATGGATCAAAGGAAGGGTAAGAATGTTTTTCTTAATGTCAATTCCCATATTCTTACCCATTTTGCGCTCACTTCCCAACAAGTCGAAGGTGTCGTCTTTTATCTGGAACGCCATCCCCAGATTTTCACCAAATTCCCGCATGGCCTGACGATCTTTGGTGTCATGGGTGGCAGTAATGGCTCCTAACTGGCAACTGGTGGCAATGAGAGAGGCCGTTTTTTTATAGATCATATCGTAATAAATATGCTCAGTCATGGTTTTGGAGCGACTTTTTTCAATTTGCAAAAATTCTCCAGAACTCAATTGGTCGGCAGTTTCAGAGATCAGTTCCAACGCTTCAAAGTCGTGTAAGCCCACCAAGTTGATCAGCGCCCGGCTAAGAATAAAATCCCCCATGAGAACCGCTATCTTGTTCTTCCATACCCAGTTAATGGAAGGGAATCCCCGCCTTTTGGTAGACTCATCGACTACATCATCGTGAATTAAAGAAGCTAAATGAATCAACTCGATAAGGGTAGCAGCTTTGTAGCTGTTCATGGTAGGGGTGCCACATAAACGCGCCGACAGGATGGTTAAAATAGGCCGAATGTGTTTCCCCTTATGTCTGACAATATATTTGCCAATGGTATTGGTTAAACGCACTTCAGAGGTGAGGGCTTCCCGAATCTCCCTTTCGAACAGTTTAATGTCCTCAAAGATAGGAGCGGTTATTTCTTTGAGGGTTTTTAGTTCACCGGCCATGGGAAAATATAACCCCGTTAAACTCGTCTACCAATCACTTCGCAGCCTGCATTTTCTTACGCGTCACGACCCAGGAAACGCCAATGCTAATCTCGTACAACGCAGCGAGGGGGATTCCCATGGCAAGCATGCTCACCGGGTCGGGAGGCGTAATGAAAGCCGAAAGGATGGCGATGAATACGATGGCATGCCGTCGGTAATGGCGCATGAAAGGTGGGGTCAGCAACCCGATGGAAGAAAGAATAAATACCACTACCGGTAACTCAAAAATGACCCCGCTGCCTAAAATCAACCAGGTAATAAAACTAAAGTAGTAGTTGATAGAAAAATTGTTTTGAATATCTCCAATACCCATGGAGGTGAAAAACCGTAAAGAAAACGGGATGATTACCGTGTAGGCAAAGACCACGCCCACTAAAAAGAAAATATAGCTACTAAATACAAAAGGGTAAAGGTAGCGTTTTTCATTGGAATAAAGCCCGGGTGCCACAAACTGGACAAGCTGATAGGTCAAGACCGGCAAGGCCAGGATGACACCGCCTACGATGGCTAATCCCCATTTAATCAGGAACATGCCCTGGACCCTTAGGACTTGCAGTTGCATATTAATGCTCAACCGTTTTGTTGGGGCAATGAGAAAACTAATGATTTTATCCACAAAAAAGAATGTAATGATCCCCCCCACCAAGACGGCAATTAAACTCTTAATAATACGCCACCGGAGTTCTTCCAGGTGATCTAAAAATGACATGCTGTTCTCGTTAGCCATGCTCATAGGAGTTCAGCAAGGCCGCTGAAATCTTGTAGGGCGAATCCTGGATGGAGTCGATGGATTGGGTTTGTTTTTCAAAAGCCTTGATTTTCTCCGAGGTCCAAAAGGAGTCCAAAAGCTGTTCTTGAATAAGCAAGAGGATGCGGTGGCGATGGCGTTTTAAGCGTTTTTCATTTAATCTCCCCGATTGAGACAGTTTGGCCAGATAGTCCTGGATACCTCGAAAAAGATCATCCACGCCTTCTCCCTGGTTGGCAATAGTCGTAAAGACGGGAGGTTCCACCTCTCCCGGTTGAGCGAAGGAGTGGATCAAACTTTTCAACGTTTGGGAAAGGTGTCCTGCGCCCTCCCGGTCGGCTTTATTCACCACAAAAAGGTCGGCAATCTCAACAAGGCCGGCTTTCATCATTTGAATTTCATCCCCTGACTCAGGAACTAACACCACCATAGTGATATCGACTGCCTGGGCCACATCCAGTTCAGCCTGCCCCACCCCGATGGTCTCAAAAATAATCACTTCCTTCCCGCTCGCCGAGAGCACGTCTCCGACCTCCTGGGATTTTCGGGCCAGTCCTCCCGGATGACCGTGGGACCCCATGCTGCGAATAAAAACCCGTTCATCCCAGGCATATTGGTTCATCCGCACCCGGTCGCCTAACAACGCCCCACCAGTGAAAGGACTGCTGGGATCCACCGTCACTACCCCAACAGATTGACCGCGGTCCAGATAGCGCTGAATCAATTGATCGGTGAGGGTACTCTTCCCGGCCCCTGGCGGACCGGTAATACCCAACCTTAAGGCGTGATAGGCATGGGGATATAGCGCATTAAAAAAACCGTTAGGGAGCTGTTCTTCATTCTCAATCTGGGTGATGATTTGAGAAAGGGTGCGGTGATCGTTGGACAGTATTTTCTGCAAGTATGCCTTCACCATCAAATCACCTGCTACCGTGTCAGGATTAGGGGTCAGTAAAAGACTTTTCGGAAGAAATTGAAATCAAAGATGGTCAGGGTGCGTTTATCTCGATGGATGTATCCTTTCTCTTCCAAAATTGCTAACGTGCGCGAAACGGTTTCCCGCGAGGTCCCTGCCATGTTGGCGATATCTTGCTGGAAGGGTAGATTGCGAATGGTAACGTCCCCCATGTGAATCGTCCCCAATTCCTCGGCAAGGCGAACCAGGGTAATCCCGATGCGATGTTCCACATCACTGAGGGAAAGACTCTCGATTTGCTGGTCGCTTTTACGCAATCGGCGCGTCAACTCCTCCAACAAACTGATGGCGATCTTGGGATATTGTTCCAATATTTCCAGGAAATCGCTGCGGGTCAGGGTAAGCACCTCGGAATCTTCCAGGGCGACCACATTCGCCGAGCGACCTTCCCCATCTAATAGGGACATTTCACCAAAAAAGTCGGCTTCCCCTAACATGGCCAGGATCACTTCCCGACCGTCATCACTTAGACGGGTAATTTTGACACTCCCGCTGGCGATCACAAAAAACGTTTCGCCCAGGGCATCTTCTAAAAGAATCATCTGTCCCTTCCCATAGGAACGAGAGACCATCCGTTCGGCAATCTTACTCAAAGCAGAGCGGGGAAGGTCGGAAAAGATCGGGACGGAATGGAGAAGTTCAACGTTATGCATGTTAAAAAATACAGCATATCCCTAATATTTCAAATTGGAATTAGGGTTTAAGGGTTTGGTTGGGCAGATATTTTCAATTGACTTCTACGAAGAATAGGGAATAACTTTGCGCCCCGAAATTGAAGGACACAATTTATGGATAGACATCCCCAACAGATCAAACGGCACCGGCAGGATGAGACCCGGCGGGCTCGGAATACGGCGCACATCTCGGCCCTGCGCACAGCGGTTAAAAAAGTTTTAGAAGCCCAAGATGCCGCTACCGCTGAACCGTTGTATAAACAAGCCGTAAAAATTATTGATAAAACCGCCAGCAAAGGGTACGTCCACAAAAATACTGCGGCCCGCCGTAAGGCGCGGATCACTCGCTATCTAAATACCCTTCAATCCCAGTCTAATTAACCCCTCCCCGTGAATAAACTACCGCTCTGAAACCTGGTAGTTAGGCGCCTCCTTCACGATCCGTACTTCGTGGGGGTGGCTTTCTTTTATCCCGGCGGCGGTAATCTGTACAAATTCAGCCTGTTGTTGGAATTTGGGGATTGTCTTCACGCCGCAGTATCCCATCGCCGCGCGTAAACCACCTAACAACTGGTGAATCGTATTCCGCACCGCCCCCCGATAGGGGACCATCCCTTCGATCCCTTCCGGGACTAATTTGGTGGGCTCAGCTCCTTCCTGAAAATAACGGTCACCACTCCCGCTACGCATGGCCCCCAGAGACCCCATGCCACGATACGCTTTATATTGACGCCCCTCGTACAAAATAGTCTCCCCCGGGCTCTCGTCCATTCCCGCCAGGAGGCTACCGAGCATTACCACCTGGGCCCCTGCCGCCAGGGCCTTAGCCATATCGCCACTGTAACGAATACCACCATCCGCGATAACAGGAATGTTAGCTTTCTGTGCCTCGTCTACACAGTTCATCACGGAAGTTAATTGGGGCATGCCCACGCCGGCGATGACACGAGTGGTACAACTGGCGCCCGCTCCAATTCCCACCTTCACGGCATCCACCCCCGAATCAATTAAGGCCCGGGTGGCCGCGGCAGTAGCCACATTACCAGCGATGATGCACACCTCCGCAGATAAACGCTTTCGCAACGCGGCAACTGTGCGCAAAACACCCGCCGAATGGCCATGCGCCGTATCAATCACGATCACATCCACGTGTGCTTCGGCTAAAGCCTGCGCCCGTTCCATCGTATCGGCACTGACCCCTACAGCTGCACCCACGCGTAAACGCCCCCGGCTGTCCTTACAAGCATGGGGGAAATCCTCCTTCTTTTGAATATCCTTCACGGTGATGAGCCCCGCCAGGGATCCATCCTCGTTTACTACCAAAAGCTTCTCGATCCGATGTTGCTGTAGAATCTCCTTGGCTTTTTCCAGGGTGGTCCCCACGGGCACAGTCACTAAATTATCTTTCGTCATTCGGTGACGAACCAACAATTGTGCATCTTTTTCAAACCGAATATCCCGGTTGGTGATGATCCCCACTAATTTCCCTTGATCCACCACCGGTAAGCCGCTGATGTGATAGCGATCCATGAGCCCCCGAGCCTTGGCAATAGTTCCTTTTGGACTCATGATGATGGGATTCATGATCATGCCACTTTCTGAACGTTTAACCCGCTCCACCATGAGGGCTTGTTCCGGGATCGACAAATTTTTATGAATGATTCCCAGGCCTCCCTCTCGGGCCAGGGCTATGGCCATTTCATATTCCGTCACGGTATCCATGGCTGCGCTGAGGATGGGGATGTTCAGCTCGATGGTAGGCGTAAGATGGGTGGTTAACACAACTTCCCGGGGAAGCACGCGAGATTCCTGCGGGACCAGTAATACATCGTCGAAGGTAAGGCCTAATTCAAAAGGTGGTCTGGTTTTCATATTATTCCAAGTTTATGGCTTTTCTTACGGATTCAACTATTTTCCCCGAGAGGATTAACTCCGCCAAGTGTTGGATGGTATCTTGAAGCGGCACATCTCCCTGAGGAATGTGGATTTCTTCCTGGACTGCATTCATCAAAACTGCTGTGCCCTTACCACATTTCTTTGGCAAATGGAATTTAACAATTGCCGCGGCGGTAACGAGCAATTCGATGGCTAAAATCTGAGCCACATGGGTCAACACTTGTAGACACTTCCGTCCTGCCCAAGGGGCCATGCTTACAATGTCTTCTTGCCCGGCGGAAGTTGGTAAAGAATCGATGCTGGCCGGGTGGGCGAGGGTTTTGTTTTCCGTGGCCAGGGCCGCGGCGGTAACATGCGCCATCATATAGCCCGATTCCAGTCCCGGGTTGGAGGCCACGAAGGGAGGCACTGCCAGAGGAATGCCCTTCATAAAAAAATGGGTGCGCCGTTCGGACATGGCCCCCACTTCGGCAATGGTAATGGTTAAATAATCCATCGCCTGGGCGACCGGCTCGGCATGAAAATGTCCCGCAGTAACTACTTCCCCGTCCTTTAAAATGAGCGGATTGTCGCTGACACTGTTGATTTCTCGAACAATCGTCGTTTCCACCGCTGTAAAGACATCCCGAGCCGTGCCATGCAAGTGTGGCAAACAGCGAAAACTGTACGGATCCTGGACCCGGTTGCACCTCTTATGGGAACGAACAATTTCACTGGCCTCCAGAAGAGTCCACAGGTTTCTGGCCACCAATTGTTGCCCCGGGTGCTTTTTCAGCGTATGAATCCGTGGATTAAAAACAGCCGCGGTGCAAAGGCTTCCTTCTACGGAGAGGGCTCCCACGATGTCTGCCGTCTGGAGTAGCCGTTGGGCGATGATCAGGGCTTTGACAGCCAGGGCTGTGGAGACCTGGGTACCGTTAATAAGACTCAATCCTTCTTTAGGCTCCAGGGTCAGGGGCGTCAGACCGACCTCTTTCAAGGCGACCAGGCTGGGCAATATCCGTCCCTGAAGACTCACTTTCCCTTCCCCAATGAGCGCTAGTGCCAGGTGGGCCAACGGCGCTAAATCACCACTGGCCCCAACAGATCCCTGACTGGGAATTACCGGTAACAAATCGTGGTTTAAAAAGTCAACAAGTTGATCTAATACCTTTAAACGTACACCGCTATAGCCGCGTAATAAGGTAATGGTCTTTAGGACCATCACCAAACGGGTTAAATCCGCCTTCAGGGGTTCACCCACACCCGCCGCGTGGCTACGAACCAGGTTCAACTGTAACCGTTTTTGATCCTGGGCATTAATATCCACCTGACTAAGATCGCCGAACCCAGTGGTTACACCATATATTCGCACACCCGTCTTCAAAGCCCGGGATAAATTTTCGTGGGAAGCGCGTACCTGGCGCTGTGCCGCTAGCGTAAGGTGAACCGGTTGGGGACCTTGCAAAAAAGGAATAAAATCGCGCAGCGTATAGGTACGATCCGAAAGTGGGAGGCCAGCCATAACGAAATTTAGAATCGTAACTTCACGTGCAGCAAGCCATTGCCCGGCTAACAGGTTAATTCTGTGGGATGTTCAAAAAGGCGCATCCGCGTAGGGATAGCTTCCGCAAAATGGCGACCGTATCGCTTGCTTACAACACGTCCATCCAGCACAATGAAACACCCCTCATCGTAGATCGTGCGAATCAAGCGACCAAACCCTTGCCGAAAGCGGATAATACATTCCGGCACAGCGTATTCCAAGAAGGCATTGCGCCCCTCCTCGTTCAACATTTGTCCGTAGGCCTTCACGATGGGCTCGGTAGGAACATCAAAGGGCAGTTTGGTAATAATCAAGATTTCCAGGAATTCGCCCGGCAGGTCAATTCCTTCCCAAAAGGCGTTGGTTCCCAACAAAATCCCATTTCCCACCCGGCGGAGCCCTTTCAGCAAGGCGTAGCGAGAAGTACCGTACAGTTGCGCAAACAGGGGCAGGTCCCTCCCTCCCGGCTTGGCTCGCAGGGCTTGATACACCTTCCGTAAGGTATGGCGCGCAGTGAAGAGAGCTAAAATTCGCTTGTTGGTCTGCGTATGACAGTGGTAAATGAGATCCGCAATGAAATGGGGATCGTTCTGACTGGTTCCGGCATATTGATAGTAAGCAACCTGGTCTTCATAGTGAAAGGGACTGGGGAAAAAAGCTGTTTCTACCGTTTTCCCTTCCACCCGGGTCAACCCCGTCCGGTTCAGAAAATAGTCGAAACTACTCCCTACCCGAAGGGTGGCCGAAGTCAGGATAAATTGCTTGTCCTGGGAGAACATTTGGGTAGACAATTCTTGGGCCACATCTACAGGGGCCCCGTTCAGCACCAGATCGAAACGTTCTCTGCCAGGCGCGGGGAATTGAAAAGAACCCTCCTGCCAGTAAACCCAGCCTGGATCTTGTTCTCTGGTCAACAGGGCTAACGTGAGCGTAAGCGCTTGTACATTCTCCAACCCTTGTTCGAACAATTGATGCAATTCCGGGAAGTCTTCCTTGTCCGGATCGAGTTTCGCTAGTTTACCTAACAACTGTTCCACGGCACCAGAAAGACTGAGCAAGGCTTTTTCCAAAGCACTTAATTCACCATGTACGCCAGCGTACTCGGCCACCAAATCTTCGATGATCACCTTTTGGGGATAGAGTGCTTGGGGATTGAATTTTCCCCTCACTTGATCGCCTAATTCCTGGTAAAATGTCCGGGAACAGGTGAGCGTTTGCTGAATCCTTTTTTGTAAACGTTCGCCAAGGTCTTCCAGGTCGGGATTCAACTTTTCCAATGGCTTTAGAATCTGTTTCCAACGGAGAGAATGAGAACTGGCTGGATTAATGCGATCGAGAACCGTTATAAACTGATAAACATCCAGTCGCAAGGTAAACCGTTGATAGGCCACATCGATCAAGTTATGGGCTTCATCAATCACAACTACATTGTGAGGGGGTAGCAGACCATCAGTATGCGTTTCTGCAAGGAGCAAGGCGTGGTTTATCACCAGCAAGTCGGCCTGATAAATCATCTTGCGCAAGGGACCGAAGAAGCATCCCTGATTCCGTCCACACAAGGTTGTAGTACAAAACCCTGGTTCACATTGGATCAAGGAGGCCACCCGCACCGGGCGTGAATTCCAAAAACCGGGGCATTCCGAAAGGTCCCCCGTTTGGGTCCATTGCAACCAAATCAACAACGGCAAAAGGCTTTCCACCTCGTGGGGCTTTAGCAAATTCCGGGCATCCCGAATGAGCCACTCCAAACGGGTTTTACAGATATAATTATTTCGCCCTTTCAACAGGATCGCGTGGAGAGGGATATCCAAGGCTTTCACCAGCACCGGTAAATCCCGGTAAAAAAGTTGGTCCTGGAGGTGCTTGGTACAACAAGAAACGATGACGGGTCCCTCCCCTTCCTGTTGGAAAGCATGCTTCAAAGAGGCAAAGAGGTAAGCAAAAGACTTGCCTAAACCGGTCCCCGCTTCCACGACCCCGCGCGCTCCCTCGCTGTTCAGGACTTTTTCTACGAAATGGGAATACTCAATTTGAGCCCCCCGTTCTTCAAAGGCTTCCAATTCCTTGTCTAAGAAACCATTGGCACCAAAAACTTCTTCGGCGGTGATATCCCCCAAGGAGCCTGACCCCTCCGAATAAAATGTGTTCGGAAGCAAACCTTTGTTAATCGTGGAAGGTAGAAGTCCCCGTTTCAAATCCCCGTGTTTCATCAACAGATTTGCCAGGTGGACAAAAAGTTGTTTATTGGGCACATCAAAAGGACGAATCAATTCCAATATCTTTGACGTGACTTCTAAGGGATAACTGGCGGCTTCTTTAATCAGAGATAGAAAAATACGACCACAGTTTTCCGTATCAGTCTCGGCCCGGTGGGAACCGCGAGCAGAAAAATCGAAATATTCGGAGGTCATACCCAGGTTATGAACGGGTTGGAAAAACAAGTAAGTACGACTCAATTGAAGGGTATCATACAATTCCCACGCAGGGACTTCTTTCCCATAGCGTTGACATAGAGACTGTAAAAAGGCAAAGTCAAAGGGAATATTATGGGCGACGAGCGGGGCTTCACCTAAAAATTGAAGTAGACGATCTACGATTTCCTTTTCTTTGGGGGCTTGCGCCACCATCTCGTCGGTAATCCCAGTAATGTCGGTGATGAGGGGATCAATGGGACCCCTGGGATTGATTAAGGTAACGAATCGGTCGACGGGTTCCCCGCCCACAAATCGAATGGCGGCCAGTTCGATAATTCGATCATTAGTAGGGTTTAAGCCGGTGGTTTCAAAATCCAGGACGGTAAAAGTGGATAAATTAAGAGCGGTGAGGAGTGACGGTTGATCCATTAAAACCCGGCGAACAGTCGACCCACCACCAATAAAAGGGAGGGCTTTTTCATGACCGCTTTGGAAAATAACTTATAGAGACTACGTTCGGCTTCAGGAATGGTTACCAGTGCAGCGGCAATCTGATTAAGGTCTGCATCAGAGTATTTAAAAATAGCTTCCTTCAACCGATAATACCGCTCGTGGTTCTTACCACCGATTTGGTACCAATTCTGTTCATAGGGTGCGAGATTTTCCTTATTGGGTGGTAGGTTTTTCTTAAGAACCCCCAAAGCGGTCTCGGCGGCTAATTGACCACTACGCATTCCGGAAATGATCCCTCCTCCGGTCATGGGGTTCACCGTACGAGCCGCATCTCCCACCAACATGACGTTATCCGCCACCATTCGTTTCAATGACCGAGCTACCGGAACACCGCCAGCGACAGTAGTCAAAACCGAGGCTTGGGGATATTTCCAATGGATGAATTCATCCAGATAACGATGGGCGGCTTTGCCGTCCTTGGCATATAACCCTGAAATTCCCAGGCCTATATTGGCTTCATGTTTCCCTTTTGGAAATATCCATAAATACCCACCGGGCGCCCAGTTACGCGAAAGGTAAAACTCAAACATATGCTCATTAACGGTAATTCCAACTACCGTTTTCTGGATGGCGGATTCCATATCTTTCAGCTTCGTGTGGGTGGGCAGTCCGGCCCAGCGCCCCACACGGCTCTCCACACCATCAGCGCCGATTACGAGACTCCCCTTTACCTGGAATCGCGCTCCTAAATAATTACCCGTCACACCCACTATCCGGTCTCTCTCCCGCCAGAGACTATCCACGTATGCCTTGGTAACGATGGTGGCTCCTGCTTGGGCCGCATAGCGGGCCAGATCACGGTCAAATACCTTCCGATCCAGGATGTACCCCTTCTTCCCCAGGTCAAACTCCACGGTTGTTTCATTCGGAGCCACTAACTTTATTCGTGTAATGGTCGCTTTAATCCAGCGCTCCCGCGGCTCAACGAATAGGCGCAAACCTTCATCACTCACGGCCTCGCCACAACGTACCGGAACGCCAATCTCCCGATCCTTCTCCAGCACCAGGACCGAGAGGCCCCCTTCGGCAGCGATCCGGGCAAAGGTGCATCCCGCCGGACCACCACCAACAACAATACAATCAAACTTCTGCTGGTTCTTCCACATGGACTAAGGCTTCCACGGGGCAGATATAAACGCACAACTCGCAATCAATGCAGATTGCTCCTAAAATCAGGATTTCTGCTTCTCGCAGTTCGATGCTATCGACGGGACACAGGCCTACACAACAACCGCAAAAGTCGCACTGGTCCTCGACGACTTCAATCATAGTTAACCCCAAACGTAGGGTAGACCACTTGATGGTGGAAATAGAAGTAATACCGTAAGCTGAAAAATAAAAGGATGGTAGGTATGAAAAGCCAGGGGAGACGCATGGAAATAAAGAAGGCCAAGAGAAAAAGAGCATAAAACCGGGCCCGCTGTACATGGCGAACATGAGCTGGAAAAACGATGAGGACAAGCAAGAAGGGGGCATACACAGCCGCTGCCGTGCTGATGACAGGGTCTTGATAAATGTATCCCCACGCAGCGGCCACCAAGACCAATAACAGGGCCAGTAAACCGTGAGACACGCGTTTCGACAGCCATGATTGTTCAGGGTTATCGTCAGGGGCCGGAATAGTGACGATGGGCAGCGCATACACTAAAAGTGCGGCAAAATACCCACACGCGTAAGGAATACTGGTTACAAGCGCCTGTCCCCAAGTATTGATATGCACCCCCCACCCTAGGAGGAAAAGACCTTCAGCGAAAATGAAGTGTTTCAGCAGGTTTTGCACCTGGAGAGCTTTACGATCAAAGACCATCCTTCCTGGTTTGCCAACGAAAAAACCATAAAGGAGGGTAATAATTAACAGCGATCCCAACCCCATCGGCCAAGAGGAAAGGTCCCAAAAGATAAAGGGAGTCACGGAGGCTTCCTGGGCGCTCAATCCAGCGCTGAATAAAATCCAGACGGTAAACCATTGCAGCGGTTTCCAGGACCTTAAGCCGTCGAAAGCTCGGGAAATTTTAGCTAGTCGTTGGTAGGTCTGGGAATTGGGAGGAATGAACCGGACAATGAGCATGTCACTCGTTCCCGGTTCGGAATTGTAGAAGTAGGTTGATACTCAACAAGATCAAAAGAATGATCAGCCAATTATTTTTAATCTGGGACCAGGCATTTTCCAGTAGACCGACAGAATGGAGGAAAACAATGGTAATCAAGATGGGCGCCAGGTAGCGGATGAGGAACTTCCATGATTTTTCCAACCAGGGATTTTGCCGCAGTAGTTTCCGAGAGCCTTTGCGTAATTGGTGCAGAGCTTTATCCAAACCCCATATCCAAGCGATAAAAACGGCAATAAATAGGCCCCCTGCGGGGAGGAGAATGTTGGATGCCAGGAAGTCGGTGAGATCAAAAAAGGTTTTACCGAAAATAGTAAAACCGGCGAAGACGTTGAAGGAAAGGGCGCTGGGAACCCCCAGGAGAAAGGTAACGCCTCCGAACACCAGTACGGCTGCGTGGCGGGACCAGTTGAGTTCATCCACAAAATAAGCCACCACTACCTCCAGTAGGGAAATCGCCGACGTAAGGGCCGCCAGGGTTAAGAGAATGAAGAAGAGGATGGCAAAGAGCAGTCCTCCCGGCATCTTGGCAAACACGACTGGCAGAGTATGGAAAATTAACCCGGGACCGGCGGCTGGATTCTGACCCATGGCAAAGACCGCAGTAAAAATGGCAATCCCCGCCAACAGGGCTATCAACGTGTCTAATAGGACTATTTGAAAAGCGGCCATGGGGATATTATCCCGGTCGGACAGATAACTCCCATACGTCATCATGGCCCCCATGCCCAAACTGAGGGTAAAAAAGGAATGCCCTAAAGCGATTAATATCGATTGGCCGGTAATCTTGCTCCAATCGGGGGACCACAAGAAACGCAACCCCTTTTCCGCCCCTGGTAAGGTTAACCCGCGAACCACTAAGACCAGCAGCAGGAAAAATAATACCGGCATCATGATTTTGCTCCCCCGTTCAATCCCTCCTCGAACACCAAAGTAGACCACCCCCATGGTCAACAGGAAAAAGAGGCCATGATAACCCACAATCCAACTCACATTCTTCACCAGGGCATCGTAATATTCCGAAGCCTCACCGGGATTTACAAAGGTGGTAAAAGTTCCTTTTAATGCTTCCACGATGTAACCTAAGGACCACCCAGCCACCACGGAATAAAACGATAGGATGACGAACCCGGCCAGGACTCCCATCCCCCCGACGGCGGTCCAAAAAGGCTTGCCGCTTAATTTCCGGAAAGCACCCACAGGATTACGCTGGGTGGTACGTCCGAGTAATATTTCTGCCACGAGCACGGGTATCCCGATTAGGGTGATACAAATGAGATAAACAAAGACAAAAGCCGCCCCTCCATTTTGACCGGTGATGTAAGGAAACTTCCAGATATTTCCTAGGCCAATAGCAGAGCCAGCAGCCGCCAGAATAAAACCCATCCGGGAACCCCAATGTTCACGCTTTTCACTCATTGTTTATCACTTTTCCCTTGGTTTTCTGCTTGTTTCGGTGGTGCTAATTCTTCACTCATCACGGCCTCAAAAGATTGCAAATGGGCATCTACAACCGCGTCTAACAGGCCGTAAATATAGATAAATCCAGACCACCAAGCATATTTATTTCGCTTCTCCAAGTAACGATGGGCGGAGAGGGGAAAGTCTTGGTTATTGTTTTCATCGTAGTGACTCACCTTCCAGGCATTGCTCCGCCAGGCTGATAGGGCCAGATATTCCATACCCAAAATGAAAATTGCCTTGCCTATTTTCCCATTGTAGAGCTGTCCCGCTCCAGGAAAAACGAGCGCCCACAGGGCTGCTTTCTTGGGTGATTTTTTGGCTAGGGAATCGGGTGCCTGGGCGAAAAGTAGGTGTAGGCTGGTGAGCCCCACCAGAACCAGGAAAAAACAACGACAACGCACATTCAGAGGGTAGCTACGCACTCGATTTCGATATCGGCACCGGCAGGTAATGCCTTTACTTCCACCACCGAGCGGGCCGGAGGAGCGTACCCCTCAAAACGCTTTGCCAGGACTTCGTTCACCACCGGGAACTGGGCGAGATCGGTGAGGAACACCGTCAACTTCACCGCGTGAGAAAGGTCTGTACCACTTGCGGCAAGAACGGCATTAAGATTGTGCAACACTTGATCCACGTGCTCAGCGAAATCCCCTACCACCAATTTCCCCGTCTCAGGATTCAGGGGAATTTGGCCGGCGGTAAACACCAACCCCTGGGCAACAATGCCCTGGCTATAGGCACCAATGGGCGCTGGCGCCAGGGGAGTGAAGATTGTACGACGACTTTTCATTAAGAGGCCTCCTTCCCTTCTTTTGTCAAGCACCAAGTGGGAAAACCCACCTCAGAATCCATTTCCCGGTGGACCCGGGAGGCCAATTCTTCCAAAATGAACTCTCCCACAACGGCAACCTGGGCTTTGAAAAGATGACCGCCCAGGGTGTTAAAATCGTAATCCCCGAGGATAATGTGAATATGGGGAAATGGCTGACCATCTTTCAAGGTGACATTCCCCTGACAGGCCAACAATTCGCGAGTGTCTGAAAATACTTTACGATGATAGCTCTTGGTTTCCGGTTGGTAGATTCCCAATTCAATCTCCCGGAGGGCGCCAATACCGCTTATCCGGGCATTCTGAACACCCTGGGCTTGACAATAGCAGGTAAGAGACGTTACCACTTCATTGCCCATTTCCAAATATAGATGATGGATGGTACCGTTTTGTTGACTTTGCACGTTAATCTCCCTTTAAGGTCTTTAACATATTGGACACAATTTCCACACTGGCTTTTAGCGCAGAAGATAATCGGTTGGGATTTTTACCCCCCGCGGTACCCAAATGAGGTCGGCCACCGCCACCACCGCCCATGACCTGCCCAATAGACCGGGCCAGGGTACCGGCATGAATACCATGAGCGATGAGGTCTTTAGTCACTACCACAACGACCTGGGGTTTAGGGCCTTGACTGGAGCCTAAAATCCCAATACCCGAGGAGAGTCTGACGCGTAATCGGTCCGCCAGGGACTTTAATACCTCTAAATCTTCGGCCACTATTTCTTCAGCGATCACTTTAACACCGTTAATTGTCAGGGCTTTATCAAGGAGTTTTTCTAAATCAAAGCTTGACTCCCGGGTGCGGAGAACTTTTAGCTCTTTCTCTAATTTTTTACGTTGCTGGAGAAGATGATCCACCCGTTCAACCAATTTATCGGGGGAGCTATTCAGCAGGCTTTGCAACGCCTCCAGGGTTCGACTTTGGGCCAGGATATTCTCTACGGCTTGCTTCCCCGTTACGGCCATGATACGGCGAATTCCAGCCGCCAGTGAGGTTTCTTCCACAATTTTAAAATAGCCGATGTCACCAGTGTGATCCACGTGGGTGCCACCACACAGCTCTTTGGAGAAAACCCCTACCTGGACGACCCGAACCAGATCCCCGTATTTTTCTCCAAATAAAGCATCAGCTCCTTCCCGACGAGCTTCGTCAAAGGCCTTGACAGCCGTTTTCAACTCCTGATTCTTGATGATTTCCTCATTCACCAGTTTCTCCACCGCCTGAATTTCATCAAGGGTCATTTTCTTGGGATGGGTAAAGTCAAATCGCAAGTAGTCAGGATGCACTAAAGACCCTGCCTGGTGGACATGTTCTCCTAACACGCGCTTCAACGCGGCATGGAGGAGGTGCGTAGCCGTATGATTCAAGCGTATAGCTTGTCGACGATGGGGGGTTACCTTACAGATGACCGTATTCCTAACCTTGGTAGAATCCAACTCGCCTTCGCAGGTGTGTATTATGGTTGTTCCTGTTTTCCTACAATCCACGACCTGGAGATGGATTCCTGGACCTTCGATCGTCCCCGTATCGCCCACCTGGCCGCCCGCTTCACCATAGAAAGGGGTTTGATCCAGAACCACAAGCCAGCGCCCCTGGTGTTCGGCAAAACGCCGGATATGTGCTGGGGATTGCAGGGTTTCATAACCTAGAAATTTTGAATCTGGTCCGGGCGTTACTGCTTGCCAACTCACCGTCTCAGATTCCAGGTCGAACTTTCCGGCTGCCTTGGCCCTGGCCCGCTGTTGTGCCATGGCTTTCTGAAACCCCTCCAAATCCACCTGAAGGCCCTTCTCCCGCGCCATGAGTTGTGTGAGATCCAGCGGGAACCCGTACGTATCGTAGAGCCGAAAAGCCTCCGCTCCGGGGATCACTTTCCCCGTCAGGGAACGGAGGAGTTTCTCGAAATGGTTTAAGCCCCGATCGAGGGCTTCGTTGAAGGCTTTTTCTTCCGCCTGGATAACCGTTTTGATATGTCCCTTTTTTTCCACGATTTCGGGATAAGTGGACCCAAGGATTTTCCCCACGGTGTCCACCAATTGGTAAATAAACGGTTCGTGTTGGCCCAGCATCCTCCCAAAGCGGGCTGCCCGGCGGAGAATACGCCGCAAAACATACCCCCGACCCTCGTTAGAAGGCATGGCTCCATCGGCAATGGCAAAAGTCAACATGCGCACATGATCGGCTAAAACCTGGAAAGGAACCGGTTGTTGAGCATAGGTTTTTCCACTAATTCCTGCTACCTTCTCAATGATAGGTAGAAACAGGTCGGTCTCATAATTGCTTTTTTTCTGTTGCAAGACAGTCACGATGCGTTCTAAACCGGCGCCGGTGTCCACGTGTTTAGCCGGTAACTCTTCCAGATCACCCGTGCGGGTACGATTATTTTTAATGAAGACCAGATTCCACAATTCCCAGTACTGACGGGAACGATTAATTTCCTCAGGCGACTGTTGGTTCACAGCCTCACCGATGTAGTAATGGATTTCGGAACAAGGTCCACAGGGTCCCTGGTCGCCCATTTCCCAGTAATTCTCTTTAGCCCCAAATCGCAAGACCCGTTCCGGGGATATATCCGTCACCTTGGGCCATAATTCATAGGCCTCATCATCCTCATCGTACACCGTGGCCCAAAGACGGTTTTTGTCCAACTGCCACACTTCAGTGAACAACTCCCAAGCCCAGCGAATGGCCTCGGCTTTGTAATAATCCCCGAAAGACCAGTTTCCCATCATTTCGAAAAAGGTGTGGTGAAAGGTGTCCAACCCCACTTCTTCCAGGTCGTTGTGTTTCCCACTGACGCGGATGCACTTCTGACTATTGACAACGCGCCGATGAGTGGGTACCTGTTCCCCTAAGAAAATGGGTTTGAATTGATTCATACCGGCATTGGTAAACAACAAGGTAGGATCATTATAAGGGACCACGGGCGCGCTGCGCACAACGTGATGGTCCTTTTCCTGGAAAAAACGGAGGAACCCTTGCCGAATTTCGGCCGCGTCCATCACGCCTTCTTTACTTTTCAGGTTTATTTTTTTAACCATGTGCTAAAATAAAAAGGGGGATAACTGGTCCCAAGGGAATCTGATACCCTATTGATTCCTTGTCGGTTACAGCACAAAAAGCGCTGTGCGCTTGAATTTTCCATTCTCCATCCGAACGCCGTAACACCAACAAAAGACCGGTTCACCATTGTGAGTAAGCCATCCTCAGCCTCTTTTTAGAAGAAAAATTACCCTTATCACCGTTCGCAATCCAACCCCTTTTGAGGCCGGGGTGCGGGACCTTGGCTACTTCTACCGGACTAAGGCAATCTTTTGCGTTAGAAGTTGCGAGTTTGTCGCCAGATGAACCAGGTAGATCCCTGAGGGGAGCAGCTCGCCGGTATCCCCTTTTCCATTCCAACGAACTGTATGGTGACCCGACGGTAATACTCCTGATAACAGGGTTGCCACTTGTTGCCCTAAAATGTTATAAAGAGTGAGCGTCACCTTTTCATCCCGGGGTATGAAGAAGGACAACGTCGTGGAGGGGTTAAAGGGGTTTGGATAGTTGGGATACAAGGTAACCCTCTGGGGGAGGGTCGGGTTCGAGTCGGCGACACCGGTTAGCGGTGGTTCTTGGTTCAAAATGAGATGAATATCGTCAACAAACCACCCCAAGGACTGGTTGGTACTGTCAGAAGTCATGAGCAACCGGAAATAGACCTGACTCTCATTCAAATAGGGATCCAGGTTGACAATGATGTCCTGAATTTTAGATATGCCCGTCACCACGGCATAGGTCTCCCAGGTAACACTATCGGTGGAAATCTGGATGTAGCCAAAATCCTTGTCATCTTCCAGCATAGTCAGGGAGATGAAAGCCAAGTAGGCGTGGCTGAAGTAGGTCAAGTCCAGGGGTTCTGCTAAGGTGCAGGGACTATAGGCATTGGGCGTATACTGACCACCCGGACTATCGTTTAGCCCGTACCCGTACTGGCTGTTGATATATTGTCGGCCCCAATTGCCAAGGGTCCAATTAGTAAGGGATTCTTCGTCTTCAAAGTTGCCGATTAAAAAATCTGCCAAAATAGAAAAGGATTTCCATTCCGACTCGGTGACATTCTGGTTGCTGGAGGCATCCGTCACCCGGGCCCGGTAATAAATGACATCCCCAGGGTTCAATCCACTCCAAACCAAGTTCCCAACAAACATCATCTCCGAAAGGCCAAAGGGGTTACAGACAATCGTATCCTGAGTACCGTCGTTTACTTTCCAGAGTACTTCAACCTGGTTAATACCAATATTATCACTTGCTTCCACGTAAATTGTGCGTTCTCCCCCCGGGTAAAAATCGTCGGCAAGATCGGAAAATGAATGAATCACGGGGGGAACGAAGTCGGTGCCCACATGGAAACGGTAACGGGCAGGAGGAGCGCCGTAGGGCTCAGTTACCAAGTCCCCATTCACCGTTTCAAAAGAAACGAAGTACCACACATCTCCCATTGAGGAAGGGGGCGGTATATTTCCAGAATATTCATCAGGATTGCCGGTTGGAAGCAGGTAGGTAGTATCGCTGTACACGCCTTCCAGACCGGAAACGGCCCTGAGCGTGGAATAGTCAACCGCTACATCGGGGCTTTCCACCACGGTCACCGTTAGCGGAGTGGGAGCCGTAAGGTTTTCAGTATCCGATAGGGGCGTAAACTCCACCTCGCCTAAAAAGGGATAGCTCATAATAAACAAACCGTAGCCACTCATATCAGAGGAAAAAACCAGCCCTGAATTGGTGAAAGGAAACGTCCCCCAATTGCCGGCGTATAGGCCGCCGTCACCCGGGTATTCATCTAAATAACCCACCTCCACCGGATTGGCGGGATCGCTTAACGCCACTACTCGTGTGCCATAGACATAGTACGACATGTACAAATAGCCATCCTTATAAAAAACGTTGTGCACCGATTTACCGCTGCCCACCTCGTAACTGGAGACAAAATTGATGTTGTTAAAATCCTGGGCGTCCCAGACGATGATATGACCCCCACCATACTCGTCGGCCGTGATGATGTAGCGCGAATCGTCCATTAACCATACTTGGTGGGACCCATAGGTACTATACTGATGGGCGACCATGGTAACGGGATTGGTTTTGTCGCTTACGTCAACTATATAAAGGGTGCCGGTGTAGATACCGCAGGCGTAGGCTGTATCGTTCCGCACGTAAATATCATGGATATAATCCACATTCCAGGTGCCCACTTCCACCGGATTAACCGGATCGCTGAGATCCAGGATGCGAATACCGGCCCAGGTAGGCCCACCGCCGGGACCTACGATGTAGGCATAACCATCCGTGATATACAGATTATGGGCCGTGGTAAAGGTAGAGTCAAACCGGTTCGCCAAGACGGGGTCATAAGGGTCGGCCAGGTCGATTACGTCCAAACCACTTCCGGTCTCGTTGGTAACATAGGCGTAATGATCATAGACCTTTATATCGCGCCATATGGATCCAACACCGGGAATAAACCCCACTTCCGCAGGATAAGAAGGGTTAGTAGATACATCCACAACCACCGTGCCATCATAAAGACCCATGAGGGCAAATTCGTGTCCGTTAGGGTCAATGTAACCCCAAATGTCACTCCCACTGGAATAGGGGACGTGCCCCACAAAGCGCATGTTGTTTACTTCTACATTCTGAGCGATGATGGTCGACAGAAAAAGTAGCGTACTTCCTAAAAAAAGTTTCATACGGACTCCGGATATTATGAAAAAGGGGCAACAAATTACAACCTACGCTAACCTATTATCCTCCTGTTTTTTCCCCATTTTTAGATTAGATTAATCCCCGAATGAAACCATGAATTACCCGGTAACAATCCAACCCCTTCTCCTACCTCCTCATCCCCGAATACAGGGCAACGACGACTTCTGGCCTTTGTTATTAGACAATGATTTCATGACCGAATTCTCGTAATAAACTACGTCAAATTGAAATTCCGCAACCAAATTCCCTTTGGCCTGTTAGGTATCATACTCAGTTTTGAACTGTTAAATGCCACTCCCCGGGGAGCCCCTTTACGGGTTCAGGCGGCCCAGATCGAGATGAAGACCAATGGTGTTTTGGTTCACCTAACCACCACTGCGCCCCTCGATTTGAGATACATCACCAGTTGGATCCAGGGTGAGGAATGGTTTTACCTCACCATCCTGGGGGCGGTGACCGACACGGCTACCCTGGCTGCAACTCCCCTGACCTTTCCGGTATCAAAACTCCAGGCAATTAACCTTCCCCAGTCTACCCAAATTGCCCTGCATCTGGAGCGAACCATCGACCACTTCGAAATCTACCAATCTTCCAATCCCCCGGAACTGCTCATTTCCTTGCGCTATCCGGTGAGCGAAATCCTGGCCCTGCTGGATACGGTGAACAAGGAAGATATACCACCCTTACAGGAACCAACGCTTTATCCTAAAATAAGAAAAGCCCTCTACCTGACGGGAACTATGCTTACCGTCAGCGGTATCGTGATCCGAAGCGGAGTGTCCAACCAGAACACTGCTCTTTTCTTAGGGGTGGGAATACTCGTTGGAACTTATTTATATGACACCTACATTAGACCGCGACGAGACCATGGTGAAACTATTACCATACTACGCTCTATTCTTCGTCGCGGGGTTACTTTTCATGGCCCTTTTTTACCGGGTAAAATCCCGTCGTAGAAACTCGAAACGTCGGCGTCATGACCAATAACACCGCTGTCCAAAACAACTTGCTCCTGGTATTCTGCCTTTGTCTATCCGTGATGTATGCCCAACTTTCCCCTAAACCGGACACCCTGATTACACCAACTGACTCAACAGCCGTTGACAGTCTACTTCAAGACTACCAAGCGGGTATTCTCACTTTGGATCAATACTACCTCTACTTGACTTTCTCCATCTTTGCGCCTGACTCCCTACCCTCGCACTACCAAAAGCCCCTAATACCCCGGGAAGCTACTCCCATCATTCGAGAAATCAAACGGATCTTCCACCAGCTCAGTCCTGAAACCCAGGCACAAATCCGTACCTGGATTAAACCACTCCCACCCAAACCAACGAAGGAACGTCCCAAATGAGAATGCGATTTCTATTCTTCTTGTTAACTGGTTTAATAGCTGCCGAACCATCCGGGAAGGCCTTACAACAAGCGGTCCAGGGAGTCCTGGCCGCTTATCAAGATCAAGGACCTCGACATCTCACGCCCTTTTTACTGGAAATCGCCCGGCATGGGCACACGTTACCCCAGGAACAAAAGAATCAATTGCAAGCCAGCGGGTTTAATTTCAACGGACCCCTCGTAAATCGAACCCTGGACACCCGGGCAGAGGCAACGGGCCTCGATCAAAGCTACGATGATGGCTACTTCCGGTTTCATTACACTACTACCGGAACACACGCTGTAAGCACAGCGGATACTAACTCCAATGGAGTTCCCGACTATGTGGAGCTCATGGCGTCAGTGTTCAACGAAGTGAGTGCTATCCAACTGGATAGCATGGGATACGTGGAGCCTCCCAGCGACGGCTGGCTACCGCCGGCTAATGACAACGGCGGGTCGGCCCACTATGACGTCTACATTCGCAGTCTTAGTTCCAATACCTACGGTTATGTGCAACCAGAGTACTATGCGAACAACAACACTGGTAACAACGAACATTCCGCTGTTCAAGAAGTGAATGCTATGACCAGTTACATGGCCATGCGTAACAATTACAATGGGTTTCCCAACAGTGAGTTGGAGAACATTCAGGCCACCACCGCTCATGAATTCTACCATGCCATTCAATTCGGCTACGATGGGTGGGAAAAATCGTGGCTCATGGAAGCCTCAGCCGTGTGGATGGAAGAAGGGGTTTACGATGACATCAACGACTGTTATCAATATATGAGCACCTGGTTCAATGCTCCTCACATCGCCCTGGATAAAGAATCCAGTCACTGGTACGGGTCTTTCATTTTTTTCGAATATATTTATGAACACTTGGGTGGCGCTGCCAGTATTCGACGCGTGTGGGAAAAGAGCATCAACCATGACAGCTACTACGGCGATTACAGCCACCTAGCCATTAATGAAGCCCTGGCAACGGTAGGGTCATCGTTTCGCGATGCATTGAAGAAAATGGTGGTTGCTAATCGAATCCTACAAGCCGTTACGGTCCCGGACATCTATTCCTACGAAGAAGCGGACGCCTACCCGGTGACAGGACCCCGTTCATTTCAAACGGTTACCTTCAACACCGACTCCACCTTTTCTATCACTAGTACTAACCTGAACCGGTATGCCAGTCAGTACATAAAGGTCAATACGAGCGACCCCATTTCCGCAACCCTCACCAATACTTCCGGCCCAGCCACGGACCTAGATTTGTTAGCTATTTTAAAACACAATAATGGGTCCTACACCGTTTGGTCGGGATCACCTATCAACGTGGACCCCACCGCGTTGGATTGGTTCTACCTGGTGGTTGTCAGCCAGGACACGGCGGGTAGTGACTGGAACTATCAGTTAATTATTGAAAACGGTCAGTTGGATACAAGTGGGCCACCCCACGTACCTAACAAATTTCTGGTTTCCCCTGCTTACCCCAATCCTTTCAATAGTGTCATCCATTTCCAGGTACAGAATGACAGCACTAATAAACTACAGATTGTTATCCTCGATCTGAACGGTCACTTAACCACAACAATATACCAGGGTACCTTACCAATGGGAAATCATCCGTTCACCTGGGACGGTAAAAGTTTTACAGGAACTCCCGTAGCTTCCGGCACCTATTTCCTATATGTGGCCAGTAACCATCAGGAGAAATGGCAGAAGATTACTCTGCTGAAGTAGATTTTGTCAACCCGGATTGGTAGAGGAATGGTCGCAGGTCGGTATCGCACCGGTTTGAGGCTAAGGTAGAGGTAAAGGGAGAGGAAGAAAGAGTCTGAAAGTCGGAAAGTCTTAAGGTCGCAGGAATTAGGGGTTGGGATTTAGGGAAGAGAAAGGTTGAGGTAAAGGGGGTAAACCCCCTAATACCGGGTCGTTTATCTCAACACCACCTTGAAGGGCGGCGCTAGGGAAAAATCTGAAAACACAGACAGGACTAAAAGGATACAATCAAGACCGGTGGGTCAGAGTGTTTTAGTAAAATATTTAAATCTCCGGCAGTAGTTGTTCCAATTCCGTAAGAATCGATTGATATTTAACCCGACTACGGATAGCGCGTTTCTCATATTCCTGGGGTTCGCTCCCGATACCGCGAATATACACCGATCCCTCCATTTCACGTACAGCCTGCTTTTCTAACTGCTCAAAAAAAGCTTCCAGAAGGTCAAGGTCCTTTTGATAGGCTTCCGCTTTATTGAGAACCTCGCTTAACTTACGTGCCGCAGACGCTCCCTCCCCCGTTGCTAACTCACCCACGGCCAGGTCCATTAACTTCTCATAACGAGGCTGTAAACGGGCACGCTGTTCCTGGAGGTCTAAAAGGGTTTCTTTCCAGCGACGGACTTGTTCTGGGATGAATATCACCTGCAAGTTACGTTTCTTCAACAATAAAACAATCTCTTCGCGAGCAGTCACGTACGCTCTTTGTTGCTTTTGGATCTCCAAATCAACACTACTGAAAGTAGCCCCTATTCTTGAAAAGGAATGGTTACGAGAAAAGGTACCGTTCGTCTGTAAGGGCAAGATACGTCGTTTTTGCTCTCGAGCTAAGGTCGAAACAGCCGCATAAGCTGAATCTATCATGGCTAACTGACCGTTAAAGGCATCGTAGAGATACACGTCAATTTTAAGAAAGCGGTCCAGATAGGGACTCAGCGCCTGCTTCAAAGCAGTCAATTCTCGTTCATGGACTTGCAGCCAATCCCGATAATTACGAACCTGGGATTCTAACGCCTGGACATCCGCGAAAGTCCTCAGGGTCTCTCGCTGAGCACCACATCCTAAAAGCACCAGCAGGGCGCTGCCCGCTAATAGACTAAGAGCCAGCTTCCCCATCGGAATACGAAAGTTATCCCTCGGTTTGAAGCAGTTCTTGCAACTTACCAGATTGATCCAACGCCCAGAGATTGTTATAACCACCAATGGGCTTACCATTGATAACAATCTGTGGGACGGAGTACCCTTTTGTGAGTTTAGCCAGTGCTTTTCGACTTATCCCCTGCCGTTCAATGTCAATTTCTTCGTAAGGTATCTGCCGGTCATCTAAGAGACGTTTGGTCTGACGACAATAAGGACACCAACTGGTTGTGTATATTTTTATCATAGGATTCCTCTCTATTTATTCTATTTACCTTAGATGTTCATTTTTCATTTAAGTAATAAAACCTTTTGCACCTGGTAAAAACTACCCGTCTGGAAAGCAATAAAATACACGCCCGAACCGACGATACGCCCTCCCGCATCGGTACCGGACCAGATCACCCGATGATTGCCACCAGAAGAATACGTTTTTTGGATTGTGGTGACTTCCCGACCAAGGAGATCGTATATCGTAAAGGATACCGACCCCGGCCCTGGTAGGGTGAAATGGAGCTTGGTTTCGGAGTTAAAAGGATTGGGATATGGCGGCGCAAGGTAATAAACCTCAGGGACTATTCCCCCAGCAACATCTAATGGTGCCACATAATACAGGGGGGTTTCCGTGGTAAAACGAATGGCGCGACCATTCCTCAGGGGGGCTGCACCCGGAGCATACTTGTTATTGAATACAACTTGAAGACCCTCGTTGTTATTATGGGCCTCAATACCCACAGTCGAATAGTTTTTTTCCACATCCACGTCGGCAATATTCAGATACTGAAGTTCAATAACGCCATCCCCTGTTGCCGTGGGCTGTACCTTTTGATCGTACAAGAGGATTTCAAATGTCTCCGTCGTCACCTCATCATAGCCGTTAAGGGCCTGGGACCATTCGATAAGGAACCGTCCCTGGGCGGGATCGTATCGCGTATAGACCCGAATTGAATCATCATTTATGACTTCAAGATCATCCCAAAAAGCGGCCACCATGGCCTGTGGTCCCATTGCCATGGGAATGGAATAGTTCCAAAAATAATCTATGCCGCAAGGAACAAACGAAATCCAACCGTTAGAGGAAATGGTGATTTCCTGGTAAGTCCTACCGAAGAATTGAAAAGGGAACGGGAGTGCCACCTGTGCGTGGTCGTCGTCATTTAGGCGATATTCGGTGGCACCACTACCTCCCGAGGTGGGGTCCAATTCCACCCAGTGAAACGTCGGCGACTGGGAATAGGCAACATCCGTGTTATCATACGCCCAATATCCGTACCAAGTGGGAGCCATCGGTTCGGTAGTATCCCGGGGGATGATCGGCCAATAACGTACCGTCGAAAAAACATTAACCGTGTCTTTCCAAAGATTTATTTGCAGAGTTAAGTCACTCCCTGGTGCTACCGAACCAACTTGAACTTGATACTCCAATAAAGTCTGTGTGGTGTCAGTCCAAGGCTCAATGGCAAGAATAGTACTGGAACCAGTCTTGTTAATCACTAACGAGTCAGTGAGGGAAGTAAGCGTAGCAAAAACGCTATCATACTGGGCGGAGCCAGAATTGGTAATAGTCAGGGTGGGAGTGAACGGGCCTGATTCATTGATCGTGAGCGTATCCCTCAGAGCAATAGACAAAGCGGGGTTGATCACCGGTAGCAGCAGGGTGTGAAACCACGAAGAATCAGAAGCCGCCACGGTGAGTTTCAGGTCGTTATGGTCCGGAGTATTAAGCACCTGCACTACCAAAGGGGTTGAGGCGGTCACTTCTTCACCGACGGACAGCAGGGGATACTCAAACGAGCTGGCTAGTAATTTCGCACCCCACACCGCAGTACCGAAGGCTGTGCCACCGGAGATGCTCTGTGTAGAAACATTTTTTAATACCGGGTAAACCTCGACCACTTCACCAAAGTCTAACAATCCATTGGCTCCAGCACCTTGCGTCACCACCCCAACCAACCTGACATCTTGTGTTGATGAATCAACCATGATGGTTTCATGTCCCTGGATAAAACCGGGTTTATTCACGTAAAGTTCCAGGGAGGTGTTGTTTTCTAACCTCAGGGTACTGGCCCAATCACCGTGAGTATTCGTCATACCCCGGGCTAACAAAGAATCACCGGCCAGAACGGCCACCACGGCGTCAGTGACGGGATTCCCTTGGGAATCGGTCACGTGCAGCTCGCAAAAACCATCTTTGGCATTTACTGACGATACCGTCATCTGGAATTGGTCAGGAACGCCAGTATGGATGCCAAGAGAGGGGTCCCCCAAGATGTTGTAGACGTGGAAATAAAACTCCTGTCCTTCACCGGGACCGCCATACTGGGGAAATTCCTTGATCAAACCCATCTGTCCCGCCAACATGGCCGGGGCTAGCTCTAAAATTCCCTGGTCCAGCATGGCGTCGTACATATAGGCGTTAATGACATTATTAAACTTTGTGCTGGTGTGAAGATCCGATGGCCCGATTACGGCTACGCCACCCTTAGATGCCGACGGTGTCCCCGCACGGGTCAAGGCCTCCCCCAGGCAGGGGTCCACATTATTGGCGAAGTCGTTGGAGTTACACACGAAACTGGTGAATACCGGTGTCATCCAACCATTATTCAAGCCGGCTACATCCCCCACGTGAAACTCGGGATAATGCCAACCATTTGCATCTCCCCACCCCCGGTAATTCACCAAGCCCACACCATTGTTAATGGCGGCCTGAATGAGGGGCGCCCCCTGCTGGATAGGGGGATAAAAAACCGTGTCGACAGTGACATAATTATTCTGCAATAATTGGTCACGAACCCAGTAGGAGGTCCATTTAGGAGTAATGGGAATCGGTACGGTGTTGCTATAGTTCCCGGCAACAACTAACGCCCGCTGTAGCCAATCTGTCGTCGGAGTAGTGGGCTCACGATGGTATCGAATCGTTTTATTGATAAGGACGACCATCTCGGTGATGGAATCCACCGAAAACCGGCCAATGAAAACGTCGGGAATAAAATCGTTCCCCACCAAGTGGGTATACTTTTGATCAGTGGCATCGTTCTCCGGCCCGTAATAAAAGGTGGGCATGGCGGCAACACCGTCCACGTCCCCAATGAGGAGAACGTACTCCAACAGGGGATCGCTTACCAGGGTTTGTTGGATGGAGTTTTTAATATCGGACGCCGTGGGACCGGTCTCGGTGAGGGTTTTCACCACTACCTGGAATCCCTGGGACCGTTTAAATGCGACGAAAGTATCTAAATAGCCAGCCAAAACGTCCGGGGTAATGATCAAATAGGTCCCCCGTTGGTACCGGTAGACCTCCACCTGGGAACCATAGTTATCCTGTATCATAGGTTTAAAGGCCAGGGGTATCACCCGATTGGAAAGGGCTACTGGATCTAAACCACGGAACAGGTCTGCCCCACCAACACTGGAGAGGCTCGCGAGGAAGATCAGGGTCGTAAGTAGGCGCATTTTCTTATAAAAGTCTTTTCCGGATTGACTACGCGAAGGAAATAGACCCCCGAACTTAGCTGCACGGGCAGGGTATGTAACAAGTCTAAGCGCCAGGTTTGTCGGGGAGATGACAAATTCTCGAGGGTTTCCCGGTAGATCTGCTGTCCTAAGAGATTGTACAGGGTAATGGTGACTGGCGCTCCCATCCGATAAAGGTCAAGGGTGAGTGTACCTGAACTTGGATTGGGATAAACTAAAGATACTTGCCCGGTAGAACGCATGGCATAAGGGGGTGTTTCTTGGACAATACCCAGGTAGGGATCATAACCGGATAAAATTCGCAATGATCCCACGTGCCACCCACGGTAATTCACGGTAATATCGCGGGTGAAAACCAAACGTACCTTCACTGAATCCAGTCCTAACGTATCCTGAACGCCGATGCGCTGGGTTTCAAACGCGGACCAATTTTTCCGTGAAGCCGCCCAGCGACCCCCAAGAGAATCGGGTGAACGCCAGACTTCGACGATTACGGAATCGTAATCCCATTCCACTTCGTAGCGCTGGGTCCATTCTACTGCCACCCGGTTAGACCCGGACATCGATAGCCACCGGGATTCATACACCATGGCATCCCCCGTAGAATCACCGTTACTGTAAAGAAACCCGGCTTGCGTTTTTAAAGTATCATTTTCAACAATCCAAGTCCCCAAGCGTAGGGGCCAGAGGGTCGTATCGGTAAACGCTAAAGAAAGCCGGTTAGGGATGAAACCGTTCACGATAAAATTCTGATCTTCAGTAAGATGAACGGTACGCACCCATGGTATAAGGGTATCCCAAAGTACTGTAACTTCCCAGGTTCCCTCCGGCCAGGGAATAACGTTCATTCCCGATGTAAGCATCAGGGTGTCCGTGGTCAAATCATTCTGCAAAATACACCAGGGATTTTGATTAGGGGTGCTCCCCGATTCGTTAATGAGCTCCAGCCCCAGGTTGTACTGGGGCGCTGGATTTAAGAGGATCACCTGGTTTTCAACGGTACTATTATTCGCTACCAGGAGCAACTCACGTGTGGTGTAACCAAACTTCTCCAATCGCAGAGTATAGCTTCCCGGCAATAAAATCCGGCGAAAACGGCCGAACTCGTCCGTAAGGCGTGGCGATTGAACCCCACCCTGCAGCTCCAGGATGGTCACCTTCACACCCTCCAGGGGCTCCCCGAATACATTCTCGACAGTACCGGTAAGTTGAGCAGCATCGACGTTGTAACCGATGGTGCGATCCATCAGATAAAACATACCGGGCAGGAGACGCTCGATGGTATCCTCGATGAGGGCACTGTCCGGTTGAAGATTAGCCGTTCCACATTCGATCAGGTATTGGAAACAACCCGTGGCGGCGTAAAACCAATCGTGGGCTTTTCCATTGCGACTGCCTCCCCAAACCGATTGGTAGGTCTCGGTGCTATTCTCTTTGACGATTAAGCTGGCGACTTCGTCACCAATAGTTTTGATCACAGCGTAGTCGGGCGGCTGTTTTACCTCTTCCCACTTCCAGGGGGACATGACCTTCTCCGAAAAACGGCCGGAGCGGGAGCTGTGCCAAGCAATGGAGAAAACGAAATCATTCTCTAAGGCCAAGTCGCGAATGGCCCGAACTTCAGACTCCGACCAGGGCCCTGGTCCCCGGTAGTAATCGTAATGGGCTCCGTACTCCGTGGGATCCGGTTCCAGGAACGTGTCTCCCAAGACCCAATTGAGATCGTAATTCCGGTTGAGGTCCACCCCATCAATATCGTTCCCGATGCCGGGATCGTAATCAAAAATTCCGTTAGGCCAGGGCCCTTCTGGTGAAAAGTCGTGCTTGTTTTTTCGATAGCTCACATCTAAACCTTGATGGACAACATTTAATCCTTCCGGATTGTAGGTGGGAACGATCCAGATTTCGAGATTCATCCGTAGCACATTCACGTGTTGTACCAAGTCCGGTGGAGGCACCAGCAATAATTCAATCAACTTTAAAACCGCTTCTACACCCAATACTTCTTCGGCGTGACATTGCCCTAAAAATAGGACCCGCGGTTCGTCTTCTTTGTCGGTGACATTATCCGATATCTTAGCAGCCAAGATAGGAAGCTGTTCCTGCGTGGAATAACCAATGGTGTCCACCCGGAAAAGGGTCTCATAAGTGGGGTCCTGGTCCAACGAATCCAGGAAGGCCTGGATCTCCGGCCAGGTATGGAAACGTGGATCCAACACTTGCGAAGAAACAAACACCGGGAACAGACCCAGAAAAAAGAGGACCAATAAGGTCCGCAGGAAAGGACGGTAAAGCATTAATGATTTACTTTAAGTAAGTAATCTTACCTGAATATATATTGCCCATTACATTAACCCTGTATATGTAAACACCACTGGAAACCGCTTTCCCGGTGAGGTCACAGCCGGACCAACTAAACCGGTGAATCCCCAGGTTGGCGGGAATATATTTTTCCTGCCACACCACCCGTCCCAACAGATCGTAAATCGCAACTTCCACGGGTTGTAACTGATTGATGACTAACGGAAACGAAAGGGTGCCGTTAAAGGGATTGGGGAAAGGAGTTCCCAACAGAAAAGAGTTAGGCATCGACCGTTCCGGCGCTACCTCAGTAACCGAAATAGTAAGTGCCTGGGCGTAGAGGTTTGCCAGATCGGCTTTTCCCGAACTGCGCAAATCAATCCAATGGAGTAACCATACCGGTGTTCCATCGGCGTCAGAGGAATCCAATAAAGTTAGCTGAGCTTGTTTTTGATCGTGATACTCCGTAACCAATGGTATCCCAACCGAGGAGTAAATATTTTCGCCATTCAAAACTACCTGCCCGTAGAGGTCCAATCCCCCGGCTAACACAGGATCGGGATTGGTGAAACCTCGTCCATCTTCCCACACCACAAAGTAGGCTCCATCACCCACCGCCATAATGATCGGACGGGATTGGAAAGATGCCTCCTGACAAATGGCAAAATTATCCCCGAGGGTAACCTGATTGGTAAGGTTGAGTGCTTGGCCATAGATATTCCAGTCGAGACTATCTCTAAAATCTTCCCAGACAACTAGGGCTGTCTGACTCTGCGATTCCACCGCAAGAACCGGGTTAACCTGGTCGTTAGGGGCGGTAGTGAGCGCTTGGGGTACCGACCACTGCACGGTGCCATCCCAGTGGACAATTTGAGCATAAATGTCTTTAGAGAAGTTCTGCAATTCTTCCCAAGCCACCAGAACACCCACGTTTTCGGAGATTATTGCCCCCACGAGGTTCTCGGGATCACCCACGTCAGCTAAGGTATAACCGGTGCTGGTCCAACCGGTTGAGACTTGTCCGTCAAAAGTATATTTTTGATATTTCAGCACCCCGGCGCCCCAAATATCTTCCACCCAAAAGAGTAAAAACTCGCCATCGGGAGTGGGAAATAGAGCTTCCACGTAATCATCGATCCACGTACCTTCTACCAAGGGAGCCCCTCCCTCTTGTAGCTGGGGCGTGCCGCTGGCGTCAAACCGCTGGAAATAGATATCATAATCGACCTGATTGCGAATCTCTGACCAGAGACAACCGATCCCGTCAGGGGTTTCTATTAGATACGCCTTTAACTGGTCCGCGCTACTGTTGTAAACTAACACGCCACTAGAATCCCACTGGGCTTCCAAAGCCGTATTCAGCTTTTGCAACCGGATATGTTTGACTCCCGTGGAAGCCTCAAAAAGGGCCGTATAAATCCCACCCGGCGTGAACAAGGTCACCGGTTCATTCTCTAAGTCGTACGCAAAGGCATCAACAGTGCTAATCTTTTGTCCGTTGTGGTAGGTGGTGTCCGGCCCCGCTATCGTCACCGGAGTGGCGTAGAGCGTTTTGCCACTGCGGCTATCCAACCAATCCACCAAAACGCTCCCGTTGCTAACCGACCAGCTATGGGTGTAGTCCACATCCCCATCCAGACCGGCCAGCCCTAAGAGACCATCGTCGGGAAAGACGACGGTGCCATTAGGGGATATTCGTTGAACGCGGAGCGCAATGCTACCACTCTGTTGGTCGGCAAAAACCACGTAAACGCCCCCCTCATCATCCCCGGAAGCGATGGGTGCAAACTGGTAACCACCGGCCTGGGACACCGCCATTCCGCCTCCCCCGAAAGCAGGATTACCAGCCGCATCAAAATGTTGCCCCCTAAGGTCCACATCGGGGAAAATGCCCTGTTCATAGAATAACCAAACACCGCCAATTTCGTCAGACACAAAACGTGTGTTCGCATTTTCTAAACCGGAATTATCCACGACAATGCCTGAGGAGTCCCAGGCCAGAGCGCCGTCAGTTGCTACTTTTTGCAGGTAGGCATCGCCGTCGAGGCTGTCTGAACGGTAGTCATTCCAGACGATGAAAACATCACCCAGTTGATCCCGTTTCACCCGGGGACCAGTTTGCTCAGTAAACTGATTGGTCACCAGGTGAGGTGTGGCAAATACCGCCCCGGTAGTGGTAAACAATTGGTAACGCACCTGAGTAGGCGCTTCCCCCTCTTGCCAAACCACTAAAGACGTATCCCCGTGCATAAAGGTAGTCCGGGGACTAGTTTCAATATACTGTTCAGTAGCCACGGGGAGCCCGGTAGAATCAAAAACGAGAGTCATGTCGGTGTTTAACCGTTGCAGGTAAACATCCACTTCCCCATCCCGAGTATCGGCCCAGACAAGCTGCGCCTGGTGATTCCCCGTGTATTCAATACTCTTAGGACCTTGATTCCCGTTCAAACCGATAATGGGGCTTCCCCCCTCTCCGGGGGAAATCACATGATCCCAGGAAATGTGGGCCCCGTAGATGTCTTCGTCTAATCCATTCCGTTTATCCTGCCAGGTGATAAAAACACCCCCTAGGCTATCGGTACACATATTTATGGCTATCTGCCGACCAGGAATCTGGCAGAGTACCTGTCCTTCCAGAGGCAACAGGGGATTACCATCGGCATCAATATGTTGCAGAAAAATGTCCCCCTCTTCGTCAAAACGATAGTCCACCCAAGCGATGAAGGCCCCGCCGGTCCCATCTTCGATGGCCACCGGATCCTCCTGACGCCCGGGTAAATCAGTAACTGCCTTCCCTTCTTCTCCCCACAGGAGAAGACCACTTTTATTCACTTTCTGGGCAAAGACATTGCGGCTCCCGTAACGCGTATCGGACCAGACAAAAATGGTCGTACCACTATCCCCAGGACAAATCGTCTTCTGCCATTCCACGTGAATCCCTTGACGGATGGGGATCCCGTTGGGAGACCACAACTCATCTCCCCAAAGCCAGTTCATAAAGAAAAATATCCCTCCTAAAATGAAGAAAAACCATCGCTTCATAAGCACAATCTTCATGAAAAAAGGCCCTTATCTGTTGGGATTGTCGAGTTCCCACCCATCGCGGCTATCGGGGTGCCATTACACATTTACTGGTTACTCCGCAATTTTGAAAATTTGCATCCCTTCCCGGGTGGCCACGAAAAGATGGGCCTGGGAAAACGTGGCATGATAAGTGTGGCCAATGGCAAAGATGCCACGGGACACGGGGTTATCGGGCCGGGTGAGGTCGTAAAGAGCCAACCCTTTGGAACCCAAACAAAGGGCCACCTGATGACCATTAACAGTAACATCATCCACATCCAAATCGGTAGCAAAACGGAGCAGCCGATAATTGTCGGGAAAGGGTGGATGTAATTTGTAGAGCGACGGTAACTCGATCCGGTAAACACCGCCCTCTTCACAGGCCACATAGATGGTAGACGAATCGACGATAGTCACCGAGCGGGCATAACCTTCTGTGTCGATATTCCCTAAAAATTCCGGCGGTGTACTCAAGCCACTGAACCGGTAGAAATCCACGCCAAGTTGCCCCAGGGTTAACACTAACAATCCTTGAGAATAGGCAATGCCGTTGGGCGGACCGGTTCCCGGGATCTCCCCCTCCCTGGTATTTACCCACAAGTTGTATGTTGTATCGTTGGTAAACAAGGTCCATTTTAAGCCATCGTCGAAGTCGGCTGCATAGACCGTGAAGCTATCAGGTTTATCCAGGATAAAAAATTCCTTGGTTTGTTCGCTGGACAGTTGGCCAATGATAATACTGGAATCGGGAAGAGACAGGTCAATTTGTAGGGGACGTTCGTTTTTTTCCAGGGCAAAGAGTTGCCGGATCTGGGGAGCGTATTGGACCTGCATAACTTCTTTGGTAAGTCCCAGATCAGTGACGAGGTTAAATTCTACCGTTAGGACGGGATTGGCGACATTGCCCACATCCCAGAGCTGGGCCCCCGCCTGTCCCGCCGCAACGAAAGCCGTATCGTTTTCAAGGAAAATATCCCGACAGTAACCGCGGGTAACAGCCTGTCCCACTAAATCCAATTCCCAAAGCGATCCTCTTTCGGGCTGTAGACAACCCCATGAGACGAGGATTCCAAACCAAAACAGTGGCCAACCCTTTTTAATAACGATCATAAACACCCTCCCAATCCAATTGTAGCCAGGTTTTAATCTGGTGAAAACTTTTCAAGTCTTCAACCCAGGAATAGATGGAATAGGTCGCACGTTGTCGCCAGCGAAACGTAAGTTTCAAACTCAGGCGATCTCCTATACGTTGGCGGGCCCAGACATCGACCTTCGTGTCCCGGTGGTTCCTTCCGCTATGCAAGGGATCATCGAACGTCTCAGCCTCATAGTAACGAAATTCTCCCCGGTAGGCCGCACCCATTTCCTCCAAACCATTCCAGTCGGTGGCGAACTTCAGGGGCACATAGATTTCCCAATAGCGATACCCACGATCCAGGTTGCTGGCCCGTGCCGCGGAATTCAACCAAATATTATTGGCTGCACCAACCTCACTTTCCAAACCCAACACCCCGCTTTTAGGCAAGCGTAAATTAACCCGTCCGGCCATATACCAGATGTTTAAATCAAATTCGGGGAATGGTTTGGAATAATAACGTTGTAAGAATCCCGCCGCACCGGTAAACCAGACTCCCTTGCGCAAGGGGTAAGATAGAATTAAACGGTGATCCTCATCGTTAAAATAACATTTCGCCAGGCGTTCATCAGACACATCCCAATCCAGATAATCGCGGAGGTAATACCGATTCATCCGGGAGGCATAAAAGGTGAGCCGTTTATAGGCACCCCAGCGATAAGCGAGCTTAAAAGCAGCCCGCCAATGCTGTCGGTCCGGGCTTTGAACGTAGTGAGACCTGCTCAGGTCCACGGTCGTCGTTACTCTGCGGTTACGATTCTGGAAATATACGGTTTTTGCAACCACTATACGGGGGCGAACATAGTAGGAATCGAAGGTGCGCATGGAGCCTAACAAAGTTCCCTCCTGGGCTGACAGTTCCTGTTCCCGCCGAGACAAGCGCAGAACGTTACTATCGTAACCCTGGGTAACGGCGAAGGTGTAAAACAGGGGAGCCTGAAAAAAGCGATTCACCATCCCCGCCGCCAGGGAGGAGGTTGTAAATCCCAGGAGTAATAAAAGCGTCTTCATTTGTATTCCAGGAAGCGTAGCAGCACGGTGCGATCCGGATCCAGGACTTCGACGGTAAAAATGTTTTCTTGGCCGGATACGGGAACGTCGCAGGTGCGCCATTTGCTCGGTACGCGGTCTAGTTGTTCAACGATTATGGCTTCGGTGGAGCGCTCCGTACTGAAAAAGTACGTTCCCACCACCTTTTTACCCGCACGCACCCGAAGACGATAGGTCTCTTCGGAACCCATCCACTCTTCAAAAGCCAGGCGACTGATGATATGCAAGGTACGTTCCCCCTTGGTAGCCACCTGTAACGGGAGGGTTTTATTCGCCGGAAAATACGCCACTTCATTCTCACCGATTTGAAGGGTAACCGCCGTCTGGTAGATTAGCGGCTGTAAGGTACGCTTGGAGGATCTTGTTTCAGGGAATTCCTTGGCCAAAAGACGGATTAAAACAGGATACGCCTGCTTATCCCCGGTCATAACCTGAATACGGTGATTCCCGGTAGGGAGATTGATAAAATAGTTTCCTGAATACGTATAAAAATGATTCGGATGTTGGACTGAGCGGATGGCCTTTTGGACTTTATAGCGATGGTGGACTTTAATGGTATCCGTGGTGTCCAATACGATGCTGTATGTATAGGCCTGACGCTTTTTCTTTGGGCTCACTACCGGATAGCGGGTGATGAACTCTAACCGTACCGGACCGCGTACTTCATAAGTCAAACCCTCGGGACGGATTAGATAGTAGAGGCGGCGTTTGCCGTTGACGATGAGGATTTCTTTTTCCTCGCCATTCTGAGTCGGCTTAAGCAACTTGGCCACCCCCGGGGAGAAAATGCCCAGCGCCAAAAATAGAAGTAACGCCGATTTAAAGGATACTATCCGGTTCATGTTCTAACATCCGTTTTTTGATTTGACGATGACTGTAATACCCCACGCCGAAGACCAGGCCCCCTACGATAACCAAACAAATTGCGGCTATTAAGAGATTGAAACGCTCTTCTGCGTACAGAGAGCCTGATCCGATCTCCGGAAGCGGTATGGGGGCAAACGGCATCCCCAGGTTTTCCGTTAAGGCCTGTATGTTAAGGATGTGGATAACGGGGATATTTAACCGGGCGAATTTAACCACAACGCCTTCAATCCCCCCACCATTCGCCAGAGTTTCGAAGTCAGCTCGATAGACTACCCCGGGGGGTAGAAGGCGGTGGTTGAACCCGGTTCCAAGAGCGGCTACCCCACCCCCAATGTTAATGCAGGCATCATAGCGATCAAGAGGCAAGGTCTGTTCGAAATAGTGCATGCGTTCGGCAATATTGGCCTCCAGGTTGGAATTCCGAATGACGGGCAGGCCACGAGATTGGATATTATTCAAAATGATCTGACGTCCTTTAGGGCTCAGGAGCCGCCCTAAATCGTTCCGCCCTCCCAGGGATGCGGCCACGGAACGGTGCGAAATAAAGTTTTGTTCGTACAAGGCGGCTTCTATATCCAACCAAGTAAAGTCGGGATAATTCGCCCCCCATTGGGAAGCCCCTACCGAAGTGATGGGAACCGGCGTAATCTCTAATACGTCACACGCGATGAGCATGGCCATATTCGCCCCGGGCATGGAACCGGTCATTAAAACGGCGACAGTATCGCCCTCTTGCAAACTAGCGGAGAGGAGAATTTCCACCATTGCCGCGGCGAAATTAGGGTCTAACGTAGTAAGTTTGGCATCCAAATCCCCTTCATCCGTCGTAATCAGGCTGAACTGCTGTCCCACCAGCCCGGTCTCATTGGGATCATTCTCTAAATCGATAAAAATACCCTTTTCCATGCGTTCAGCCTTGAGGAAAGCCATGGCGTCCGCCATTCGTTCAGCGGCTTGCACCTTTAAAGCATAACTGGGCGAAACCAACTCTACCCGGCTGAGATAGGCAATCCCAAAACAAACAACAGCCACTACCGCCATGATAACCAGCGTCGCTGTTTTCTGAATAACGGGGATAAAAGGACCATCGGGAGGTTTATTAAACATTAAGCACACCCCCAGAAAAAACCATGACGATCAATTTTACCAGCGCAGCGGTAATTAAAACCACCGATAGCGTCCGCAGGACCCCCTGGCGGTCCATCCAACTGGCGATCAGACCAGGGATAATATTCCCGATAACAGCAAAAGAATAATTCTCTAAAGGTGAAAAGAGTAGATTACGGGAAACATACCCCACCATGAACCCCAGCAGAAGCGTAAGAACCAGGCGACGTTTACCGTAAATAAACATGAACCGGCTGAGGAAACGAACCACGAGAAATACCAAGACGGCGGCAAGAAATGTGATTAACACCTGAAAAGGCTGGTGTAGATACAGGGCGATATAACCGGGTACGATAATGCCCCCCGCCGTCACTCCCAGGGTCTCTGAAAGAACCAGGCTCAGAGCAATCCCTAATCCAACAGTAATCTCAACCATGGAGTTGGTACTCCATGAGCCGGTCGACAACGGTTTGGCCAAAACCCACTTGATTCCCCATAGCAAACAGAAGAGTTTCCTGGGGCAATTGGCGGAAAATAGCCATGAGGTTCGCCAGGGGTTTGTCCATGGGAACAATGGTAACATCAACCTCGGGGGCATGTTTCTTTTGCTGTTTTATGATCCCCGACACCTTGTCACCACGAATAACCAAATGATTTGGTTTGAGGGTCTGGAAGACGAGTTGCGCCAATTGCCTGGTCCGGTTGGGCCGATCTTCGCGCGTATTTAGAAATACACAGGTGCCCCCCCCGTAAGGATACCGTTGGGCGACAAAATTCCAAATATGGAGGGTGGATATAGGATCGTTGGCAGCCATGCCATTTACAAACAACAAGGGGCCATTCCCCAGGTCAATGTCCCGGGCGACGAGGGCCCCCAGGTCGGGCTTTACCTGGCGCATCCCCTCCAGAGCCACTTCCCGGGTAACCCCAGCTGCTTCACACACGGCCAGGGATAAGGCCACATTCTGGGCATGCTCCAGGTAGGTAAAAGAGTGCAATTCCTCTTCAGAAACAGCCTCTTCGTCAGCGATGATAACCTGCGTTTTTCGCTTCCGAGCAATCGCTTTCAAAACCGGTTGCTGATCTTCCTGGGTCGTTACCAGGGTCCCCTGGAAGGGGATTGTATTCCCCAATGACCGGGCCACGTCCTCCAACGTGGGACCCATCACTTCCAGATGGTCGGGACGAACATTGGTGATGACACCGATATGAGCCCGGATCATTTCTTGTTCCGAGATCCACTGGTACTGGGGTTGCACGGCCATGCATTCCATCACCACCGCGTCGGGTTTTTCCCCGGCAAAATAGCGCAGGAGGCGTACCTGTTCACCAATGGAGGCTGAGCGTAACCGGTGAATAACGTGGTCCTTTCCGTCAGCACTAATCACACGGGGAGCGGTACCGGTGGTTTTAGCAAAGGTTCGTAGCCCTCCGGCCCGTAGACCGGCCGCGATTAAACGGGTGACGCTGGACTTTCCCCGGGTACCGTTCACGTGAATGCGCAGAGGGATTGCCCGCAATACACGCCGGTGAATGAGAGCTTCCGCAATCCCAAAAGCCAGTAAAACGCTTACGATTAACGCCAGGAAGACGAGGGGTGCCAGGGACATGAATTAACGGGGTGTCAATAATGCGGGCAGGGCGCGGCTAATAATTCATAATCAACTGCACGATCCCGATCATATCCAGAATATTGACGATGCTGTCTTGATTAATATCGGCTAAATATGGATTCAAGTTAGACGTATTCTCATCCAGGATGTAGTCCACTAACATTAACACATCAAAGATGTCCAGCCGATCATCCTGGTTCACATCTCCGCGCATACGAATGTCCGCTCCCCTGGTGGTGATGAGCAAGGCCGTCTCGTTCCCTAACGGCATGGCCTGGGGTGGATACTGGTTATTGAAAGTGTATTCCAAACCCACCGTTTCGGTATGATCCTCGATGCCGACGGTAGAATAGCTCCCGTGAATCTGGCCCCAGCCGTAACTGCCGGAGGTTGTGTTATTAAAGGTCTTGTACTGGATTACGATTTCGCCGTCTCCCGTAGGAGTGTAATAATGTTGTGGATCTCTTAGGATGACTTGAAAGGTCTCCAGGCTATTATTCTGGAAGGTGCGCATTCGCGACCACTCAATGACAAGCTGAAAAGTATTAGGGTCATACCAGGAATACACTCGCCCGCCGTTGGTGGTGGTTAAGTCGTCCCAAAAGGCAGCAATCATGGGGGAAGGCCCACCAGGCCCGGGTATTTGATAATTCCGGAAAGAAGCCATGGAAGTGGCTCCCATGGAAATCCAGCCGTTACTACAAATACTGATTTGATCGTAGGCAACCCCGTACATGCGGAAAGTAAACGGGAGGGTCATGGTGGTCACATCGTCGTGGTCATCGCCCGAGTCGGTGAGGGGTAATTGCGTCCCGGCGCCACCGTAACGAGTATCAATCTCAATCCAGTTATAGTAGGGTGCGGCGGAATAGATCTGATCCCCACTGTCATAGATATAGTATCCATGGGCATCGGGACCTAAGGGATCACCCACCCCGGCAATCCCGATCTGCAGGGGGAGAACCGCATTCAAGGAATAGCCGTTACCGGTGGTAAGATGCAAAATAAGGGCCACGCTGGTACCGGGAATAATTTCATCACTGGCGGTGAGGGTGAAGCGATCCACCGTATTAGAGGACATTTGGCCGGGGGGTAAGTTCCCCCAGGTTCCTTCACCATCCACCACGTCGATTCCCGGATGGGCTACGTCCAAAGTTCCCGTAACATTATTGGCAATAGTGCTACCACCGTTACTAATCAATATCTCGATATCGGCCGTTTCATCAGGGGACAACACCCCATCCCCATTATCATAAATCGATACTGTCCCGGCATTCAATAAAGCCCCTTCTAACGCCAGGAACAAGCGCCCTTCCCAGGTGTGGCTGCTATCGTCAGTTATTTGCAGACTTAATCCCAGGTCGGTATCATCCGGCAGCCCCATTCCCACAGAGAAAACGAAGGCCTGAGCCGGAATCACAGTGGAATCGGCCGGTAAATCCCCGTAGTAGACGTAATCACTCAGCAAATTCACCTGGGGATTCGTCGAGGAAAGCGTGGCCGCAATACCGGTTCCATCCTGAACGCCGTAGTTACGCAGGGGTACAAATAGTTCGATGGTTTCCCCGCCATTAACATCCCCATTGCCATTGCCAAGGGATTGGCCCAGGGAATCATCATTGACGGTGAAATAATCGGTTACATTAACGCTTACCGGGACGTCGGTTAACTGGATCGTGCCCTGATACGGCTTGTAGTTCTTCTTGGTAATCGTAAGTTTAATTTGTCCGGGGCTGGTGGTGGTAATGGGGATCGTCACCAGGCCCTGTTCATCGGTCCAACCCGATTCGAAGATAATGTCCGTCCCCATTAATAGGGTAACAAAGGCTTCTGGAATAGGGTTATTATTGATATCGGCCACGGCGATATCAATAAAGTTAGTTCCCTGGTCAATGGAGGTATTATAGGCTGCTAAAAGCACTTTTGGGAACTCGGTCCACATGCGTAAAGCGGGATCGCCCATTAAATTATTCCAGTGACTGAAAATATTGACGTCATTGTTGGGATTGGTGGGGTAATTCAAATACAGATTCAACTTTCCCCGCGCCAAGGCGGCACTGGCGGTCTCGATTCCCTCGGCAAACACACCGTAATAGAACCCCATGTCCACGGCATTGTTAAACATGGTGTGGGTTCCCAGGGTTGCTGTGCCCACGGCGGCCACCGCCCCCTTCGGCTGAGTGGGGCTCCCGGCGCGGATAAAACTCTCACTCAACGCCGTCCCCGAGGCGAATGAACCGGTCCCACAAGTAATGACCGTTGCAACGGTCAATTTGAAACCATTCGTTAACCCATTAACATTCCCCGATCCAAAACCGCTGACCCCGTAATAACCCCGGTAGTTAAAAAAGGAAACGCCGTCATTCAAGTTGGCCGACATTTGGGACGGAAAAGGATCGTTGTACACGGTGCGAACATCGGCGTACCCGTACGATTCCATTAATTCGCGAATGTATTCCTTGGTGATGATCGCCGAAATACCAGTCGGGGTGGGATCCCCCACCATGCAAGCCCGCATAAACCAATCTTCCGCCATATAGGGATTGGACTCGTACTGAACCGTTTTATTCACAATGGTGGCCAGTTCCGTGAGGGAACTAAACGAAAGGCGGCCTAAAAATACCTCCGGGAGAATGTCATTCCCGACCAACAGGGAGTAGGGATGATCTCCCTCACCGTTATAGGAACTCCAGGTCTCATGATACGTGGGGATGGAATAACTCCCTGAGGCATCTCCCACCAAGGCCACGAACTCCGGAGGATTGGCCCAGGTGGTGTAGGCGTTCAAGATATAGTTTTTAATGGCGGTGGTTGTGTTCCCAATTGTTCCCGTAGAGACATAGTTCACCACGAATCCGGATCGGTGGCGCCACTCAAAAAGCATATTTATTGTAGGCAGGATATTGGAAGCATTATTGGGGAGAATATACAGGATGGATGGTTTTTGATAGTCAGACAGGCTCATGAAGCTGTCATAGTTAACCACTAAGGCTCGGTAAAGGGGTTCGAAGGCACGGGAACGTTTGGGGGGATGATAATCAGCCTCCCGGTTCCCCTCGGGCAGCAGTTCGATCTCGGCCTTTTTAATGATGGTGAGTTCCCCAGTCCGTGGCCGATACCGGAAAGGGGTGATGGTCACACTGATAACACTCAAGTCCCGAAAACTCATGGGGTCAGATACTTGGACCACCTCCTGGGGAAACTGTTTATTGGACTTGTAAAGGCGGGCTTTTTTCTCCATGGGACGAACTTCCGCAGTAAAAGCCTGCGTTTGAAACGGCTCAATCTTCATTCCCTGATGTATCTCCGTTTCCAGAATGTGTAAAACGGCCCGATACGTTTGGCCCGGGGCCACGGCATAGAAGGTGGTGAAAGACGGTAACGCAGGTTCACCTGCTGCTACAGCCGTCCCCTCCTGCTGGGGCGCAATTAACCGCTGGTAAGTCTCGTTGGCACGGTTTACCTCCTCAATCCCATATTCTGGCGCTTCGAAGGAGAGAATGGTAGTGGCTCCTTCCGATTTCACGGTAAACCCCCGATGTTGTAGCGAAACGGTAGGCCGGGCAGCCCCGAAAACCATGGTAATCAGTATGGTGGCTAACAAGCTTATTCCATAAGGCCATCTTCCCTTATTCATAAAACGATCCTTTTTCACTTAGGTCATGAGGAGGGTATCAGTAGCGTAATTGAAGACGTAGCCGAAAAAGTAGCTCACAAAGCCACCAGCGACTAGATAAGGGGCAAAAGGTAAAGGTCGGTTGCGATCAAAGCCTTTTACCAGAGCAATAAGAACCCAGACGAGAACACCCAGGAAGGAAGCCAGGAAAAGGGTGAGGGCCATTCGCAGCGGTCCCAACCACATTCCCAAAATGAACCCTAACTGTATATCCCCCCAGCCCATCCCCTGGCGGTGGGTGAACAGGTAAGTCAAACCCATGATGCTCACGGGAACCCCGACCCCAACCAATATTCCCCAAAGTGCGTCTTTTGCCGGTATAATTCCAAACAGCACCGCAATGAGGAGCACCAAACTGCAAACGGCGATGAGATTGAAGGGGATGAGAAAAAGCCTGTAATCCAACCAAGCGATGGCAAACAATAGGGAACCCATGAGGGCGGTTACTAACGCTTCCGGAAGGGGGAGGGTCGTAAAAGTCCCGGCCCATAGCAAACCGTATATGACCTCTATGAGGGGGTACTGAAGCGATATGGGTTGGGAGCATTGGAAACATCGGCCGCGCAACAACACGTACGAAAGGATGGGGATATTCCAATACCAGGGAATCGGGGTCTGGCAATGGGGGCAACGGGAACGGGGCGTAATCAAAGATTCCCCTCGGGGCAGGCGGTAGATCACTACATTGAAAAAGCTGCCCACCATGGTTCCGAAAAGGAAAAAGACGACGAAAGTTATAACGGCCATCACAACCCCGACTGTAGGGCAGCACCCAGGTAAAATACGGGGAGGTAAGTCACAATCACCATCACCGCGATCACCAGGCCCACCATGAGAATTAACAGGGGTTCGATGAGCGTGGTCATTCGTTCCACCAACGCATTGACCTGTTTGTAGTAATAATCGGCAGCATGGTTCAATAGGCTGTCCAATTCGCCAGTCTCTTCGCCCGTAGAGGAGAGTTGGAGCATGATGGGAGGAAAGACTTCCGTCTTCCGGAGCGCCGTAGAAATATTGAAGCCATCGCGGATGGAGTCGGTGGCGTCCTCAATGGCCATTTCGTACACCCGGTTGGCGGCGATCCTCTTCATGAGGTTCATCGATTCAATCACCGGGACGCCCGCCCCTAACAGAATGCCCAGCGTTTTGGCAAATTTATTTAATATGGACTGATCAATGAGGGCCCCAAAGACGGGAAGCTTCAACTTAATGGAATCAATAACGAAGCCCCCTCGCCGGGTTTTGGATATTAACCAGAGACCCACCACAGAAAAGAGTAAGATTACGATAATCTGGCCAAAGTGCAGACTGACCCATTCACTGATCCCCACCAGCGTCCGGGTGGCTGCCGGGAGGCTGGCTCCGAGCTGAGAGTACACGTCGGAAAACATGGGAATAATCCACATAAACATGGCCGACATCATGGCCGTCAGGAAAATAAACATAAACGCAGGATAGGTCAGGGCCGAGCGAACCTTACGCCGGATGTCATCCAAATTCTCTAAGTAAGTGGCCAGTTGATCCAGGATTTCGTTCAAGTTCCCGCTAACCTCACCGGCTTTGGTGAGAGCGACATATAAGCCACTAAACACCCCGGGATGCCGATTGAAAGCTTCTGAAAGAGATAGCCCCTTACGAATGTTATCGGCCACGACCAAGAGCACCTTCTTGAATCGGGGGTGTTTCTCTTCTGCGGCCAGACCTTGAATCGCCCGTTCCAGAGTGAGACCGGCCGAGTACATGGTAGCCAATTGACGGGTGAAAAAAACCAGATTGCTTAACGGAATACGGGCCTTAAAACGCTCGATGGATAGATTTATTTCATCGATGAACGGCCCTAAAAATTCCCAACTGGTATCGACTTCCTTGAGACTTATGACCACCTGGCCGTTGGTATCCAACTTCTTCATGGCCAGATCGAGACTATCGGCGGAGATTTCACCTTCCCGGCGAGCGCCACTTTCGTCTTTAGTTAAGTAGGTATAGCGGGGCATTACAGGTCTTCTACTGTTGAGCGCAATACTTCGTGGACGGTGGTAATGCCAGCCAACACTTTCTTAATACCGCTTTCCCGCAAGGATTGCATCCCATCTTTCATTGCCTGTTGCCGGATTTCATCTTCGTTGGCCTGGTCAAAAACGAGTCCGCGGATGGAACGAGACATAGGAATCAACTCAAAAATCCCCGTCCGGCCATGATAACCGGTATTCCGACAGTGAGAACACCCCTTTCCGTGATACAACGGCCGGCCCTTAATGCTGGCCAGGTCGATGGAAAGGAGATCCAATTCTTCGGCGGAAGCTTCGTATTCAACTTTACAATTTTCACAAATGGTTCTTACCAGCCGTTGGGCCATGACCAGATTCAAACAGGAGCCTACCAAAAAGGGTTTTACACCAATATCCAGTAAACGGGTAATGGTAGAGGCAGCATCGTTGGCATGCACGGTGGAAAAGACAAGGTGACCGGTAAGAGAAAACTTTACGGCAATATCAGCCGTTTCCTCGTCGCGAATTTCACCAATGAGGAGCACATCTGGGTCCTGTCGTAAAATGGAACGGAGGGATGATGAAAAGGTCAATCCAATGCTTTCATGGACCTGAACCTGGTTGATTCCATCTAAGTGATATTCCACTGGATCTTCCACGGTCGTAATGTTGGTGCTTTCACCCTTAATCTCTTTCAAGGAGGCGTAGAGGGTGGTTGATTTACCGCTTCCCGTGGGGCCGGAGACGATGACCATCCCATACGGCTGGGCGATCACCCGTCGGAAAATGCGGTACATGCTACCCTCGAAACCCAGGCTCTGGAGATTAAAGCCAAACCCGGATTTGTCTAATAAACGCAAGACAATTTTTTCGCCATAAATCGTCGGCAGGACGGAAACCCGCACATCGATCTCCCGGTTGATGGACTTGATGGTGAAACGTCCGTCTTGAGGCAAACGCCGTTCGGCAATGTTCAGCTTCGATAATATTTTTATGCGCGTTACCAACCCACTCAAAGACGTAGTGGGAGGCGTCATGATGGTTTGCAGGACACCGTCGATACGAATCCGAATCATGACCTTGTCGTGCTGGGGTTCGATGTGAATATCCGTGGCCCTCTCTTTGATCGCTTCCTGGAGGATCAAATTCACTAATTTGACAATGGGCGCTTCTTCGGCCGACACCTTCTCGGGCGACAGGTCCACTTCTTCCTGGTCATCTTCTTCACCGGAGATAACCCGAATCCCCTCGAAGACTTCTTTTACCTCCCCTGTTTGACGAATTTTGCCGTAAATCCGGTCCATGGCTTTTTGCAGTACGGTGGGGCCCGCTACGACTACATCGGGACTCAAGTTGGTCAACCGCTTAAGGGAATCGATGGCAATGAGATCCTCCGGGTCTTCCATGGCCACTAACAGGGTGGTGTTACTCTTGCCTAACGCCAGCACCATATTCTGCCGGGCAAAATCCTCGGGAATCATGCTGACCACTTCAGGATCGGCGTTGTATAACTCCTCCTCTCCTACCACCTTATAGCCCAACTGCATAGAATAGACCGTTACCAGGTCCTCTTCTTCCACAAACCCCTGTTTTAAAAGAACTTCGCCTAACTTCTCGTGGGTGGATTTTTGTTGGGACAAGGCGCCCTGTAGTTGACTTTCGGTGATTTTTCCCAGGTGGACTAGTATTTCCCCAATTTTTTGGAACTGGGGGTTAAAATCCGGTGGCATGAATTACCTCCCTAATCCTTGATAGGTCCGGACCAACAGGATTTCCACGGGATCGCTGGATGTATTTTGCGGATCTAACAGAAAACCGCTTACATAAGAGGTGAAATCCTCATATATCTGCGGGTCAGTATTAGGGATAGGAGCGCAAATTCCCTGGTCGTATTCTACTGTGACGGTACACTGACCACTGGAATTGGTTACTCCAATATTACCTTCGATGGGTGGGAAAGGGTAATAGATGGCCGAAGCCCCCAGGGCGCTGAACAAAATGTGCCCATTTTCAACGGGATTGTTGTAATAATCCAGCAAGGTGGCCGTGACGTCAATGGTGGCCGGGTTGCCAAAAAGGGAAAAATCCCAGTACAAACTGGAGGGAGTGATTAAGAGGACCCCGGCATAGTAGGGCATGACCACACTATTCTGCACTTCCGCGTACACGGGGTCTCCATTGGCGCCATAACAGAGGGCACCGACCTTCGCCACGCTGAAAATATCCCGACTCGGATAGGTAATAGTAGTCCACGCAACTCCAGGATAAGAATTGCCATCCGGTGCCAGATTCCCCGTAAAACTCACACCTCCAATTTGAGCATACAAAATGCTATCGGCGTCCTTAACCGAATCAACTCGCATGGTCCAATAAACATAAGTACTGTCAGCCACTGGATTATTCCATATATCATAGACAATGGTGGCTACGGGAACGGTGTAGAAGCCACCCCCAATAGGGGTGATATTCGTGTATTCCACATCCGGGAAAATGGTGTTGGGTGGCCCGGTGACGATGATGGCCGGAATACCCGTCGCAGTAATGGTTGTGATAGTGGAATCACAACTAACATCTACCTCTGCCTTTACGCGTACCGGTCCCGGGTCAGTGCCACTATTCAAGGAAACGGTGGCGACCCCATTCACTGTGTAGGCCGAATCTACCGGACCAACATTATTGAGGTTGGCTCCCGGAGGAAACTCCGGCCCGAGGGTAAAGGTCACTTTGATGGGAGTATCCACCAGGATGCCGTTTTCGTCGTAAACCCAGGCTGAAATATCGGTGGATTCGATGCCTCCGCCACCCACGATCATCACCTCTCCCGGATGGGCAGGTGGAATCTCAATATACGCCGGGCATCCCGAAAAAGTGGTATCGATGATGGAAACCTGCACCGAATCTGTCACCGTCCCAAAAACGGGGTGTCGATACCGCGCTGTGATCGTCGCTACCCCCACGTCCGCTGGGTCACCGGAAGCGCGAAATTCCACCTTAGCATAACCCGCCGAATCGGTGAGAGCGCTTAAATCACTCAAACTACCCTTATTGCTCTCGAAAAAGACTTCCAAATTTTCTATGGGATGGCTGTAAATCTTGGTGGTCAATTTGGCCAAAATAACGGCCTTGGCCGTATCGATGTTCATGTTAATAACATCCGTATCTTTTAACAGTCGAAACCGATAGGGCCATAGGTCCACTTTACTGGTGTCAAAAACGTCGAAGCGGACGTGGCCCTCAAAAAGATAGTCAATGTCCAGGTCCGCATCATGGAACACGTAAGTGGCCGTTACGGTAACACCGTTGTAAGTCGTTGTGGCCGGGTCGTCATACGCCGACTGACCCCCATCATTGAATACCACCGAAGCAAGTCCGTCGGCATCGGTGGTGGTGGAATTCAAATCGAAACTCCCGAAGGAACTCCCGCCTACGCTGGCATCAAAGCTGATCAGTTTTCCGGAGACGGGAACATTTAAGGAATCGAGAAGCTGGGCGATGATGAGGGTATAGGTATCCGGAACCGTCAAATCTTCACCCACGGAAAAGGAATTCCCTTCCGCATTACGATAAAACGGTTGTGCAGTTACTTTCAGGGTGTACGTATCGCTGGTAGTAGTTTCTTTCTTACCGGAGTCTGTGGGGATACGGTCATCACAGGTGGTAAAGAGGAACAGCCCGGTTAGAAAAACGGTGAAAAGCAAGAAAGTGGATTTGCTGGGTGTGTTTCCTGGTTGTATCATTTCTGGTCTCCTTCCCCGGTCTTCTCCTCGGGCACAAGCCCCGGAATTTCTATGGCTTTTTCCATGCGTATCATGTCTTCGGTTTTGATGATTCCGGAAAAACTGCCACTAATCACGGAGGGGGTGATTTGGATGATGAGATCGGTTTTTTTATCTAAAACATCTGTGCTGGTGAACAACTTTTTCCCTAACCAAGGAAGTTTGCTGAGGATGGGTAGGCGGTATTCGGTGGTCTTTTTATCGTGGCTGATGAGACCCCCAATGACAATGGTTTCTCCATTCTGTACTCGGATTGTGGTGGAAGAGGAGCGGCTCTTGACCCGGGGTATATTCCGATCGGGGCCGATGAACTCAAAAATGGACGAGACCTCAGGATCCACGCGGACGGTAATATCGCCGTCGGTGTTTATGGTGGGTAAAATAGTAAGCTTAATTCCCACTTCCTCTTTTTGTACTTGAACTTGGCCGCCCACGCCCCCTGAGCTTAGTATGTACGGAACAATATCCACCATTTTTATGAAGGCTTCCCGCCCGTTGAGGGTGACCAACTTAGAATCCGCCAGGATCTCTGCTTGGTTTCGTTTCAAGAGAAAATCGAGGGTCACGTCAAAAGCCGTCATCTGGCGACTGAACTTATTGGGAAAAATGTTCTGGTCGTCCTTGCTATTCCAAAATAACCGGTTGAAGGGCATTTCCGACGGTAGTTCCTCGAAGGTTTCGGTCCCATAATCTTCCACCACACCGGTACCCTCATCGTTGGGACTTTGCGTCACGCCAGGAACTACACTTCCGGCGCCAGTCAACCCTGCGGGAGGAACCCCAGTTTCGGCAAAAATATTGGTGTAATGGGCCAACTTGGACCAGTCAATCCCCAGTTTCTCCTCGGCGTCAGCAGCAACTTCAATAAGACGGGTCTCCAATAAAATCTGGATGGCTGGAACATCAATCTGCTTGATCACCTCTTCGATTTCAGCAATTTTCTTCGGAGAGGCATTGATTAACAGTTTATTCCCGGGAACATCAACTTGGATCTGCTCCGTCAGGTCCTGCAACAGCTGTTTTACCTCCTGGGCGTCAGCATATTTCAAATCGATCACGTGGGAGGTGATTCCCACCTCTTCGGTAAGTTTTTTCGGGTCGGCAATCAAAAAGGAATTGCCCACAATTTCGTAACTCAACCCCACGGCGCGTACCACCAGGTTAATGGCCTGCTCGATGGGAACATCGTCCAGGTGAATGGAAATTTTATCTTGCCGATTGACGTTAGGATCAGTTACGATGTTATAACCACTTTCCTTGGCAAGAATCGAGAGTATACTGGGAAGATTTGCATCTTCCGCATGCACGGTAATGAGGGTGGGCCGGAGTGACTCCTTCGCAGAAATCGTGCCCCCTTTTTCCTGTCCGAAAACGAGTGTCACCAGAACAAGCAATCCAATAACACCGGCGTACCAAATTCCCTTCATATCAATATTCACTCCTGTGGTTATTCTGCATCGTCACATCTTCCTCCCGCAGAAGGCCCACCACCTGGTAATGGTATTCCTTATTCTCCTTCGCCAACACAACTTCGTCCGAATCAATCCAGATAATTTCTCCCCCGGCGACGGAGTCCCCCACGGTAACAGTATAGTTCTTATCCCGGTAATTAATGATCGCCTGTTGAGTATTTCCATCGATAATGGCGGTAACTCGCAATTTGCCCCGTTGACGGTACCGTAAAGGCCGGCCCATGGCATCGGTGAGATAGATGACATTGGTGAGATACATGGGTTCCGTTTCCAGATTAAAAATAAAGGAGCTGCGGGCGCGGAGGCGTACCTCTAAAAAATCGATAATATTCTCTAACTCCTTGTCGGTCCCAAACTGGAGGTTTTGTGCCCGGGTCCTGGCCTGCCACCACTGCTTTTGTAATGGATATAATTGCACCGCCTGGAAGCCCAAAACGGTAACCGATAGGATCAACAGAAGTAGCCAAACGGTCTTTTGGCGACTACTCATGAAATTACCTTTGTTTTTTTCTTTACCAACGTCATGGTGGAGAGGGACATTTCCACAATCTGCTCCTTAAGATCTTCTTCGGTAACCCGACCTTTAATCCGTTCGATCCCATTTTTAACGGAAAACTCTTTCACCGTAATCAGTCGCGGGGAACGCTCAATTTCCGCGAAAAACTTGCCCAGTTCTTCGTAAGAACAGCGCATGATTAGATCATAGGGAGCCACGTAATAATTTCCCCGCTCCTCCCGGGGTTTGGGCCGAATGTTCAAAAGGACAATCCCAATATCGTTCATGGTTTCCGCCAGGCTGCGCAGGAAAGGAAGGGAGGCGTCCTCGGCCAGGGAATCTTGCTTGGATAGTGCTAAGTTTTCGTCAAACAGAGTGTAAACTTCGTCCAACTTATTCGCCAAAATTTGGGCGCTGATGAGTTGCTCGTTCAGGTCGTTCTGAAGCGCTTCCAATTCCTGGAAACGGTGGGGCTTCCCGTCGATCATAAACCGCAGGTTGGCCCAAAAGGCAATACTCAGAACGATGAGTGCGAGGGCTAAAATAGTATTCCGCTGCATCAGGAAGTGATCCCTTTTCGGGGAACCCGCGTCTGTTGGCTGGGCGGAACCAACCGCACGGTGGCTTCAATGACAAATTGAATAATATCCTGCCCACGAATGGTTTTAATAGATCCCTGGCCAAATTTTATCCGGCTGAAATGCTTGGAGAAATCCCGGTTCTTTTTTAGAGCATTGAGATAGTTGTGAACAATGTCAAACTCCTTCTGATCGGCGTAATTCACCGCAATCCCTTCGATCATGAGACGCATGTTCTTGTACTTTAAACCCGTAAGGGCGATGTCCTCGGGAGTCAGTTGACCCAATAGCTGGAGAGTCCGGGCCCAGAGGATACGGTTAGATTCCAACTTCGCCAGGTCGACGATGTCCGCCTTGGAAAGATTCTTGCCCTTCTCCCGCAGCTCTAAAATTTCCTGTTTAACATTTTTAATCTCGAATTCCTTTTGCTCGATGAGTTGGGAATAATTTTGACCGATGTAATAGACCAACCCGTTCGTCCCTACCAGAAATAAGAGAATGATGGTGAAGATGGCCCAGCGGCCCCGCTCCCGCCACCGCTCGATTCGAGTCTGGCGACTTTCCTTTTGGTTGAGGTTTATGATGATATACTGTTTCGGCTTCATGCCTCTACCCCTCCGTGGATGGCCAAACCCATCGCCACGGTAAATTGAGCCGGATTGGTAATGGAAAGCTTATCCACTCCAGCAATTCCCTGGAAGGGATCCAGGAGGCTAACTTCCACATTCAGCTTCTCCTGGATGAATTCCGCCAGGCCGGGTAGACTGGCACTCCCACCGCTCAGGTAAATATTTACAAAATAACTCTGGTTGGTAGACTTGGCATAATAGCGCAACGAGCGGCGAATGTCCTCCACAAAAACGTCAAACACCGTGCGCTCCGCCACAGAAATCCTGGTCGTCAGCGTGTCTTCTGGCTGGGACTCTTCCTGGAAGCTGGCCACCCCGCCACGATACAGGGCATCCTGGGCCGCCACGTAATCCAGATTTTGTTTTTCCGATAGAGCTTGCACGAAGTGATGGCCGCCTAGGGGAATATCCCGGGTGAAAAAAGCGTCCTGCCGACCATGAACCACGATGGTACTGGACACAGCCCCAATATCCAGGAGGACAATAACCCCTTCTTCGGGAAGTTCTCGGGAATGTCGAAAGGCGTTGGTGAGGGCGATGGGATCGGCATCTACAATGCCCGGTTTTAATCCCACTTCCCGCAGTAAGTCCAGATGGAAATTCAATACGCGCTTGGTGCAGGCCACCAGGGCTACGTCAATTTTATCCACTTCCTTGCGGTTCGGGCCAAAAATCTGAAAATCGATGACCGCATCGGTCCCGTCCATTGGAAGGTGTTTCCGAGCCTCGAAGGTCATGGAAGAATAGAGTTCGTCCCGGGGCATATCCATCGTTGTGATCTGTTTGATGCTCACGTTGGTGCCGTTGATGCCAGTAATCAGATTGTGCGTGCGCTTAGGATTCACCTTCAACACCCGGAAAAGTTCTTTCATGGCTATGACCCACAGGGGCTTGGTGATGGTTTCGGGATCATAGGCTTTATTCTGCTCTGGAACCAGTCGACAGGCGGCATTTTGAACTTTAAATCCACTTTTTACCTTATCTAAAACGACGGACTTTACGTATTCCCGGCCAATATCTAAACCAAGAATCATTGATTCGGTCCCCTTTCTGCGGGAGGAATCTCCCCGTAGGATTTCATGACCAGAATTGCGGCGCCGTCTTCGGTGGTGGTGGAGGGGAAGTGTGGCGGCGGGTAGAAATCGCTGAAATTGTAGTCGTAATGGTAGTCCTTGTCGTAGCCGATTCCCGGGGAAATGTCATAGGGTCCCGGGAAGTTGCGCTTCAGGTACCCCCGTTTATTTTGTGTAACCGACCCCCACAATTTTACCGCTCCGCGAATATCACTGGTCCCCGTGGTGCTGGGGAAGGAGGAATTGGGATTGCGACGCGGACCCCGTCCATCCCCCTTGGACAAGGCCGGGGCCGTCCAGTTGGGACCATTTAAATCGGCTCGACTGACGGTGTTTTGCCAATAATGGGCGACAAAAGAATCCCGCATGGCGAGGAGGGCGCCGTTGATAATAATATCCTGCCCGCCGGCACTTTGATTGCGCGCGCCATTGGCAATGGTATTGGCAATAATAATATTGGCACCGGAGATCAATCCCAAACGATTGTCTGTGCCATAGACCACCTCGCCAGTACTGGGATCGGAATCTTCGTAAATAATGTCGTCGATTAGCCAAATATTGTCCCAAACCCGGTCGATGATCGAGGGATCGTCGTGGCGGCGATACTCCGTGTAAATATCGGTAACGATGGTAAATTGACCATCCACTTCCCCCTTAATGCGGACCTGTCCCCCGCGAACGTAAATCACCGCTTTATGGGTGTAAAAAGTGGTGGTAGGCATGATATCGGGACCATCGACAGGCGGCTCAAAGTCAAAGTGGTGAAACCCGCTCGATTGACACACCGAAGTCCCGTCATCGGGGTGGTTGTGATAATGGGCGAATTTGTTAAACGGTTTTGTGGGGTCTAACTCGGCCACGTAATTGAGGGAAACTTCCTCCCCATCGACGAAACCGTTACTAAACATCTGACTGAGAGGAAGCACGCCAAAAATGTAGTCCCCACTCTGGACATTCGTAGACGTAATGACCCCTTTCCAATACTTTAACGAGTCAGCATCATTGGCTTTTACCACAATCGTATCCCCAACCACATATTCATCCAGGTACTGACTCACGTTGGTGCCATCCATATCCTGGGAGCTGATGAACAGGGAATCGGCTACATAATAACCCGCTCCCGAGTAAGGACTATCAAAGGCAATGCGACGGTTATTAAGGCCACTAAAATCCGTGTCCTCATCCCAGAGGAAATCGATGGGGGGCGGCCCTTCGGCTCCGATGGGGGGAATGAGGTAGGTCCATTGTCTGACTTCGAAGCCGCCGGTGATGAATTCAATTTCAGTCATAATAAGGGTGTCTTTTTTCACCCCTCGCCCTAATAAATCGTCAGCAGTAAACACGTAGTTTGCATGGGCTTTAGCCCGGTTGGCCGCATTGTAAGGTGGATAGGCGATGACTTGGGCCGAATCGTCGAGCGAAGCCCAGGAGTTAGGGTTGCAATTGTTCAACGTAATGCCATCAGCAGCGTTGACCTCCGCTTGGGAAAAGTCGGGGCAGCCGTACTGACTAATGGTGATATGCCCATTGGTATGGACAATGCCTTCTAACACGTCGTTCGAGCCAAAGGAAACGTACGAACCCAGCCAGGGCCCACCGCCCGGTTCTTCGGAATTGGTGAAATACATGAACTTGGAGAAGTCCTGGGATACCATGTTGAGTTCCACCACCCGGCTCACGGTAACCGGTTCGCCCAGGGAGTTGAGGTAGCTGGTCGTTCCCGTACTCTGGGCGTGGTAGATAGTCCTGCCGCTTAGATCCTGGCGGGTGGTACAGGCCACGTCGTGATAGGTGCCTAGGGGTTTTCCATCCGGGAGTTGTCCAAACTCCACGCCTTGAGCGGCAATAAGTGTGTCCCCCGTCAACTTGGGTAAGACCACCGGAGCTTCAATATTGAGGCCGGCTTCCGCCACCAGGAGGGCCATGGCTTCGGCACGCCGGTACCGTTGTGCAACCGCCGCCGAGAGGGAATACTTCAGATAAGCCACCGTTATGAGCATGCTCACCAAGGTAAAAATGACCGCCGTGGGCGTCGCTGCACCGCTATAAGGTGTGGAAAACATGTGGATCACCCTATGTGACGTAAGTCGCTTCATCCTTTGATAAATTTGTTGGGCATGAAAATCGTGCGGTGAAACTCAATGTCCTCCACCTGGTCGTTTCCTACGGCCCCCGCCGTCTCCATGCGCAAGATGAGGCTAAGCTCCCAGGTAGCCTGGGTCACGCGGCGCAAATTCCCCCTGGTCATGGGAACTTCCCGGGCCTTAAAATCCACTAACGTAACGCGACGCTGCTTGCGATTCCGAAACCGTCCCTTCACCGGTAAGGTGAGGTTCCCCCCCAGGGGATAGTCGCCGTTTATAAGAATGCCATCCTTGGGATCGGCCGAAACGATGGTCGTCTTGGGCGTGCCAAAGCGGTTATAGCGGGTGACCTGGAGACGGGCAAACCCGTTAATGTCATCCTTATCGATGAACCGGGAGAGGCTGATCTCTTTCAGAATTTCCCGCATGATAATATTCCCATAATTTCGGATTTCCAGGCGGACTGTATCATCCTGATAATGGAAAGAAATAAAACGCAATGCCGTCGCCAACCCCAACACAATGATGGAGAGTACTACGATGGCGGAGACCATTTCGATGATGGTCAGACCCGACGACCAGCGGTCTTTGGGGTTGGGGCTCATAGGGGAAACTCCAGCATGACGGTCTCCGCATCCAGTCGTTTGGTGGCCTTTTGAGCGGTGATGGAATAGTCCTGCCACACGATCCAGGCTTTGAGATGGTAACGTCTTATATTGGTGGGTTCAGGGCTGTAAACGGGAACCACGGGATCGTAATAAATCTTGGCCGGGAGCTTATAACCTTCGTGCGCGCCTCCCATTAAGTACACTGTCCTCCCCAACTGATCACCGGCTTTTTCCACCAAGGTGAGTTTCTTCCCAGCGATTTTGCCTTTCATCTCTTCTATAAAATTGAGGAGTTCTTCCAGGGCCCGGTCTTCCACGGCAATGGCCCGCATCTCTCCCCGGGCATGAACAGCCCCCAACATTAAACCGTAAGAAGCCACGCTCACAATCACGATGCCAATCATGACCTCGATAAACGTGAATCCTCGGAAACGCTCCATGGAGTGAAAACCCGTTACAGGACGTTGGTGGAAAAGAGTTTGGGGTTTTCGGCAATCTGGGCGGCGACGGAACGACTGACCAACCCCTGGGCCACCAGGCGTTGTAAATCCTGATCAAGGGTTTGCATTCCGTCCACGCCACCCGCTTGCATTACCGACTCTATCTGATAGATGCGATCCTCCCGAATTAAATTGCGGATGGCGGTGTTGGCAATCATGACTTCACAGGCGGGAATACGGCCTTTGCCGTCTTTCGTAGGTAGCAGCTTCTGGGCAATGACGGCTTCCAGGCTCTCCGATAACATGGAGCGGATTTGACTCTTCTGACTGGCAGGGAAAATATCGATGATCCGATCCACGGCTTTCACCGCGCTTCCAGTGTGCAGGGTAGAGAGCACCAGGTGACCGGTCTCAGCCGCCGTCAGGGCCAGGGAGATGGTCTCCAAGTCTCGCATTTCCCCTACGAGGATGACATCGGGATCCTCGCGCAAGGCGGCACGCAAGGCGTTTGAAAAGCTGTGCGTGGTCGCCCCCAATTCGCGCTGGTTCACCATGCACTGGTGAGAATGATGGAAATATTCCACCGGGTCTTCGATGGTAATGATGTGACAGTAGCGATGATGGTTGATATAATCCACCATAGCGGCCAGGGTCGTGCTTTTACCGGAACCGGTGGGACCGGTAAGGAGAATCAGTCCCTTGTTTTTCATGGAGAGAGGTTCCAGAATGGGGGGCAGTTGCAGCTCCTCGAACCCTTTAGGAAGTTCCGGAATGGCGCGAAAGACGCCTGCCAGACCCCGGATTTGATGGAAAAAGTTTACTCGGAACCGGCCCTGGCCATCCAGGCGGTAGGAAAAATCAATCTCCTTCTCTTGTTCAAAGCGTTGTTTCTGCTCCGCATTCATGACCTGGGAGGCAATATTCTCCATGACGTCGTCGTCCATCACGCCCATGTTCAGGTGTTTCATGGTCCCGTTAATCCGCACCATAGGCACGGAACCCACACTCAGATGGAGATCAGAGGCTCCGCTTTCCAGGGCATATGATAGGAGATCTTGTATATCCACAAGCGGGATTTATTCGGTTTCCGGTGAACCGTAGCCTCGATACTTCCCTGTTATGCGGTCAAACTCAACCACTTTACCTTCCCCTCCCACCATTTCGGAAGTACTGGTGGCGATGATTTTCTCCGGTAATTGTAGTTCAAAGACCCATTTCCGGCGGGTGGCGGGATCCACATCAAGTTGCCCGGTACGTTCCAGCTCGTCCACGTCGGCGGGCCATTCCCCAAAGTTTTGACGGTACATTTCGGCGGCGTTTTTAATGGCACCGATGACCGACTTCGCCTCGGAGGCGCGGGCACTTTCCACGTAATCTACATACACCGGTACCGCGATGGCCGCCAAAATGGCCACGATGACAACCACAACCATGATCTCGATCATGGTAAAACCAGTTAACCCCTGCTTCTGTCCTCCATTCATAAAGTTGGTCTCCAATTATCTTTCATTGTTCGTGATTTCATCTAAGCAATTTATAGCTGATGATATAAATTGACCACTACAAAACAAATGCCTGATAGAATTTTTTCCTCGGAAATGCGGTGGTGTGACACGGAGTCTGGGGAAGAGAAATCTAGTGGATCCAAACAGGCCGATCAGCCATAGCTTTCACGCTTGATGCGTTTCTTTTCCACTCCCAACAGCTCCAGGTTTTTCAGGGTGGACTCCATGAAGCGGGGTTTGAGTTCCTGGCCCGTTTTTTGGGCTTGTCGTTTCTCGTAAATGGAAATGGCCGGACCACACACGTAAATCATTGGATCAGCCATTTCCTGGAGCGTCTGGGAAAGCATGCCCCGGTCAATGCGGCCGTGCCTTACGTCAATCTCGTCGGTGGCAAAGGGTTTTTCCCGTGTGATGGTGAACGTAATTTTTAACTGTTGTGGATATTGTTTCTCCAGGGCAATGAGTTCCTTGCGATAAATCGTATCCTCCCAGGTTTTGTTGCTGTACAGGACGCGGTGGTAAACCTGGGGGTAATTCCGGAGACAGTATTTCAAAATGCTCCAGTTGGGGACGAAACCACTCCCGGCACAGATGTGCAAAATTTGCTCGGGCATCGACGCTTCTTCGGGGAGCGTGTACGGGCCGGTAAAGCCAGTAATGACCATCCGCCTCCCAGGAATGGAGCGCTTGGCTAAGATGGGCGATAAAAGGGGCGGATAAGGGGTAACCCCTCGAATGTACCGCTCCTCTTTTACGGTGATGGCCAGGTAGTGTTCATCGGGACTGCTGGCCAGGGAATAGGCCCGGGGAGGTTCCCGTTTCCCCTTCAAATCTTCCAGGTAGGCGACCCACCTTTCAAGGGCTTCGAATTGATGGGGATCGATGGTTAAAAAATGCCCCGGCACATAGGCTAAATAATCGTTCCCGGTAAACAGGACAATAGTAGTGGTGATCGGCGTCTCCTCAATGACCTCCGCCACCATGACCTCGAGGGTTTTAATCCGATGCCGTCGAGGGTCGTTTATGACGGTGCCATCGTTGGGGGGTTTACGTATCCTGATATTGGCTCCCGGCAGTCTTAATTACGGGAAGTAGGCTCCTGCGCGCAGCCTAAAGGCGGGACTCTTTTCCACCGGCAAATTTACTTCCTGGGGAATTTGCCCTTCAACCCCGAAAATAAGGTGGTTGGCACTTTCTTGTAGGGAATCCGTAGGTCTATTTTAACTCGGCTACCAGCTTGGAGACCGTATCTTTGGCGTCGCCAAAGATCATGATAGTATTATCCTTATAGAACAGTTCGTTGTCAATCCCGGCGAATCCCGGGTTCAGGCTGCGTTTCAGGATAAAGACGGTCTGGGCTTTGTCCACATCTAAAATGGGCATGCCATAAATGGGGCTGGACTTCTCGTGTCGGGCAGCGGGATTAACCACATCGTTGGCGCCGATGACCAAGGCCACATCGGTCTCTTCAAATTCGGGGTTGATCTGGTCTAAATCGTAGAGTTTGTCGTAGGAGACGTTCGCTTCGGCCAAGAGGACATTCATGTGTCCCGGCATGCGTCCGGCCACGGGATGGATGGCATATTTAACCACAATGCCTTTGGCTTCCAGGATTTTTTCCAATTCGTGGACCATGTGTTGGGCCTGGGCCACGGCCATCCCGTATCCCGGGACGATGACCACCTGCCGGGCGTTCTCGAAAATTACCACCGTGTCTTCCGGTTCGTATGCTTTGGCCGTCTTTTGCTGACCGGTCGCCAAAGCACCTGCAGGGCCCCCTTCGGCCCCCACGCCGGCAAAAAGGACGTTCCAGATCGTCCGGTTCATCCCTTTACACATGATATTGGTGAGAATAATACCGCTGGCGCCCACTAAAGAACCGCTAATGATGAGGGAATTGTTGCCGATGACAAAGCCCGTGGCGGCGGCGGCCAACCCAGAAAAGGCGTTCAGCAGGGAAATCACCACCGGCATGTCCGCCCCCCCAATGGGAATCACGAACAGGTACCCTAACAGCAAGGATAAAGCCACGACCAGGAGCAAGTATACCAAGCCGTTGGCAGGCACCACCACGGTCATTACGGCGAAAATAATGATTAAAACCACGATGAAGCCGTTGAGTGCGTGCTGCCCTTTGAACAGAAAAGGGGCGCCCCGCATGAGCCCCTGGAGCTTGGCAAAGGCCACCACGCTACCGGTAAAGGTCACCGAACCGATGAGGATACTGATGGCCACGGTGGATAAGGTAAAGGTGGAAAGGGGTTCGCCGCGAAAGAACTCGGCCGTGGCCACCAACAGGGACGCGCCGCCGCCAAAGCCGTTGAAAAGGGCCACCAACTGGGGCATGGCGGTCATTTCCACCTTGCGTGCGGCAAAGGCCCCGATGGCCCCACCTACAATCAATCCCAATATAATGAGCTGAAAATCGATGATCTCCGTAATCAAAAGGGTGCCCACGATGGCCAGGAGCATCCCGATGGCGGCCGTCGTGTTTCCCTTGGGCGCTGTCCGCGGATGGGAAAGCTGCTTCAGTCCTAAGATGAACAGAACCGCAGAGACCAGATAAATGACAGGAATAATAATTGATTGCATCATCACTACACTTTCTATCGTTTAAACATCTTAAGCATCCGGCCGGTCACCATGAAACCACCTACAACATTGATGGTGGCAAAAACGATAGCGACAAATCCCAGGATGGTACTGGTGGCTCCCCACTGGCTTCCTGCGGCGATGAGCGCCCCCACAATCGTAATGCCGGAGATGGCATTGGACCCGGACATGAGCGGGGTGTGTAAAGTTGGGGGAACCTTAGCGATGACCTCAAAGCCCACAAAAACCGCTAAGACGAAGACATAGATTTCCACTAATAGTTGTTCATTCATGATTCCATCTCCTTGATACGTTCCAGTAAATCAATGACATGTTTGTTTATAATTTTGCCGCCGTGAGTTAACAGGGTGCCATCGATCACCTCATCCTCGAAGTCGATATTTAGTTCGCCTTCCTTCACCATTTCGGAGATAAGGGCCGTTACGTTCCGGCTGTACATTTCGCTGGTGTGGTAGGCCAGGCTGGAGGGCAAATCCAGGGGAGCAATAATTTGCACGCCGTAGGCTTCCACTTCTTTCCCGGGGATTGTGAGTTCGCAATTTCCGCCGAACTCGGCGGCCAAGTCAATAATCACCGACCCTCGGCGCATGTGTTGAACCATTTCTTCGGTAATTAAAAGAGGCGCCCGCTTGCCGAAAATCTGGGCCGTGGCGATCACGGCATCGGTTGTGGGTAGTTGTTCGGCGATAGTGGCCTGTTCGTGGCGGTAGAAATCTTCGGTCAATTCCTTGGCATAGCCGCCTTCCGTCTCCACCTCTTGGGTGGTTTCCAGAGGGACGAATTCGGCTCCTAGGCTCTCCACCTGTTCCTGAACTACGGGACGGGTATCGAAGGCCTTGACCTTGGCCCCTAACCGCTTGGCGGTGGCCACGGCTTGTAACCCGGCCACGCCGGCACCGATTACCAGGACGCTGGCGGGAGAAATCGTTCCGGCGGCTGTCATCATGAGGGGAAAAAACTTGGAGAGTCGGCTGGCGGCTAAAATCACGGCTTTGTACCCCGCAGCGGAACTCATGGCGCTGAGGGCGTCCATCCTCTGGGCCCGGGAAATGCGCGGCACCAACTCCATGGAAAAAGAGGTGACCCCACGCTGGGCCAGAGCCTCAACGTTGTGGATGTGCTTAAACGGATTGAAGAAACTGATTAACACCGATCCCTTGGGGAAAGGATCCACTACCTGCATCATGCCATCTTGGAGACAGACCGCCCTGACTTTCAGAAAAATATTTCCCTCTTGTAGCAACTTACTGTAGTCAGATAGAACTTCGGCCCCGGCGGCGGCGTATTCCTCATCCAAAATCCCCGCCTGCAACCCAGCTTCGGACTGGACCAGAACGCGTACACCTTTTTTAACTAATCGTTTAACACTCTCAGGAACCAGCGCTACCCGCCGCTCCCCATCAGCAGTTTCCTTGAGTACAGTTACGGTTAACATAGAGGCTTCCCAAGTATGATGTTATGACGTTAAAGGATGTGGCTAATCGTTACCTTGAAACATCCTGAAACTTTAGGTGATGATTCAGAACGATTAGGACACAGAAATGATTTTTTTCAAGACAAAAAAGTTACGAATAAAAACCAGGGAAATTGAAGATTTTTCACAGTCCCAGTACAACTTTCCTGGCTCCTCCCACTTCACTGGAATGACACCCGTTTTTTAACCTATATCTCCTTACCGGCGTCGGTTGGGAAGATCTTATCAAAATAAGGGGTAAACCCATTATTTGTTTTTTCTACCGTCAACACCGCCTTGAAGGGCAGCACTAGGGAAACATTTAAAATCAATCTGACTCCTCCGAGTTTTCCTGCTCTCGTGTAAGATTAGTGAAAAAGGGGACTCCCTCGACACCTAATGGAAAGACAAACGCTGAACGCCGAATTCTGAATGTTGAAAAGTCTTAATGTTACTTGTCTCAGGTCGCAGGTCGCAGGAATTAGGGGTTGGGATTTAGGGAAGAGGTAGGTTGAGGCAAAGGTAAAGGCTAAGGTTGAGGTAAAGTTTGAGAAAGGGAATAGCTATAAAAGAACTCTCCCGGCGTGATGAAACACAGGTAAAGTATGCTTCTGTCGCCTTGAAAACATCTCGTGGATTACCTCAAGGGTGCGACACGGAACAGGATG
>CAZVNL010000004.1:0-86282 GCA_964628055.1 uncultured bacterium | reverse complement strand
CAATAATTTGGTTTGGGTGATTGGGGTGCTAACTACAATAATTCAAGCGAATATATTACTTGACCTATAATTGCTGACGTTCTACTTTTTTTATCATTTTCGGAGGGTTATTAGCATGAGATCACGTATCCTGTTGCTTATATTTTTAACGGTTAGTCTTGTCTGGGCAGGTGAAACAGGTAAGTTAGTAGGGACGATTACCGATAAAACCACAGGTGACCCCCTTATGGGGGTGAATGTAATCTTGCAGGGGACTACTTTCGGGGCTGCCACGGATGTTAGGGGAGGGTACTATATTCTAAACATTCCCGCCGCGGCTTACACCGTTTCCGCCTCGTATATCGGATACCGAACCGTCATTGTCACCGACGTGCGTATCAACGCCGATTTGACCACGACATTAGACATTGCTATGGAGATGACGGCCATTGAGGGCGAAGAGGTGACGGTGGAAGCCAAACGCCCGGTCATTGTACGCGATCAAACCGCCACGACGGAGGTTATTGAGGATGAGAATATTGTTAACATGCCGGTGAACTCCTTCGAAGAGATCATGACGAATATGCCGGGAGTGGTAGAGAATAACAATAATGCCGATGACTCGGGAATCCACTTCCGTGGCGGTCGTACAGGGGAAATTTCCTATTTAGTAGATGGTTTCCTGGTAGAAAACACCTTGTTCGGGGGCATGGGCATGGACGTGGCCAAGGACGCCATTTCCGAGTTAGCCGTCATTACCGGTTCCTTCAATGCTGAGTACGGTAAAGCCATGAGTGGCGTCGTAAACATCGTCACCAAGGAAGGTACACCCAACTACACGTGGGAACTCCGTTCTTCAACGGACCAATTTGGCGGCCTAGCTAATAATTGGTTGACCAACCGTATTTTTGGTAACCTGGGGGGACCGATTATCCCGGGTTTGGGCAATACGGCCAACTTTCACCTTTCTGGGGATCTATACCGATCTAACACTTACTTGCGGAAAAACCAACTCCCCGGGAGCATCTATAAACCTGGCGAAGATGGCGTGTTGGGAACGGAGGACGACACCCTGGCCTGGGCGGATATCGACGGTGACGGTGCGAAAGAAAAATTGAAAAAGGGCGCCTGGGAAACGTCTGGCACCTTCGAAAAAGAAGGACGCTTAACGGCTAAAGTGGTGTTCCACCCCCTCCGAAATGCAAAAATAACCCTGGGGGGGAACTTTTTTAATCGGGAATATCGCGATTTCAGCATGAGCTACCGCCAGTTCCCCGATCGTAGTCCCTATAACTGGCGCACGACCGTTCACCAGTACGTGAAATTGAATTTTTCCGTCACTAAAAACATCTATTTCTCGCTGAAAAGTCAATGGTACAATCGCCAGGGTTGGACCGGTTACAAGCCCCTGCTCAATGAGAAACACCAGTTGTATTCCAAGTTAATACCCATCCCTCAGGATTGGGAAGGCTATCTCCCCTCCACGGTTACTGCCGGTGACACAATGAATTGGTTAAGCTACTACGCCGAACCATATAAAGACCTTAATGGCGACGGTCAATGGAGCGCCTACGCTGCCGAATATTGGGATGATGCCAACGGAAATGGTGTTTGGGACGTAGGGGAGTCTTACCATGACTGGAACGAAGATAGCACCTGGAACATGGTTGATTTAGACGGAGATGGGTTGCCGGATCAGGAACCTTTCTTAGACCTCGATAACAACCACACCTACAGTTGGGGCGTGGATCCCCGTCTGAGGGAAGGGGATGCCTATGACAATACCTCCAACTACGAATTTTACGGTAGTTACCCCGTGACCAACTTCTACGGGGACACCATCCGGGAAGGCTACTCCACCTATCACGACTACCTATGGTATCAGTCTAAGTATCAGGAGATTGGGGGTGAGCTCACCTGGCAGCTCAACGAAATCCACCAGTTAAAAACCGGGTTTGATAAGAAGATGAACGACTTTTCCCGGTTCGAGGGCTATGCCATTGGCGGGGGACCCTTCGGGAATACCTCCGATCCTTCCTTTATCACCTATAACTTTAAACCAATTGAGAAATCGTTCTTCATCCAGGACAAGATAGAATTCAAGGACATAGTGGTTAATATGGGCCTCCGTTACGATGAACTTAACCCCAAGAGTCCCTACGCCGATCCCAAACGGAAACTCCTTTACTATTACGATGGTCAGTCCTACACACCGGACCAGATTAACCAGATCCCCACCGATGATTTTAACCAGGTTCAGTGGGGTTACGCCGCCGAGGATGAGTTTGGGAACTATTTAACCAATCCCGACGGAAGCTATCAGTTTGAAGCGGCCAAAATGGCCACGGTGAAATCCCAGTGGAGTCCCCGCTTAGGGATTGGATACCCCGTGACGGACCGGATGGCTTTCCATTTCTCTTACGGCCACTTCTTCGACTATCCCGAATTGGTGAATATGTATGACTACACCAATACAAATGGCGCTTCCGGGGTCCCACCGGGATTGAATATTGAAGGCCTGAACTTCGGCAACGGATTCTACCCCTTCCCCTTTAATACGGCTGACTGGTATATCCCGGAAGTGGGCAGTCCAAATATAATACCCGAACACACCGTCCAGTATGAGTTTGGTCTACACCTGCAGTTAGCCACGGACTACGTTCTGAACTTTACCCTCTATTACAAAGACATCTACGACTATATTGCGGCCATCATTTACGATGCTGACCCGGCTCAATATGCGGTCTACGAAAATATCGACTACGCCAATGCAAAGGGCTTCGAACTGGGAATCAGGAAACGGTTCTCCCGCAACTTAGGGTGGTATTTTAACTACTCCCTCTCCCGGGCCGAAGGCAGCGCCCCCAACGAGTCCTTCCACTGGGATGTGGCCTACCTGGCCTCGGTCTATGGTTGGCATGACTATGCCCGGACGTTTACCATGTCCTGGGACCAGACCCATACCATCAATTTCGGGCTTGATTACCGGAATCCCCGGGGATATGGCGCCAATATTATCGGCACCTACGGAAGCGGCTTTCCATACACCCCCACCGACGCCCGCGGTCGGCCTATCGATGAACAATATTCCGGCCGCATGCCCTCCACGATCTACGTGGACCTGAAAACCTTCTACAACCTGCCCATTAAGGTTGTCAATATGCGTCTGTATGTGGACGTCTTCAACCTTTTAAACAAGAGGAACGTGGAGCGGGTCTTCGGCACCACGGGGAAGCCGGACGAAACACTCAATCCCAATACCTCGCCCATGTGGCTCTGGCGACCCTACTTCTGGTCAGAGCCAAGACATATCGAACTGGGCATCAGCATAGGAATGTGATCATGAAAAAGATAGCTTTCGTCCTGCTAATTCTGTTCTCCAGTTTACTCTTCGCGGGAGATACCCCCTCCTTGCAAAAAGCCGACTATTACGATTTTATTGTCGCCCCAGACAAGGGACGAATTCCCGAGCGATTGCAAAAAACAACGAGTTACAGCGATCGGAAACGGAGCGTCCTGGACAAGGGCAACATGGTTCTACGCCTTTCCAATGCGGCCATTTACGGTTATGACCGCTGGGGCCTGAACCACGAATTCCCGGCTGGGAGCATGGTAAAAGACGGTTGCTGCACGTACTACTGGACGCAAGCTCCCATGGTGGGCGCTCTGATTAACGGCCTGCCCTCGGTCTCCGTAGGCGTACGCGGAACCATGCGGGACCATGAGGAGGAATTTGAACCCCTACCAGGATATGATTCCGGCCTCTACGACACCGAAAATAACATTGGCATTGCCTTCAGTGACAAACCTGAATCCTGGCCGGGCTTCTGGCCCATCGAGGAAGATCCTACTGGAACCTTTCAGTCAATTATCACCAATGCCGACGGGAGCCAGGACACCCTCTACTTCCCCGGTGTAGAACCGGAATTAGGACCTGATGGATTTCCCGACGCCCCTTGCGGTCTGGGCGTCCAGGCCGACCGGGAAGCATATTTCGTAGTTACCGACAACGACCCCCTGGAAGGCAATACTTTCGAGAGCAACACCGGCGTCGGTCCGCTCAATGTGCGTATCGATGTGTGGATTCTGAACTATGCCAGCACCTTCGGTAATGACGGCCTCATCTTCATTCAGAAAATGACCAACGTGGGTAAAGATACGCTGAAGGACCTATACATAGGCATCGCCGGTGACCCGGACACCCCCGAACAAGGCGGCCAGGAATGGACCGACGACCTGGCCATGTTGATTACGGAAGACGATCCGCACATTGCTGAAAAACTGGTGGACACTACCGATTCCTACCTGTTAAGCAATTTCGCCCTGGTGTGGGATTCGGATGACAAGTCGGAGGGCTTCAAGTCCTCCGGTATCGGTTGGATCGGATTGAAATTCTTGGAATGCACCAAGTATAACAGCGACGGCACGGATTCTTCCTACAACGTATCCGCCTTTTACACGTTTGAATACAGCCAGGATGCCCAGAATGATGCCCAGGCCTACAATGAACAGTTGCTAGCGGGCATTCAGACCCCCCACAACATCAATCCCTATTCCGGGGACGTCTTTCAAAAACCGTACTCTTATGGCCCCGACATCACCTGGGTAATCGCCTCCGGCCCCATGGACGTGGCTCCGGGCGAACAGGTCACCTTCACCTTTGCCGATTTCATGGGCATCAACGAACAAGATCTCATTCGAAATGCCAAACTTTTCCAATCGCTGTACAACAACAACTGCGCAACCCCACGCCCTCCTGAACCACCCATGGTGCGGGCCGTGGCCGAGGAAGGTCGCGTTACCCTCTTCTGGGATGACCGCAGCGAAAGCTCTATCGATCCGGTCACCGGAACCAACATGTTTCAGGGCTACCGGGTTTACCGCAGTCTCGACCGAGGTAATTCCTGGGGTCAGGTCATCACCGATTTAAACGGTGATCCCACTGATGTGTACCAACCGTTAGCGATCTACGATCTGATCGATAATATCAGCGGCGCCTACGCCATGACCGATCCCCTGATCTACTACAATCTGGGAAGCGAAAGCGGTTTGAAGTACTCCTACATTGACGAGAACGTGGTGAACGGCTATGAATACTGGTATGCCGTTACGGCCTATGACGGACCGGATACCTGGGCGGGAGCACCGGTTGATCCCCTGGAAAATTCCAAAGCCAAAAATGCCTTTATCGAGGGAGACAACACGGTGGCGGTAATCCCCATGAGTCGTCCTGCCGGTTACGATGCGGGGACGTTTACCATCACCCATACGGCCGGGGAATCCGATGCTACCTTAACAGCCATTGCCGCCGATCCTTTCGCCTACGAATTCTTGGGCGATAGTCTCGCTCCCGCCGACTTCATCAGCAAAGGTCATGAATACGAAGTCATCATCGATTCGACTATGATTGGCGATAGTGTGGTAACCTACTGGACAATGACCGACTTGACCAGCGGCACGGTGGTGGTGAATCAGGAGTCCGATATTACTTCCGGCAGTTTGCGCCATGTGGTGGATGGATTTATTCCCCTCTTTGAAAATGCCAGTTGGACGGTGGAAACCTACGACTCCACAGCGATAATAGAGGATACTGACACCAGCACGTCGATTTACCTGTCAGGGATAAATCCCAGTTCCACCGATGGGACCTGGGCTGGCTTCATTGAAAACTTGCCGGTTGATTCTCCCGCGGGACGCCCGGAAACCGAACGATTACAGCGGGACCTGGAATTCCGCTTTACTTCCACCGGATCCATAGGACTGTATTTCAACGCAACCTTGACCCAGACCGATACGATTCTCCTGCCATTTGAACTGTGGTCGGCGGAGGAGAATCACCAGATTAACTGTGCAGTCTATATGGTGGCAGGTACTAAACCCATCTATACCCTAGCTGAAGGGAGCACTAATAGTTACGCTTTTATTAAAAATGTGTATTTTATGCCTATTTATGAAGATTATACTACCAACATAACCTATTTTACCAGTTTCGACTACGCTGCTGATGCCCACAAACTGGGATGGATGATGCAATTCAATAAGGATCTCACCCAGTTTGAAGCAGGAAACATCTTTAGGGTTTTCTTCCCGAATCCTCTCCGGCCAGGAGTGGATGTCTACCGCATCACCACCACAGCCGAAAATTATGCCGTAGAATCCGGTGATCTGGAACAAATCCTGGTGGTGCCTAATCCGTATAAAGTCACCTCAGCCTATGAACATATTGCGTTTATCCGGGAACTCCAGTTCACGCGACTGCCAGAAAATTGCCTGATTCGGATTTACAACACCGCCGGGGAGCTGGTTCAAATTTTAAAACACGATAAGGACAGCCCCGGATATCGCGGACCCAGCATCGAGGCCTGGGACTTGCGAACTTACAATAACCAGGAAGTGGCTTTTGGGGTCTATGTTTTCCACGTGGTGGCGGGAGGCCTGAAAAACGGTCAGGAATACATTGGCAAATTCGCCGTGATTAAATAAGCATGACCATTCACTTCCCAAGCCAAGTCACCGCAGAGAGGACACGACTCCCTCGTTACCAGGGCGTAACCATTTTGAGAAAGGGTAAATACGTGAAACAGATTATCTTCACCATCTTTTTTCTCGGAAGTATACTTCAAGCGCAGTTCGACAACGCCGGAACTTCGGCAGCCAACTTTTTGAAAATCGGTGTGGGCGGTCGCGGGGAAGGCCTGGCCGGTGCCTATACGGCTCAGGTCGAGGATGCTTCAGCCCTTTACTGGAACCCCGCTGGGATTGCCTATGCTACCCAAATCCAGATTCTCTTCTCCCAGAACCGGTGGATTGCGGATATGGATCACAGCTTCTTTGGCAGCATCATCCCCCTGGGGAAACTGGGCAACCTGGGACTGAGTTTTACTTATCTAAATATGGGGGAAATGGTGAAAACAACGGAACTTTCCCCTACCGGCGAAGGCTCCTTCCGCGCCAGTGACTTCGCCCTGGGACTGGGTTACGGTAAAAAGATCAGCGACCGCTTCGCCGTGGGGTTACACGCCAAAGTAATCCGGGAGAGCATTTCCTTTTCCTCGGCTACAGCCTTAGCACTCGATGCCGGGTCGCAGTACAGCTCCAGTTTCATGGGCCTGCGAATTGGGATGGCCATCACCAACTTTGGGACTAAAATGCGCCTCTACGGCTCCGACCAACAGGTGGACATTGACGCCTATGAAGACCTGGACGCCAATCCCGACGTAGTGGCCCGCCTGCAAACCGAAAACTGGTCCTTACCCATGTCCTTTCGCCTGGGGCTCTCCATAAAACCGGTAGTCTATAAAATGACCGAAACAACGCTCAGCTTCGATTATTACGATCCCCGGGACTTTAATCCCATTTATGCCTTGGGCGCCGAAGTGAAAATATTAAAGGGACTCTTCTTACGCCTGGGTAGCCAATATAAATACCTCCGTTTCAGCGAATCATTGGACGACGAAACGAGCAGTTTCGACTTAGGAAAACTCATCGAATCAAATAAAGACCATGGTTACATCTCCATGACGGCTTACGGTTTTGGTATTTCTTCAGAACTCTTTCCCCTCATCCCCTACAAATTCCAAATCGACTACTCCGTATCTGACATGGGACTCTTGGGCCTGGTAAAACGCATGACCGTGACCCTTAATCTATAACCTATTAGTTCCTTTCTATTACTTTGTAGTTTCCAATACAAGCTGGAATTTAAGTTTTAGACTCCTTCAAGGTGGGAAGCCAACGTTCACCTTTACGATGCTATTTTTAAATATGGACGTAAGAAATTAGCTCCCTGTTTCTTAGCCTAGAACAATACCTATCCATAAAGTAGTTGGCCTAAATTCCATTCATGGTTGATCCCTTCAAATCAGTGTCAACCCTTTTTAACCGCCATGAGAAAGTGGTTCCCAATGCGGACGCTCTATTAGAGACGGCCGCCTCGTTCACCGAGCCTGGAACGGAGCTTAAAACAATCCATGCATTCCTGGAATTGGGCCATTTACCCTCGGTGAACCAAGCAATTGTAAAAGCCCAGAAAACCGCCGAATGGTTTACGGCAATACACACTTTAATAAAACAATCTCATTTTACCGTGGGGCACCTACTGCTTCAGCGAGCCCAGCGATACCGCAACAAACCTGCCCTTCAGGTCATCAGGGGCCAAAAACTTTATCCCGTGACCTATCATACCCTCTGGCAAAAAATACAAACATTAGGAACGGCGTTTACCCACCTGCAACACAAAAGTACCGGACCAATCGTCATTGGTCTTTTCACTCCCAACTGCTTGCGCGGCGCATTGGTAGATCTGGCCTGCCTCACGTACCAGCTCCGGGTCATTCCCATCCCCGTGAACATTACGGTGGAGCATTTGACTTACATTCTGCAACAAGAACAAATCACCCATTTATTCATTAGCGGGAGCAAAGCCCAAAAACTACTACGGGAATTACCGTCCAGGGATCCCCGTATGGTTTGCATTAATTTGGACGAAACACCCGAGGACGGGCACCAGAACTGGGGGTGGAAAAAATTCTTACGCTACCGGGGAACCCTTCCCCGGACCCCCAGCGAAATACTGAAACACCAAAGTCTGGACCAAGTGATATCGGTGATGTACACCTCCGGGACGACCAATCAACCCACCGGGATCATCTTTAACCAAGAAAATTTGATTACCAAACGATTTACCCGCGCTTTGGCGTTACCGGCTATTGGACCACGAGACACTTTTTTGTGTTACCTGCCCCTCTACCACACATTTGGACGCTTTTTTGAGTTATTAGGGAGCCTTTTCTGGGGTGCCACCTATACCTTCGCCGAATCCGCTGACTTTCGCACGCTGCTAAAAGATTTTCAACTCGCGTGTCCCACGGTCTTTATTAGCATCCCCAAGCGCTGGATCCAACTTCACGAACGTGTGGAAGAGTCCCTTTCCAGCGCTACGGTTTCCGACCAGGAAATCGAGGACAAAGTTAAGGAATTGACCGGAGGAAACTTAACCTGGGGACTATCGGCAGCCGGCTATCTTGACCCGGATATCTTTCAATTCTTCCAACGGTACGGTATCCAACTGTTGAGCGGTTACGGCATGACTGAAGCCACGGGGGGGATAACGATGACGCCGCCAGGAGACTATGTACGGGAGTCGGCAGGCAAGCTACTCCCCGGATTAAAAGCTCGATTAGCGCCCGATGGCGAGTTGCTCCTTCAGGGACCTTACCTGTCACCGGGATATTCAGGAAATCACGCCCCGCCCATTCTCCACCAGGGGTGGTTCCATACGGGAGACATTTTCAAACTCCAGGACGAGCATTATTTCCTACTGGACCGGAAGAAGGAAATATATAAGAATACTCGCGGCCAGACGATTGCGCCCCAGCGTATCGAAAACTTATTCCAGGATTTCGAAGCCATTAAATCCGTTTTTCTGGTGGGAGATGGCCGGGAATACAATACACTCCTCATTTACCCCGATCCGGAATGTAAGACCGTTGATCTCGATCATAATTCTCCCCAGGAAACCAGGGAGTATTTCAGTTCCCTGGTGCAATCAGTAAACAACTTCCTGGCGACTTACGAACGCATTGTAAACTTTGCCATTATCCCCCGGAACTTCAGTGCCGAAGAGGGAGAAGTCACGCCGAAAGGGACTTACCGAAGGAAGGTAATCCTGGAACATTTCGCTTCGGTCATCGAACCTATGTACCAGAAAAATTACCTGCGCTTGACCCATGAACAATACGAATTCCAAATCCCCAACTGGATAGCACGAGAAAGGGGACTGTTACGGGGCCACCTCTCCTGGGATGGACAAACGCTCACTCTGAAACACAGCCACCAATCCCTGCCCCTTCACTGGGAAAATAACACCCTTCATCTGGGGGACTTTCATTACCAGTTTTACGGTACCGCCTTCAATCTTAACCAACTATTACCCTCTCCCGAGCTATGGCTGGGGAATGAATCCCTGGTGCGCTTCTTTGGGAGTTTGTTCTTCCGGGTCACACGCACCGCCCCCCCCACGGAGATTCATATAATTGAAAAGCGACTACCCTTTCAACCGTTAGAAAAACCAGCGGGAAGAAAAAAAAGTGTCGGTCGTAAAAAGATCAACTTGGAAACGCTACACGAAGTTGCTGTGCAATTTTTACACCAACCGGAAAAGCAGTTTAAAAAGCTTTATGAGTTCATTACTCCCTTGATAAATCAAGAAGGTCATCCTTACCACGACCTGGCCATCGCTTTACTACAACGACTATGCGAGCACCCTGCCCCCCGAGTACGATGTGACGTGCTGAATTACTTACTCCCGGTCCTCTCTGGTGAACGATTCGTGGAGCAATTCATTCACTGGTACGATTATGTTGGCCAACAAGGTACCAAGCCTAAAATGGCGCTGGATATCCGGCGTTTTCGATCAGCACATTACCAAGCGTTATTGGCTTATTTAGAAGGCTTCCAGCAAAAATTCTTAAACCTTGCGCCACTAGATAAGGAGATGGTGGAGAATATCTTCGCAATCCTAACAGCATACGGGAAATTACACCCCACCAGCTATCAGGCTATCCGCGCAGCGCTGGTGCGGTGGAGCGTTTTAGATCCCCACCCCGCGTACCGTCAAGCGGCCAGTAAAGCCACACGGACCCTGGAACGGAATTTCCGCCAATGGTTAGGCCCATCCGAGGAATTAGCGGTGGATCGAGAGACGGGACAGGAATACACCTGGCAGGAGGTCTTGGTTTTCGATAAGCAAATTCCCCCCTCCCTGAAAAAACGGTTATTCGCCGCCTTTACTCAAACCACACTCCTGCGGGAAGCTGTGTTTCTCTTTCACCAGCGTCCCTTACTACATCTTCAGGACCTGCAACGGGGAGGCGTCTGGGTGGGTTGGTTAGGGGAACGCCATGGTGGCAAACAGGTGGTACGTGTTCTCATTAAGACCCGCGACATGGAGGTGTTTAACATCGTGATCAACTATAACAGCGACCTGACCCCTAAAGCATTACAAACAGAAATAGAGTGGTTAATTGTCATGGGGGCCTCTCAGCCCAAACTTGTGGAATCTTTCGGGGGTTATTGGCGAGAGCACAACCTCTATACTGAAGAGTACATCTCCGGGGAGACGGTTTATCAGGCCCTGACGCGAAAACGAGACGAAATTGCGGCCGGGAAGAACCGCGATCGTTGGCAAATCCGGTGGCTGCATTACATCTGGAATGGCGTAATGGCCTACCTTGATTTCTGGCACCATACAGACTATCAATTGATGATCGCCGACCCCACCCCAAAGAACCTGATCATCCCAGAATTTGATTATGCCACGGGCACTCGCCTGATTTCCATTTCGAACCGCCAACCTGTGGAGAATGCCGCCGAGGTGCTGCTCACCATCTATGAGCAGTACATTATCAAAACAGAGCAGGCTTTTCCGGGTTTACGGAGAATGGCGGAATGGGAAGTGTTCTTCACAGCCCTCATTCAAGTCCTGGGAGAGGAAAAGGGACTTTCCGTTTTAAAAGCGTTCCAAAAGGCCAATGACAGGGCTCCTTACCGGGATTGGGCCCAACGCCTGGGGGTTACTTCTGAGCAAATCGACAACTTTTTAACGGAAGTGGAAGAGACCGGTATTTTACCGAAACAAGTGGTGTTCGCCGCCTTACGCTATGAACGGTGGTTAGATCTTAATCCGGAAGCTACCCTCCAGGCCAAAGGAACGTTCTTACAGGAATTATACCACGATTACGGGCTAAGTGCCTTAGCGAAGACCTACCCGGAGACCCGGTTACGGTTTTTTCTATTGACCGCTTTTAAGGATGCGAATCCTGTGGTAAAGGAGCGTCTTACCTCCCTGTTAGTCGATTGGCGGCGGGCCCTGGTTACTGAAGAGACCCTGGAACAAACCCTCCGGGAACTTCATGAGCAGGTTACGCTCAACGAAGAAGAGGCTTTCTTCATCACTCGCCTGGTATACGAACATGTTGAAGCGGCGGATTATGCCCAATTAGTCGCTACCACTGCCGGAGAACGCGGCCGCCTGGACCTGGTGGTGTTGGTGGAAGATTCTCAAGGGGATCGTTATCGAATTCGCCCGCCGTTCACCCCCAAGGAAGTTGCGCATTTTCATACCCTCCTGGCCGAGTCGAATCTCCACGTCACCTTCCACGACCACCACGAATTCCTCTTGGTCATTAATCTTCGGGGACACGTGGTGGGAGGTGTGTTTTGGAAGCCGTTAAACGCCACTACCGCTTATTTGGAGCGGGTAGTCATCACTCGTCATTTCCGGAAGCGAAACCTCAGCGCCCTCTTGTTGGAAGAACTTTTCAACCGTCTTCGCGAACACGGGTTCACCCACCTCACAGTGGGATTTTTCCAGGCCGAATTATTTTACCACCACGGGTTCCAGATAGATGAGAAATTCGGTGGCTTGGTGAAAGCCCTATAAACAACCAGAGTACCGGGGAAGGGACTCGAACCCTCACGCCCACTGGGCACCAGATCCTAAATCTGACGCGTCTACCAGTTCCGCCACCCCGGTAATGGAAGCTACCCTATTTAAAAAAGCAGGCAAAATTACATTCTTTTACTTTACGGGAAAATAAAAAGGGGCCGTTGCGCGACCCCTTTTCAGGATTCATCAAACCAATAAAATTACTTTAGGAACACCATCTTTCGGGTCTCCAAATAGGTCCCGGCTTGGAGACGATAGAGGTAGACTCCGGCGCTCACTTTCTGGCCAGTATTATCCGTCCCATCCCAAACAATCGTTTTTTGTCCCGGGGTCTGGCTTTCATGAGCGAGTGTTCGCACTTCCCGCCCCATGAGATCGAAGATCCGTAAATCAACTTGCACTTCTTCGGGTAAATCATAGCGGATGGTAGTTACGGGGTTGAAAGGATTGGGATAGTTTTGTTGGAGAGCATAGCTTTCCGGGATCACCGGTTCCCTTTCGATTCCCAAGAAAATATCGTAAAAACCATAACCACCGGACATGGTTTCAATGTAGTTATTGTTGGCGTCGACACCATTTATATCGTTCAATAAAAGGAGGACCCGCCCCGTATCAGCATTGGCCTTGGCCCTTACCTGTACTTCCAAAACGGGCCCCGAACCAGGAGCGATGCCGCTGGAAATGCCGTAGGCGCGAATGAATCCGGTCCCATCATCCTGTTCCCCGGTAGCATCGTCAATAATGGCGCCAGAAAAGCGGTCCACACCGTTCACGCTAACCAAGGCTAGGTTATCAGGAAGGTCTACGACCGCCATCTGTAGATACATGACCTCCACCGTATTTTCCAGACCAATGGTAAACGTGCTCACCTCCCCGGGATTGGAACCGGTAACGTCACTGATGGTAAATAAGGCTGCGGGGTTATCCACGTGAATCGCGCCCTCAATGGTCTCGGTGTACATGGTGATATTATTAACATCGACTACAACGACATTCGTCATAGTTAAATCGATCAAACTACCTGAAGGAGCATTGCTGTCGATATAAAAATAAATATCGGCAATATGCCCAGATCCGGGAGGTATAGGGGTTTGAAGCGTGTTATCAAACATGAGCACACGGAATTCATTACCCACGTTATTCCCCTGGACGGTCCAGTTGTTGAAATCGATATAATTCGTAGGCACTACGGCGACCCCGGAGACATAGTCAGGGTCGTCCACAAAGAAAACCTGCACGCCGTGGACATCCTGGGTGTTATTTATTAATAGGGGCAAAATAACAGTGGCGCCAGCAGCCCCAACGCCGCCGGGCATGGCCAACGTCTGCGTTTCAATACTCACTTCAAAGGTCCCGCTGGTGGTAGTGGACTGCATGTTATTGCCATTGGCATCCTGGATGGCAACCGAGGTGAAGCTCAAATCTAAAATGGCCTCTTCCTGGCTGGCAGCACGGACCACGACTTGGCAGACAGCGTCACTTCCTGGCGCTAAGAGCGTTCCCAAATTCAAACCCGTAACGACCATCGTCCCTCCCACTTCGGTCACATCCAAACTCCAGGTGGAGGTGCGATCAGTGGGAAGAATGGCCTCCGCAGTGAGATAATCGGGATTGTCAGTTATCTCGAAATAGAAGAAGCTAATATCCGACTCGTTATTGAGATAAACAGCCAGTGTATCCGTCTCTCCCGAGAGGGCCGCGCCGTTGCTGATAGAGACTTCAACCCATTCTACGGGGGTGGCGCTGGCGGTGTTGGAAGGCGCCGATTCTCCGCCTTCTGGTGAATAGTCGGCCGTCACATAGTAGTAATAGGTCATACCGTTAACCACGCCTTCGTCCAGGTAGGTGGTAACATCGGAGCCTACCGAATTCAATAAAGTGTAGGTGGAATCATCATCGGAAGCACGATAGATGTTGTAACCGGATACGGGAATGTCACGTGGCGTTACTTCCTCCGGTTCTATGGGGTGTTGCCAGTCAACTTTCTGGGTATAGGGAACCCCGTCGGGGAAGCGCTTTATTACTTTGGCTTTGTCGGCTGTGATCAGCCACTTACCCAGGGGTGTAAAGCCAAAATGGACGTTGCGGCTCACCTGAGTATTGGTAAAGGTAACGACCACATCATCGATAGCCCATCCTGAGGCCCAGGCGCCATTATCGTTGGAATGGAAAGCAATATACAGGGAGGGCTGGTCAGCATAAGCTGAAAGATCCACCGTTTCAGTAACCCAATCCGCATTGGGAGGTAATTGATACACTTCGGTAAAGGTAACCCCGTCGGTACTTACTTCCACGTGAGCAGTCTGGCTATAAGAACCATCATAAAACGATGCAAAGGTTAACGTAATGGCCGTGGCGCCAAACGTATTCAAAGGAGGGGTAATCAAATAGTCCATAGAACCGTCGTCATCGGCAGCATCATCATTGGAGCACGCATACCAGGTATGGGGAGGAATCGTCCAATATGTACTGGAGCCATCCTGAGTCACAAACCAGCCGATGGCCGAGTTGGTGGTCATCGTCCAACCGTCGGGAATTTGGCCCCCTTCGAAATCTTCGCTGAATTCCTCGGGAAGGGGACCATAAGGCGCATCCCAGGAAAGGGGTACCTGGGCGTCTAAACCGGAAATGGCTTCCAGGTTATGCGGCTCCTCCAGGTAACCGGGATAAACTGTAACGACTCCCGAGTCCAACCCGGCGATCCAGTAGACCCCTCCGATGCTATCGGTAACGGTGACGTTGGCAAAATTGATAACCACATCGTCGGCATAAGCATCGGGGTTAATGGCATAGCGGATATTCAGTATAGGCCCGTTACCAGGGGCAATATTGCTGTTGGTGGTGCTATAGAGCAGAATCCTGGTGCCGGAACCTATTTCCGTGGAAGAAATCGTGAAGTCGGTTGTGCGCGGCGTTGTCCAGAGAGAATCCACCGTAACATAATCAGGAAAATCAAAAAGATCGAACTGGAGGCCGCCGACCGCCCCACCATTATCCATATTCACGGTCAAATCCACATTCTCATTGGCATCGCCAGTTGTATCGCTCAGGCTGAGGCTGACCACGTTCCCCAATTCTATAGCACCATTTACGCCCGTCGCCGCTAAGGCATTACCACCGGGATCACTCACCAAAACATTCGAAATTAAAAGATCGATAACGGCCGAAACAATGGCGCTGCCATCGTAATGCAAAATCATTACCGTATCGGCGGAGAGGGGTAGAGAATCATTTGTGGTGGCATTGTAAAAGATGACCCGGTTCGAGCCATCAGACAAGGTGTTAAAATCGGCGATGAAACCACTGGCTGAACCTACCGTGGTGACACCCGTCAGATTGATTATATTGGGATCGGCCAGTAAGTCAAATTGGATTCCCGAAACATAGTCATTGGGGTTATCGAGTATGACTGGTACGCCCACATCAGCCGTATAACCAGGATAATTAACAGAACCAATTGTCACCGTGACGTCCTGCGCTTGCAAGGTAACAATCCCGGTGAATACAATGAGCGATAATGCTCTTTTGATCCAGGTGAATTTCATTAATAACCTCCGGTTTTTAAATTATGTTCACTAGTAGACTGAGTAAGCGCCAACCTCCGCCAGACCAAATAGTAATAAGATGCTCCTTTTACCCATTTCACTACGTTAGGATTCCAAATCGTGTTGATAAAGGTAAGGCTTTTAGGGGGATAATTCATCGAATTTTTAACGGTCTTTGAATTTTTCTATTGCCTGGAACCTGGGTGGAAATTTTTTCGCCGGACTATTCCTCGATTCGGTCAAAAGCCTGTTTTAGGTCCTCAATAATATCCTCTACATCTTCAATACCCACCGAGATGCGCACCAAGCCATCGCTCAGGCCTCGCGCCAGGCGTTCCTCCCGGGGAACATCCACGTGGGTCATCGTGGCAGGATGGGTAATCATGGTTTCCACCGCGCCCAAACTTTCCGCTAAAGAGCACAGGCGTACGCCATTCATTACAATTTTCCCGGCCTTGATACCTCCTTTCAATTCAAAAGAGATCATACCGCTAAACGCTCTCATCTGACGGGCTGCCACTTCATGTTGGGGGTGTGACAGTAGACCAGGATAATTCACCTTGTCAACCTGGGGGTGGGCCTCTAAAAATTCCGCCACCGCCTGGGCATTCGCAGAATGACGGATCATCCGCAAAGAGAGGGTTTTCACTCCCAAGAGGGTTAACCAACAATCGAAAGGACTGGGAACGGCCCCGATGGTTTTTTGCATGAACTTCATTTCTTCAAAGATATCCTCGCGATTCGTGATAACGATCCCCCCAATCAACTGGTTGTGGCCGCTGATATACTTGGTGGTACTATGGACCACCATATCGGCTCCGAACTCCAGGGGGTTTAATAAGACCGGTGTGGCGAAAGTCGAGTCCACGGCATAATACATGCCTCGTCGCTTGGCGATAGTTCCCATGGCTTCCAGGTCGGTTACTTTCAACAGGGGATTGGTGGGGGTTTCTACCCAGAGCATTTTTGTCTCGGGGCGTACCGCCGCTTCCACTTTAGCAGGATCCGAAGTATCCACGTAAGTAAAACTCAAATCGTATTTTACCAGGATGTTATTGAATAGGCGGGAGACTCCGCCGTACACATCGTCGGAGCAGATTAAGTGATCGCCGGCTTGCAACAGTTTTAAGCAACTATCCACTGTCGCCATACCGCTGGCAAAACAGACACCGTACCTGCCCCCTTCAATGGCAGCCAGGTTTTCCTCTAATAGTTGACGGGTGGGATTGGCCGACCGGGTATAGTCATATCCCAAATCCACCCCTACTTCTGGCAAAACATAGGTGGCTGTCTGGTACATGGGAGGTACAATGGCCCCGGTGGTAGGATCAGGTTTAATACCAGCCCGGACAACTTTCGTATCAAATTTCACCGTTGCGTCTCCTTCTGATTGGGTTGAAATGAAAGGTTACGAAACCTGGGTATAACCTCGTTCTAAGAATTGAGGCAGTTTTTTGTACTTTATTTGAATTTTTTCTCCACTAGGGCTCACCACCGTAATCTTCTCATTGCGTCCAATCTTGGCCCCGACCCTGATGGGCTTGCGGGTGGCTTGCTGGGGTTGGTTGGTGGCCGTAGCGCCCGGGGTTGTTGGGGGCTGCCCAGCCAACCCCATGCCCGTCGAATCTTGATGCTGTAGGCGGACGTTCCTCGCTTGGGGAGTCTTTAATTGAGGAGGTTGTTCCATTCCCTGAATCTGAGTCCGGAAGAGTCGCTGTAAAGTTGTTTTAGTGGTATCCCGCATCATGCTTCGAAAGAGATGAAAGCCCTCTGATTTATATTCCAAAAGCGGATCCTTCTGGCCGTACGCCCGCAAGTTAATCCCTTCACGCAGTTGATCCATGGCGTACAGGTGATCCTTCCACTTCTCGTCGATGGTCCGTAAGATGATGAACCGTTCGAAACTGCGCATGACATCTTCCGGGAGCAGCGACTCCCGAACGGAGTACAAGTCCATGGCCTTCGAGAGAATAAACTCCTTGATCTGATCCGGGGTGATGTCATCATCCCCTAATTCTTCCACAATTTGGTCGAAGGTCACATCCACCAAGAGTACCGAAGCTATATTTTGACGTAAGGTTTCCCAATTCCAGAGATGGGGATCTTGATGTTCCTGAGCTTCGATTTCGTCTTCTAAAAAATCGGATAAAAGGTCGGGCACGGTGCCACGGAGGTTTTCCCCTTTCACCGCCTGATCGCGGATGTCGTATACGACCTGGCGTTGCTGATTCATCACATCGTCGTATTCCAAAAGGCGCTTGCGGATACTATAGTTACGGGCTTCTACTTTCTGTTGGGCGCGTTCCACGGCCCGCGTTACCATGCGATGGGTGATGACCTCTCCTTCTTCGACCCCCATGCGATCCATGATCCGGACAACCCGTTCACTGTTGAACAGGCGCATGAGGTCATCCTCAAGGGAAAGGTAAAAGCGGGAGGAACCGGGATCTCCCTGGCGTCCCGCACGCCCCCGCAACTGGAGATCAATCCGTCGGGACTCGTGCCGTTCCGTACCGATAATGTGCAGGCCGCCCACTTCCTTGACGCCTTCACCTAATTTAATGTCTGTACCCCGTCCCGCCATGTTCGTGGCGATGGTTACCGCACCGCGCTGGCCGGCCCACATGACGATCTCCGCTTCGCGACGGTGATGTTTTGCGTTGAGGACATTGTGGGGAATACCACGTCGCTTTAACATTCGCGACAACAGTTCTGACACCTCCACGGAAACGGTTCCCACCAGGGCCGGTTGAGTCCGCTGATAACAATCCGCAATCTCATTGATGATGGCGTTATATTTCTCTCGCATGGTCTTGTAGATTAAATCTTCATGATCGATCCGAATGACCGGTACGTTGGTGGGGATGACTACCACGTCAAGGTTATAAATCCCCCCTAATTCTTCCGCCTCGGTCTCGGCGGTACCGGTCATTCCGGCTAATTTGTCATAAAGACGAAAATAATTCTGAATGGTGATGGTGGCCAGGGTCTGGGTTTCCCGTTCGATGGTGACATTTTCTTTGGCTTCCAGAGCCTGGTGCAAGCCGTCACTATACCGGCGGCCGGGAAGAACACGCCCGGTGAATTCGTCCACGATGAGGACCTTGCCGTCTTGAACGACGTACTCCACATCCCTTTCATAGAGTGTGTAGGCACGCAGGAGTTGATTCATTGTATGGATTCTGCTGCTACGTTCGGCGTGCAACTGGTGGGCTTTTTCCTTTTCCTGTTGTTTCTCCAGGGGCGATAAATCTTCACGGGCATCTATTTCATGTAGAATCTCACCCAGGTCTGGAATAACAAAGGTCTCTGGATTGTCCGGGGCTAAAACCTGCCGGCCCTTTTCCGTGATATCAATGATATGGGTCTTTTCATCGACACTGAAGTAGAGGTCTTCATCCACTTCATGCATTTTCTTATCCCGGAGAAAAACGGACTCCACACTATGGGCCAACTTCTTCGTCCCCGCTTCCTGGAAAATCTTCATGACCTGCTTGTGCTTCGGCATTCCCCGACTGGCCTGGAGCAACTTCAAACCTGCTTCCTGGCCTTCCCCTTTCTCCATCAAGGCCCAGGCTTCGCGCACCAATTCGGTCACCAAAGCATTCTGTTTACGAACCAGGTTCTGGACTAAGGGCTTTAATTCCATGGCGGTCTCATCCACCGGGGCATCTACGGAACCCGAGATTATGAGCGGGGTCCGGGCTTCGTCGATCAGGACGCTATCCACCTCATCCACGATGGCATAAGCATGGCCGCGTTGAACCTGATCCTCGGCGGACAGGGCCATGTTATCCCGTAAGTAGTCAAAACCAAACTCGTTGTTGGTCCCGTAGGTAATATCGCAGTTGTAGGCCGCCCGCCGCTCCACGTTGTCCATGGTATTCAGGATATACCCAACCGTAAGGCCTAACCGTCGGTAGATTTCTCCCATCCACTCCGCATCGCGCTGGGCCAGATAGTCGTTGACCGTTACCAGGTGTACCCCGCGACCGGTCAGGGCATTCAAATACATGGGCATCGTAGCTACCAGTGTCTTCCCTTCCCCGGTTTTCATTTCCGCCACCTTACCTTGATGGAGGACAATGGCGCCGATAAGTTGAACGTCATACGGCACCATATCCCAGGTTTGTTCATGCCCGAGCACTTTCCAGGTTTTTCCTACCAGTCGCCGACAGGTTTCCTTCACCATGGCAAAAGCTTCAGGAAGGATCTCATTGAGTTTTTTCTGTTCTGCTGCATGAACATATTTATGGGCCTCTTCCCGATCGAGATTCTTTCCTTCGATCTCCGCCTTGGCAGCCTCACGCACAGCAGTTATCGCTTGTTTAAATGTTTCCGTCCTCTGAACTAATTCTTCATCCGAGCGATCATGTAACGTTTCGGCAATCGCATTGATTTGCTCCACCAGGGGCAGAATCTTCTTGATGTCCCGTTCCGACTTGGTTCCGAAAATCCGTTTTAGTACACCCGTAATCATGATACCTTTACCTTCGCAGCATGATTCTCTGCTAACTTGTGTTTGTAAATAGTGTCTAATATCCCGTTCACGAAACCGGAACTGTCTTCGGTGCTGTAGACTTTGGCAATCTCAATCGCTTCACTAATGGACACCTTCGGGGGAATTTCATCCATGAAATAAATTTCACTAATGGCCATCATTAATATCAAGCGATCTAATAAAGCAACGCGCTCGTAATCCCAATTTTCCAGGTATTTTTTAATCAGCTTTTCAGTCCAGTCCCGGCGTTCCACGGTAGTGCTAAAGAGCTTCCGGACATAGTCAGCGGTTTCGGGATCGAGATCAGCCCAACGGATACTGTCTTGTAAAACCTTTTCTGTTTCGTCGTTAGCGATATGGTAGGCGTACAACGCTTTTAGCACGGTCTCACGAGCGATACGACGGGGATGCATACCGTTAAGAGACACTCCGTTGAGCAGTTTTAACCATTTCATTCATCCCCTTTGCGCCAAGAAATACAGCCGTCTATCAGTAGAGTCACTCCATCATCACGTGAGGGGATAGACCCAGCCATAGGGATCATCCCGCCGTTCGCGCTGGATATCAATTAGCATGGTTCGCAGTTCAGCCGTCACCGGGCCAATTTCCCCGGACTGGATAGTATGGATTTCATTCTCCAAAGTAACCCTGCCAATAGGCGTCACGACCACTGCGGTACCAGTACAAAAAGCCTCGTCCGCCTGCAATAGCTCCTCGAGAGTAAGGTCTGTCTCTTGAACATCTAGATGGAGACACTCCCTGGCAAGGGTTAAGACGGAATCCCGGGTTACACCGGGTAAGATTGACCCGGCCAGCTGAGGGGTCTTTAAGGTATTTCCAATGAGTGCAAATAGATTGGCCGATCCCACTTCTTCCACATAATGGTCATTAGTAGCATTAAGATAGATGACCTCGTCACAGGCCTTTTCTTTCGCTAATTTCAGCGGGTAGAGGGAAGCCGAGTAATTCCCAACGGCTTTGGCATTCCCAATCCCCTTCGGTGCCGCCCGGTGGTACTCGCGGGTCACGGTAAGATGCAGGGGCTTTAAACCGTGTTTGAAGTACGGGCCCACGGGGGAAACGTAAACGATGAACGTATAGGAAGGCGCTGGTTTAACGCCCAGAACAGCCCCGGTTCCCCAAACGATGGGGCGGATATATAAGCTACCTTTCCCCAGGGGAGGCACGTAGGCCATATTGTCACGCACAGTTTGTTCCACCGCGTCCATAAAAAAGTCTTCTGGCGGAGGCGGAATACACAATCGCTTCGCGGAATGGGCCATTCTTTTAGCGTTCATTTCCGGACGAAACAGGACTACGCGGTCTCTAACCGTGCGATAGGCTTTCGTTCCTTCAAAAACGCCCTGTCCATAATTCAACGCCCCAGCCGCCGGCGACATTTCAATAGGACCAAAGGGAATTAAAGACCCCGTATTCCATTCACCCTCTTCCTCACATGTGGCAAAATACATACTCCGCGTTGGATAGACATCAAAGGTTAAGGAGTCCCAGTCAATATTGACTGCATTGTCATCGAATTTCATGATTCCTCCAAGACTGATCTGGCAATTACCAGTTGTTGAATTTCTGTAGTTCCTTCATAGATCTGGGTAATTTTGGCATCCCGCATAAGGCGTTCTACCCCGAACTCCCGCATATAGCCATACCCCCCAAAAATCTGGACACATTCCCGCGCAGCGGAGAGCGCCGTCTGGGAGGCGAAACTCTTCGCCATGGCGGCTTCCTTGGTAAATAGTTCATGGGCATCTTTTTTCACGGCCGCCTGGTAAATTAATAACCTGGAAGCCGCAATCTGCGTGGCCATGGTTGCAATTTTATTCTGGATGGCCCCAAAGGTACTTATGGGACGACCAAATTGTTTACGTTCCTGGGCATATTCCCGGGAACGATCCAGGGCTGCCTGAGCGATACCCAGAGCCTGAGCGGCAATGCCAACTCGCCCTCCATCCAAAGTTTTTAGGGCAATATAAAACCCCTGTCCCTCCTCACCAATACGGTTTGTAACAGGGATACGACAATCCTCCAAGAAAAGTTCACAGGTATCTGAAGCGCGAATACCCAGCTTGTCCTCTTTTTTACCGGTAGTAAATCCCGGCCGTCCTTTTTCCACAATGAAAGCTGAAATTCCCCGATGTCCAATGCCCTTCTCAGTAAGGGCAAAGAGAATCACTATGTCAGAATTGATTCCATTCGTTACCCAGTTTTTATTACCGTTAAGCACATATTCCGATCCATCCCGCCGGGCGAAAGCCCGCATATTACTGGCATCCGAACCGGACTGCGGTTCGCTTAATGAAAAAGCCCCTAACCATTCCCCGGAGGCTAATTTGGCGAGAACCTGTTCACGCTGGGTGTAATTCCCCCAGTCCAGCAGCAATTGACACACGAGGGAGTTATTCACGGACATGACCACAGCGGCGGAGGCGTCAACACGGGCAATTTCTTCCATGGCGATCACATAACTCACCGTGTCCAAACCTGCGCCCCCCCACTTCTCTGGGACCATCATACCCATAAACCCCAGGGAGCCTAACTGGCGAATCTGTTCAGCCGGGAATTGTGCTTTTTCATCCCGTTCAATGACGCCCGGGGCCAGGTGCTCGGCGGCAAACTGACGGGCAGTTTTTTGGATTAATTGCTGTTCTTCGGTAAGCTGGAAATCCATCACACGCGCTCTACAATCAGGGCGGAAGCCTCGCCCCCACCAATACACAGGGTTGCCAGGCCACGCTTTGCTGAATGAGCCTTTAGGGCATGGATTAATGTGGTCAGGATACGGGCTCCACTGGCACCGATCGGATGCCCTAAAGCGATGGCGCCCCCGTGGACGTTCACCCGTTCCATCTGCAGCTTATTATCCTCCACCGCCGCCATGAGAACGGGTGCGAAGGCTTCGTTAATCTCCCATAAATCGATTTGGGACACAGCCAGGCTGGCTTTCCGTAGTACTTTTTCGATGGCTTTCCCGGGGGCGGTGGTAAACCACTCCGGCGCTTGCGCCGCAGAAGCCTGCGCCACTACCCTGACCAAGGGTTTCAATCCCAGGGTTTGCGCTCTTTCGGCTGACATGATGAGCACCGCCGCGGCACCATCGTTGATTTTGGAAGCATTGGCGGCGGTGATCGTTCCTTCCCGCTCGAAGGCAGGTCTCAGGTTAGGCATTTTTTCAAAATTTACGCGCCCGGGTTCCTCATCCTGCTCCACGAGGAGTGGCACACCTTTTCGTTGTGGAACTTCTACCGGAGTCAACTCGGCCTTAAAAAGCCCCTGTTCCTGGGCCTGGAGCGCCCGACGGTAAGACTCCTGGGCCACAGCATCCTGAGCTTCGCGAGTATAATGTCGCTCGCGGGCGCACAGTTCCGCACAGCTTCCCATATGAAAATCATTGTACACGTCCCAGAGCCCATCTTTGATCATACTGTCTACCACTACTCCATGCCCCAACCGGTATCCGGCGCGGGCTTTCGGGAGTAAATACGGCGCTTGAGACATATTCTCCATTCCTCCGGCGAGGACGATTTCCACATCCCCGGCTTGAATGGCTTGGATTGCCAACATAACCGCTTTTAACCCGGAACCACACATTTTATTGATGGTGAGGCATTCCACCGTATTGGGTAAACCAGCCTTCAAGGCTGCCTGGCGAGCGGGCGCCTGTCCCAAACCAGCGGTGAGCACACAACCCATGATCACTTCTTCCACCTGCAGGGGTTTAACACCACTTTCAGCCAACGAATCTCGGAGTACAATGGCCCCTAATTGGGGAGCGGAAACGGGGGCCAGGGAACCCTGAAAAGCCCCGATGGGGGTGCGTTTTGCGGCGGTAATAACAACGTCAATCATTCTTCAGCGACTCCTTTAAGTGCGAAAACGTCGGGTATGGAAAAGATCACCGTCTTCAGCCTCTCCGTTTACCATCAGTTGGGCGGCCATCTGGCTTAGTAAGGCGACAAATCCCAAACCGTGTCCGGTAAAACCTCCCATGAGGTAAAGATGGGGCAATGACCGACTACTCCCCAGGAGCGGTAAACCGTCCTGACTAAACCCCATCGTACCGGACCAGGTATGAGTCACTTTACACTCCTTAAGTGGTGGAAATAAGTCGGCGAAATAGTTATGTAAACCGTGAAATAGATCAACGTTGAGGTCCTCGGAGTCAGTTAATTCTTGCTCTTTTGCCTGTTCGCGAAACCCACCGATAATTAAACGACCATCGGGGAGTTGACGCCAATATTCATACCCGAAATTAGCATAAATAACCTCGCGAAACATGCGTTTTTGAAAGGGTTCCGTGGCAAAGGCCTGTCCACGAACAGGAAAAACGATATCCTGATAATCGGGGAGTAGCTCCCGAATATGAGCATTAGTTGTTAATAAAGCCAGGGCACAATCCACGTACCCATCGGGGGTGTGAACCCGGATATCATTACTGTGGGGATGGGACTGGATCAGGGAAACACAAGTCTCTTCGTACATAGCCACGGCTTGTTTCTTCATCAGGGTGGCGAGACAGCTGACAAACTTTATGGGATGTAAGGCGCCATCACGATTCATGCGCACCGCTCCGTGGCCAATTGGTTCCCCGAGTAGATCCTTTACGTCCTCCGTTGCGATCCAGGTACAATCAAGTCCTATTTCCGCTAACATTTGATAGGTTGTTGCCAGTTCCTGAGACTCGGCCTCGGACATGGCCAGGATTAAGCTGCCGCAACGTTCATGGTCACACTCTATGTGCTCGGTAGTGATTACCTCTTCCAGTAAGTCATGGTTACGGGCAGTGAAATTCCAGAGTCTGATGGCCTTGTCTTTCCCAACCAGTCCTGCAAGACGACTAAAATGTTCTGCGGTACCGGTGAGGATGAAACCAGTATTGCGCCCCGTAGCCCCGTGGCCAAGAATTCCTCTCTCTAGTAAGACCACTTGTACACCCAATTCCGCCAGCCAGTAGGCAGAGAGCAGCCCTGCGATTCCGCCGCCAATAATACAGAGATCGGCGGTTATATGATCAGTTAAGGAAGGAAAAGCCTGGGAGTGGTCCTGGCCTAAAGACTCCCGGGATAGAAAGTAAGGATAAAAACGAACATGTTCAGGAATCATCGTGGTTGCCCGGGGACTGGTCGTAGGCCCGGATGATGTCCCGCACCAGTTTATGCCGCACCACGTCCGTTTCGTTGAGAAAGGCGAAACCAATGCCGTCAATGCCCTTTAAAATTTCCATGACTTGCACCAATCCCGAATCGCTGGAACGGGGTAGGTCGATCTGGGTTATATCACCGGTAATGACGGTTTTGGAATTGACTCCCAGGCGGGTGAGGAACATCTTCATCTGGAGGGGAGTGGAATTCTGGGCTTCGTCCAAAATGAGAAAGGCATTGTTCAGGGTTCGTCCCCGCATGTAAGCCAGGGGAATTATCTCAATGGTGTTGTGGGCCAGGAGGGTTTTTAATCGAGGGGCTGGAATGATGTCGTTCAGAGCGTCATAGAGGGGGGTTAAGTAAGGGTTGACTTTCTCTTTTAAATCACCCGGCAAAAAGCCCAGGTTTTCTCCCGCCTCCACTGCTGGGCGACAGAGGATAATACGGTCCACTTCATGGTTTTCCAGGGCGGCGATGGCAAAGGCAACGGCAATATAGGTTTTCCCCGTTCCAGCCGGGCCAACGGAAAAGACAATATCGTTTTCCTTAATGGCATCGGCGTAAACCTGTTGGCCCTTTGTCCGGGCTACTATGGCCCCCTTGCGGCCGTAATGAATGACATTTTCAACCGGCGTAGGAGGATGCCCGTTATCGACGTGCGCCATCTGGATGAGCTGACGCACATCCTTCGGGGTAAGGCTCCCTTTGCGGCTGAGCGTCTGTAACATCTCATGGATGACTTGGCTGACTAATTGCACTTGTTCATTTTCACCCCTTAGGCGCAGTTGATTCCCCCGTACAACCACCTGGGTGGGGAAACTTTCCGAAATAATTCGCAGGTGCGCGTCGGCCACCCCCAGAAGCGCCGCCAGGTCAACCCCTTTTAATTCAATTGCTTTTTCCATTCCACTCGTAAATTGTGTTAAGTTTCAAGCCCTGTATAGACAGGAGGAAGATATTATCCTTCCACTCACAAAGCAATCACTTTAACGGTGTGACCAGATTTCTACTTAGCCTTTTGGGACTATTCCTCTGGGGATGGAGCGTTAGCTGTGGCTCCTCGCCCGCGGTGACGCCCGAACGTATTCTAACCCAAAATGCCGACTACCTGCTTCAACAAGGTAATTACTACTGGGAACGCCGCTCCAATCCCCAGGATGCCAGATTGGCCACCTTTTTCCTCGCTAAAGCTCACGATTTAAAACCCGAGGATCAGGAACTCTCCGTCCTTTTAAGTCGGGCGTATCACTTCGAGGGGCATTTTTTAGAGGAAGACGCTGCCCGCCAAGATAGTTTGTTCCTGGCGGGGACTGCCATCGCGGAACAAATCCTCATAGATTCTTTAGGCCTGCCAGAGCACTTTGCCAATCTTACCGGGGACTCGCTACCCCCCGTTCTGGATAAATTGGCCACGGCCCCGGCCTCCCTCGTACCCACTCTCTACTGGTGGGCCGCCAACTTCGGGCGTTACTTAGCCACCAAACCAGTATTAGTACGATTGGAAAAACGTGACGTATTGGAAACCGTGATGCACCGAATCCTGGCTCTGGAACCTAACTATTTTCATGGTGGACCTTACCGGTTCTTCGGCGCTTTTTTTGCCCTGTTGCCAGGTGTGGATCTGGACCGTTCGGCGGGGTACTTCGAACAGGCAATCAAAGAAAATCCCAATTATCTGGGTACCTACACCCTTCGGGCCCAATATTACCATACCAAAGCTGGCAATCGGGACCTATTCCATGAAGACTTGACCCATGTTATTGAAGCAGACCCCACCCAGTTGCCGGATGTAACTCCCGAAAACCTTTTTGAACAAACCTTAGCTAAAAAGCTTCTTGAACAAGAACCTTACCTATTTGAATAAGGGCCCTTTTCCATTGTTGTCTAACACTACTATGGTTTAGAGTTTTTAATGACCGCAGTTACCATTGCAGGGGTAATTATTGGCATCGTAGGATTTATTCTCCTGCTGCTATGCCTCCCCGTGCAGATCGTTGCGACTATTACCATCATGCTAAGCGAAAAGCAATCAGACGGTACCGGCCATTTATGGGTGGGCAGTAAAAAATTTGGATTGGGGTTGGAGCTTTTACCGCAAAGATACCTGGTATTTGGCCCCCATGACCGCCCGTGGATTGCAGTGCCTATCTCCGCTCGAACTAAAAAAGCCCTGATACGAATGGGAACCCGTGGAAAGAAAAAACGTCATAAGGGTGATTTCTCTTCGCTAATCAAAGTATGGCAGGCCGGGGTGGCTGAATTACATTGGGAATACCTGGCCATCATGGGGCGCCTGGAATTGGAGAACCCCATGTACACGGGTCTCATCATGGGGGGCTTGAACTGGATTTCAAGTATGATACACTCCCCGCGAGTAGACTTAGGAATTAAACCTTATTTTCGGAGTCAATTGAATACCGCTTTAAAAGGTCAGGTAAGATTCCGGGTGCAACCGGCCCGTCTTGCTTGGCGTGTAGGAACAACTTATTTTAAATGCCGCAAATAGGAAGGGAATCCCATGAATATAGCCGAATTGGTTAAAAGCACACTCCAGGAATTACAAGATCTCATGGCTACTAAAACCGTGGTTGGGGAACCCGTTAATGCGGGGAAGCACACGGTCATTCCGGTGTCCAAGGTTGTATTCGGTTTTGGGAGCGGCGGTGGCCACGGGAGTGAAGCGAAAAAAAGCAAGGGAGATGGCGAAGGAATCGGCGGAGGCTGGTCCATTGAACCGGTGGCTTTTGTAATCATTGGAGAGGAAGGCGTCAAACTACTTACCATTGGGAGCAAAGAGAGTGTCACCACCAAACTCTTTGATCTGGCTCCCAAAGTCATGGAAACGGTAAAAGAATACGTGGATAAAAAGTCGGCGAAATCCACAACCGAGGAGAAAGGGGAACCAGAACCTGACAAATAACAAGGTCGTACCTTACTGTAATCCACATGCAAGAACTTCATTTAATTACCTCACACTTCAGGGAGGGAGTCATGAATATATTCCTGGTAACACTCATAGTTCTAAGCTTAGGCGCTCTCTATGCTCAGGAGGAACAAAAGGCGGCGGGCGATTACCTCCGCGATGGGATTACGGCTATGGCGGCGGAAAAGTATAGCGAAGCCCTAACTGCCGTTCAAAAAGCCATTGAGTTAGATCCTGAAAATGCCGAGTTCTACCGCTTGCAGGGCCAGATTCTGGAAATGTTGGATGAACCCGACGCTGCCCGTACCGCCTGGAAATTATGCCTACAATACGCAATTGATGAAGAACTGAAGAAGGAGGCGACCATCCATCTCCAAAGCCTGGAAGAATAGAAAATGGGCCGGTCTACTCTTTTTGGGCTAAGCCTCTTATTGGTAGCCTGCCAACCACCTTTAGTTATTAAACCTGGTTACGACTTCTCCCAGTTAAAATCTATAGCCGTGGCCCACACACCGGATTTTAACTCTTTTCCAGGTTCCGGGAAAATCGTAACCCGTAGCATCATACACCATCTGCTGCGCATGGGGTTTAACGTCGTAGAGCGTGAAGATTTGGGAGTCATTGCCAATGAAGTCATCCTTACTCAATCGGGATTGCTCAAGGACTCAGAATCCCTGAACCTTACCACCAGTGATGTTTTTCTCCTGGCGACCATTACCGAATATACCGACGGAAATGTCATCGTCATTCCTATCGTCACCAAAGATAAAGGCAGCACGGTGACGACTGTGGAAACCGTGGAAGAACCGGTGGTTGTTGCAAGCCAGGAGGGGGGAAAGGAAATCACCCACACAACCACAACCACCGAAACGACCACCGTAAAGAAAGGCTCAATTACCGAAACCCAACAAGTAGAGTATGTGGACTCCCGCGTAGGACTTACCCTACAAATGTTGGACAAAACCACAGGAGAGGTCATCTGGTCAAACAGTTATTGGTATAATGCGTTGAGCCTTTCCAATGCCGTGGATAAATGCGTTGCAGGGGCGGTCAAACCCCTGGCCCAACTTTTAAAATAATTTTTAGCTATTAACCGATGATTTTCTCTTCAGCAATATACGCCGCCAGGCGCTCCTTGAGGAATTGCAATACCTCTTCTCGACGGGATTGAGAAAGCGTCAGAACGCCATTATTTTCAGCGTAAGTGTAATAATATAGAGGGGACTCGGGTTTTTGCTTTCGTATGTGCTGGAAGAACTCCCGGTTCATGCGGAACACGCCCAGCACCACGTCATAGAGCTCCTCGCCAGACACGCGTTCAAACAAGTAGTTGATAAAGGAACCGTAAACCATCTTCCACCGGGGGATTGTGATAACCGGATCGATACAGAGGCGCACTTTCCACCCTAAACGAAGGGCTGCTTGTATCGCCTGAAGACGTCTTTCCAGGGAAGGCGTGCGGTGTTCTATCTGCGCCACCATTGCTTCCGGGGAGAGAGACCAGGCCAACAAAACATTCTCCGGGGGCAATAATGATTTCAAGGGGTCCAGGAGGGCACTCTTAGTCCTGATTTCCAGGATCAATTCCGGTCGCGTTGCAGCATACGCGATCCACTCCCGGCAAAAGGGAATCAATCTTTCAAACGCCAATAAGTCCGTTTGATAAGCTACGGAAAGCCATATGGGTTTCGTTAGGGGAGAAAGATCGCCGATGATACTATCAGTTGCCTGGAAAAAAGCCGCTGGATTAACAAAGGCTACCAGGTTCGCCGAGGGGTACAATCCCTGGAGAAAACAGTACTCACAGTTGTAAAGGCAATTCAGCAGTGGGGTAGTGTAATATTGACCACAATCCTGGTTGGGATGGTGGACGTCCGTTAGGGGATAGAGAAAAGGCGGTTGTTTGACCGCCAGGATTAACTTTAGACTCCGTTTTTGTAATTGATAGTCCTGCCGGGGACGGTTGAACAAATCCTTATAATGACGAATAGGGACTTGGACGGCGTTGGGGAAACGGTTCAGAATAGTATCCGTGAGGGAAAACGGTTGCGCTCGATCCTCGACGTACACGTGCGAAAAATTAGGCAGCAAGTTGTTCACAGAGTGTTTGAAAAAAACGGTTTCTCTCGCGCTTATGGGTAAAGGTGCGGGTGCAATAGGGTTTTAGGACCGGAATAATATCTGTTCCACGAACGACTTTATATCCTTCCGCCAAATTCAGTAACCGATAATATTGCGTATGGGTAAGCCTTAAAACCTGTCGGCATTCAGTAAGCAGGCTATGTTCTTCAGGCGTCAAAATTTCACGTTCGAAGAAGCTTGCGCGTTGGCAACCGCGTAGAAGATCGAGGAGTCCTGGTATGTTCTTCTGGATCAGAGCCTGGATCTGCTGCGCGGAAATCGGAGCGCCATCGCGGTAATCAGAAACGATCTTTAAAAACAATATGTGGTGGGGAGGTAAAAATCCACCAGCCACCTTCCAGATAATAGCAGCCTCCATATCCACCAATGGTAATTTAATACGGGAAGACGTAGTGATAGCTTCCTCCACGGTAAGCAAAGCGGCCTCTTCCAAGGAGTGATCGAGCAAAATATCAGGGAAATAGGTTTTGCCCGTACTAGCTTCCACGATTTTGTTAATGAGGTACATTTGACCAACCTTTGTCTGTCGCTCATCTCCCCCTGCAATCCCCACGTTAATGAGAAATAGTCGCCGTCTTTCTGAAAAGTGTTGAAAGAATTTTTCTAACGCTTTTTCAGTGCTAACGCTACCAACGCCGGTAATCAATAGGGTATAATCTTCATTGCCATAAATTCTAAGGACGGGGTAGGTGCGATCCTGCACCAGGGCAAGGGACCGGATAATAGGTCGGGCCTCAGAACGGAGCGCCGTAGTGATAACTACCAATTAAGCCCCTCCATTCGGGCAACTGCCACGCCTCCCATCACGAAGGTATCCTTTGATAAACTTAGCAAGCGATTAAAGAATGCGTCCCATTTATTCTCCGGACGCTTGTCCAGAGTCTCAATGGAAGGTGTAATGCTTTTTCACCGGGGAAATCACCTTCCAGGTACAGCGGCAACCCTGGGGAAAGACCACAAAATCACCGGCGCCAAAGTGGACGGACTCCTCCACCGTGCTCACTTCCACCTCTCCTTCCAAAAGATAACACGACTCCTGAACATCGTACTCCCAGGGGAACTCTGATACACCACAGGTCCAAATGGGCCAGTGGAACACACCCCGTTCTTCTAATTCAGCTTTCGTTAGCGACTCGACTCTGATTTTATTCATTTGATTTACCTCCCTTTCTCATTAACTAAAGTTAGGTCAACTATTTCATGATGGAATGGTGTCAGGAAACAACTGTGGCAAAACCACACTAGCTAGCTGGCGATAACAAACATGAAATAAATAACTCTGGGTTGTGGGTTCCGGATTGATTTCCACGCAGTAGGCCTGGACTGTCTGGGCTAACTGAGGATACAAGGAGGCCGGCCACACAACTCCCAAAGTACCTATGCTTATGAACAAATCGGATTGGGAAATTACCACCTCTGCAGCTTTTGTAACCGCCGAATCCAAATAATCCCCAAACCAGGTAATATGAGGTCGCAACCAGGCACCACACTCACATTTCCGCCGTTTATATTGCCTGCCCCAGTCTTCGTAAAGAATTCCTTCTCGCTCGCATCGTAAATACCAAATATTCCCGTGCCATTCGATGACCTCTTCCGACCCGGCCCGTTGGTGTAATCCATCAATATTCTGAGTAACAACATGAACACTGGGATGTCGGTGTTCCAGGGTGGCGATCACCTCATGCCCCCGATTGGGAACACACTTACGAACCGTGCGCCGGCGTTTTTCATGAAACTTGAGCACCTTTTCCGGATGGACGTTAAAAGCCTGTTGAGAGGCATATTCCTCCCAATTGTATTTGCACCAGATGCCTCCCTTGCCCCGATAAGTGGGAATTCCCGATTCAACGGATATTCCAGCGCCGGTGAAAAAGACAATCTTCCTATACTGGGAAGAATCCAAAGGCTGTATGGTGACGTTCGGTATGACATTACCCTCCAAAGCAATAGATATTATCTAATTGTTACCAGAACTACCGTCACGTTATCTACCCCACCGCGCACCAGTGCTTTATCAACCAACCGACGACAGAGAGCCTCAGGCGAGTCCTCTGAGGCCGCCAATTCGGCTTGTATTTCGGAAGCGTTAACGAGGTTGGACAAACCATCGGTGCACAAAAAGAAATAGGTATATCCCCTCGCTTTCAATGATAGAACCTCCGGCCGGCACGAGGTCATTCCCAGGCAACTGGTAAGAATATGCCAATGGGCGTGGTGCTCGGCCTCCGCTAAATCTAACTTACCTTGGTTGACCAAATCCATGGCCACGGTCTGGTCTTCGGTCAACTGGATGAGGTTACCTGTTTCAGTCAACCCATAAATACGACTATCCCCCGTGTGCAGAATCCAGATGCCATCCCCCTCCACCACAAGTCCAGAAAAGGTGGTCCCTAACCCCCTCACCTCCGGTTGCTGAAGTCCGTAGACCAATACGGTTCGGTTGAGAGATTCCGTCAATTCCATCAGCTCATCTTCCTTGAACGATATTCCCGCATGCCTTCGAGCAAGAACCTGTTGTTGAAAAGCGTTCACTGCGAGGTGACTGGCAATCTCCCCTCCTGGATGACCTCCCAACCCGTCTGCTACGGCATAACAGCCGGATTGATTATCTACAAGGTAGGCATCCTCATTTTTCGGTCGAACATACCCCTTGTGGGACATCCCCCAGCCACTATATTCCAACGGGTTCATATTGCTCCAGCAAAATTTATCGCGGAAATCACAATTTCCCCTTTTCCAATAATCTCGCCCGCGCAAAACTTACCTTTTTATCTCCTCTCGCTCGGTGATGTAAAGTCACTTTTTCACTTCCTCAATCAACTGACGCAACAACCGCGTATGTTCCGGGGTAGAACCGCAGCAGGAACCTACAACCTTAGCCCCGGCTTCAATATATCCCCGAGCATAACGCCGGAAAATATCCGTTGGAATGGTTGCCACAATGGTACCATCCGGCTCGACGGGAGTAGCGCCCACGTTAGGATAAACTCCCCAGAACCCAGACCAATGGCTTTGTAAAGTCGTTATCCCTGCCTGAGTAAGTTTCACACTATTGCAATTCAGTAAAACTGCCTGGGCGTTGCTCTTTTTCGCCAAGTATATTGCTATTTCCAAGGGGGAATTATCCAGTAAATGGCTGCTGTCTTTTAGAATCAGGCTCAGCCATACAGGGAAGGGAAACTTCTTCGCAACCTGGAGCGCCGCCGCAATTTCCTCCTTATTTCCCATGGTCTCTAAAAGCAATAAATCCACACCCTTTTCCTGGAACCAGCTCAGGGTTTCTTCGAAAATTTCCTGGGCGGTGGTCGTCCCTGGAAAGGCGTCGGGTTGATAACAATCCTCTAAGGGAGCCAGGGAACCAGCAACGCTCGTATTTGGCGTCGCCGCCTTGCGAGCCAAGGTCACGGCCCGTAAGAGACTTTCCCGGGCACGTTGTCGGGCCGAAGCTAGCGTGTAGCCGGCCTTGACGTAAGACCAGCTTGTGGTCCGAAAAGTGTTGGTCGTTAATACCTGGGCTCCCGCCTGCACGTAATCCTGATGGAGGGAAGCAACGATCTCGGAGTGAGTCAAATTGGCCTCGGCAGACCACAACGGTAGCGGTAAGGGCACCCCATGACGCTGGAGTTCAGTGCCCAGGGCGCCATCCAATAGAATTATATCTCCTTTAGGGAATGCGTTAACCATTGTATTTCACACAATCTGAGGTTGGAAATGTAGGGATTCAATAGTTATACAGAAAATGGTTGAAAAAAGGGTCGTGCCCCGGTGGGGCTTCAGCAGAAAAGATTACCTGCCATACTAACACCTTCTGGGCTTTGGGCGGGGCGCCGGCTCAACCGGTACCGGAACCGGTTCTGGAACAAAGGGTCCTAACAACTTGCCTATAATCCATCTAATGATATCACTCATGCTTGGGCCATTATGTTTGGATTTTTTAACAAGGGCAAGAGTTGTGCAAACTGCAGAACCTGGGAGTTCACTACGGGCAATGCACAACCGTCCAAACTCTTTTTCTGCTGCTCCAGAATATACCGGGCAACTTTTTGCTGCACTCGTAAGGTTTGTAAATGTTTCGTCTTGTCTTTCATAATCTTCCCTTTTCAGTTCTCTGGCATTTAATAGGGCACAAACACCGTACCACTCCCTTTTCCCTGAACTTTTGAGTATTGTCAGCGCAAAATAGGACAAATTAACTGTTTAATACACCAGGGGTATGCCCTTTTGACAAATACGGGAACAATTAGGAAAAGAGTCGTAGACTATTACCGTTAGGGGCAGTTACTTTATCGAAACCATTGATAGATACGAATCAACAAGGTCAGCAGTAGAGAAAAAAGAACCATCGTGGTGATTGGAAAATAGAACCGGAAAGAGTCACGTTCGATGCGTATATCTCCTGGCAAATGACCGATCCACTTTAACTTGCTCCCGCTAAAATACATAAATCCACCTACAATAAGTAAAATGACCCCGACTATAATCAAATACCTTCCAAAATATTTCACGACTACAAAGCCTCTCTGGCAGCCAAACAGCTAATCTCCTTTCTCAGGGGTCACCGGTGTAGCCGACGGGGAGAATGTTTCTAAAACTGGTGGTGGTCCTGGATGGTTCAATAAATTCAACGCTCGCTGCAAAATGTCCTTTTGAAGAGGAATATTATGGGGTTCTCCCAGGGGGTATCCGTGACAATAGGGGACTAATAACGCCCGGGGAGGTTTTATTTTCCTGGCAATTTCCCAAATAAACTGAATGACAACGGTAGGAATTCCCACCTGTTCGACGGTTGCCGCAACCAGGCTCACGGTCTGGTTACAAAAAGGTCACACCGGAAACAATAGCACAGCATCAACACCCTCTTCAAGAAAAAGATTGGCAACCTTGGGAGCGGTCATTTTTTTCAATCTACCAGGCGCCGTAATCGACCCCATAAGAGAAATGTGATGTTCGCCCAGGGCTCCAATGACCTTGTCTTCCTGGAGTTCCCGCAACCGGTCCAGGGGAAAAGCCAAATTAGGATCTGAACGGTAGCCGTCGTGGTCGAACACGCGGCTACGGTGGGTGTCCCGAAGCGTTTCCAAATCAACATTCGCAGGGATAACCCGGTGCGTATAATCGCCGCCCTTAATGCTCGGATCGAACTCCTCCTGGGTGGGTAATACCAGGCCTGCCGTAGAGACAACCGCCACTTTCGACTGGCAAAGGGGCTTGGGCAGTGTGGCCCAGGGAATGGGACGTATCCTACTCCAGGGATATAATCGCAAAGAAGTCCTAACAGTAGGTGAAAATTCCCGCCAGTCACCCATAATTGTCTAAAAGTCCTTCATTCAAACTGCATGGGCATTTGCGGTTTGGTCTGGACAATCCCCTCGATCTGCTCCATAAGCTCAGAGGTGAAAACGTTTAACACTTTTAGGGTTTTCAGGTTCTCTTTCAATTGGGATACTTTGGAGGCTCCTAAGATTACCGTGCTTACGTTGGGATTTTGTAAACACCACCCCAGCACCAGATGGACCAATTTAATCCCAACTTCATCGGCCAATTGGGACAGCTCCCGCACCTTAGCAATTCGCTCCTTTCCTTCGGGGGAAAGCAAACGTTCCTGTAACCATTGATAACCTTCCACCTTCATGCGAGTGTTTTCAGGTATCCCCCGGCTGTATTTCCCTGTTAAAATACCCGAAGCCAACGGAGACCAAACGGTCGTCCCTAGGTGTTCATCCCGGAAAAGGTCCCGATACTCCCGTTCCATTTTCTGACGTTCGAAGAGGTTATATTCTGGTTGTTCCATCGTGGGAGGGGTCAAATGATGCTCCCGGGCCACGGCATAAGCCGTACGAATTTGATCGGCACTCCATTCGGAAGTCCCCCAATACAATATTTTCCCCTGTAAAACCAGGGTATGCATGGCCCGCACTGTTTCTACAATGGGGGTATGGTGGTCGGGGCGATGACAGAAAAAAAGGTCCAGGTACTCCACCTGAAGCCGCCGTAAAGCCCCATGGCAGGCCTCGGTGATGTGTTTACGATGCAGCCCCCGCTGGGTAGGACGCTGCCCCCCAAAAAACACTTTACTGGACACACAAAAACTATCCCGACTCCACCCCAAACGACGGACCGCCTGCCCCATGATCTCTTCCGATTTCCCCTGGGTGTAAACCTCGGCATTATCGAAAAAATTCACTCCAGCATCGTAAGCCGTCTTCATGAGCTTCTGGGCTTCTTCTAAACCAACCTGATTGCCAAAGGTTATCCACGACCCGTAAGAGAAAACGCTCAAACGTAATCCTGAATTCCCCAACGTTCGGTATTGCATCTCCATGTAAATCCTCTCTACATCTTACCCGGTTAGTGCAAAATCAATTTTTTGATCTGGTCCTAATTGCTCCCCCTCAATACTCGTCTGACAGACGTCCATATTCACGTCCCGGTTCGGTCTCAAAAGTACGGATTTTTTTCGCAATGATCCCACAGACATCGTCCCGTACGCATTTACTGGCCAACTTAATGGCATTGGCCACAGCTTTGGCGTTGGAGCGACCGTGGGCAATAATCACGATTTTATCGAACCCCAATAGGGGTGCCCCGCCGTATTCTGTATAGTCGGTAACTTCCCGTAAGATAGCCAAGCCTTTACGCAGGAAAAACAAGCCAACCTTCCAACCCAATCGGGCTTTGAAAGCCATTTTTCCCAACTGGCTTACCGTCTTGGCCGCCCCTTCCAACGTCTTCACCACAATATTCCCCACAAATCCTTCGGTAACGATGACGTCCACAATCCCCCGCAAGATGTCTTTTCCCTCAACGTTTCCGCTAAAGGAAATGCCCGGCACCTTCTTTAACAAACGGTAGGCTTCCTGCATTTTTTTGCCCCCTTTAGTGGCCTCTTCCCCGATATTCAACAGAGCCACTTTCGGGTCCGTAACCCCGCGAATATCCGCCACGTAAACCGACCCCATGATGGCAAACTGTACCAGTTCTTCGGCGCTGCACTTCACATTAGCCCCCACGTCAACCATTAATGCGAGATTGTCCTGCCGTTTACTCTCATTTAGCGTGGGATAAACGGTAGCAATGGCGGTGCGCCGTACTCCATAAATCCGGGGGATATATTTCGCCGCCGACAACACTACCGATCCGGTACTCCCGGCCGACACCAGGGCGTCGGCCTTCCCCGAGCCCACCAATTGCGCCGCCAGGGCAATGGAGGCATCCGGCTTTTGCTCCACGGCCTCCTTGGGGGCTTCTTCCATGGTTATCACCTGGGGAGTGTGGAGAATTTCATACGAGCCAGGTTCAGTACCACGTTGTTGAACATGTTCTTCGATAGCCTGGCGGTCACCTACAAAAATGATTTTTACCGGGTGAGAGCGCATCGCCTCTAAAGCGCCGGCAACAATTTCTTGAGGGGCGTGATCGCCCCCCATGGCATCCAAAGCAATCGTAATAGGTGGCATGGTAGCTCCTCTTGCTAGTGAGGGTTAAAACAGGATGATCAGGGAAGCCAGGGCCAGTCCAACGCCACCGGCCACTAAATCCCGCCGACTGAAATAGCCCTGGGGACGGCGTTTATCATACCATTCCTTCTCTAAACCTAATAGGACCCCAGCGGATAGAGCCACAGGATAGCCCGCTTCTTCACGAAACCCTCCTTTGTTAACCAACACGTACTGGACGCTCAACATCCACAGGCAACTGAAACTCAGGTGCTGCACTTTATCAAAACTGGTCTACTGATCTTCCGTAAGGAGGCTATCGGGAACCGCTTCCTGGGCCCACAAAAACCCGGTTAAAAGAATAATGATGAAAAGTGCTTTTTTCATAAACCCTCTCTTCTTAGAAAATTACTACAGTTCAGCCAGAGTCACGACCCTTTTTCTTCGCCGTCGTTGAGATAAGAGGCAGCAATCCAACCGAAGAATAATAAGGTGGAATTTATTAATTTCCCCGTATGGGAAAAGGCAGGATCCAGGTGCTACGGGGCGACATTACCACGCTTCCCGTGGAGGCTATCGTGAATACGGCCAATACGTCTCTTTTGGGTGGGGGCGGGGTGGATGGCGCCATTCACCGGGCGGCAGGACCACAATTATTAGAAGAATGCCGAACCCTCGGAGGTTGTTCCAGGGGAGAAGCTCGCCTTACCAAGGGGTATAAGCTACCAGCGCGCTTTATCATTCACACCGTAGGGCCCGTGTGGCGGGGAGGTCATCGGCAGGAACCAGCCTTGCTGGAGTCGACTTACCTGTCCAGCTTGAAACTGGCGGAAAAACATTGCCTCAAGAGCTTGGCTTTCCCGAACATTAGTACCGGGGTCTATGGTTTTCCGAAAACAAAAGCCGCCCGGATTGCCTTCACTACCGTGAAACAATTCTTAGATCAACACCCCCTACCGGAAACCGTCATCTTTTGCTGTTTTGACGGGGAAAATTACCAAATCTACCAGGAACTATTGTCGCTTATTTCACCTGCTGAGCAAGAAGGCTAACCGTTACTCCTTGTTTGAGAAAGAAAAGGAGAGCTGATTCCCTCCCGAATCGAATTTCCGGCCCCCCACACCCAAAAGTCGCAAGGGTCGTCGCCCATCCCAGACCTGCAACAGTAATTCCCTGGCAATCTTGTTAATCATCCCTATAGAATTGGTCGGTCGAAGCAACCGCCTCTGGCGGGTAAAGGTCGTAAAATCGGAGTAGCGTACTTTGATAAAAACCGTGTGGGCAAATAGCTCTTTCTGTTGAAGCCGCGCAGCCACCTTCTCGCTCAAGTCTGTTAAGCATTTTAATAGCTCTTCCCGGTCGGTCACGTCCGTGGGAAAAGTGCGCTCCTGGCTGAGAGATTTGCGGCTGCGTTCCTGACGAACCGGCCGGGTATCCTCACCGCGAGCCCATTGGATCATCAAGGCGCCCCAGCGGCCAAAGGGTTTCAAAATATCCAAGGAACAGGTTTGTAATTGTTGGATGGTCTGGATCCCAAAAGCGTTCAGACGCGCCGCGGTACGAGGACCGATTCCAGGAATTTTACCTATGGGCAGAGGCGCTAAAAACGTCCGTTCAGTGCCCGGTGTAACTACCGTAAAGCCCGCAGGTTTTGCAGAGGCGGAGGCAATCTTGGCAACTAACTTATTGCTTGCCAAGCCAAGGGAGGCCGGTAATCCCACATGTTGGGCAATCTTGGTCTGTAAAGCTTTCCCAATTTCGATAATCTCCTCCCAGTGGGTCAATTGACCGGTCACATCCAGGTAGGCTTCGTCGATGCTGACTTGTTGAAACGCGTCAGCTGCTTTTTCCAAAATCCCTATTACGATTCGTGAATAGGCCCGGTAGCGTTTAAAATGGGGTGGTACAATGACAAGATGGGGGCAAAGGCGTTGGGCTTGAGCCATGGGCATGGCCGAATGTATACCGTATTTTCGCGCCGGATAAGAAGCCGAGGCAACCACCCCACGCTTGTTAGACGCACCCCCCACAACCAGCGGTTTTTTCCGCCAGGCGGGATTTTGCAGTACCTCAACCGAGCAAAAAAAGGCGTCTAAATCAAAATGAATAATACCCCGTGCCGCCATAAATCCCCCTTCAATCTTGACTGGACAACCTCGGCTACAAAAGACACGGACTACAAATAAACCCCCTTAAACTCGAGCAACCATACTTTCACTTACTTCCCATAGCTTTTCTTGCAGGGTCTGGTCATACGACTCGGGGGAGCTTTCTCGCGGTTTACACCGATCAAAATATTTTCCACTAACTCCGGCAACTTCTTCGGAAGAAGCCAGGTAAATGCTGGTCTTGGCTCCTTCCACCACCGAAATAGCCCCTAATTTCTGCGACCACCGCAGGGCCAGGCCCACCAAACCGCGGTTATTGTGGCCAAACTTGGTAGCCACGAACCCGGGATGTAAACAGTTTACTGTTACGGTACCGGAAGCTAAACGGCGATGCAGATGGTAAGTGAAAAGAATATTGGTCAACTTGGACTGCTGATAGGCCTTCCAGCCAGAATAGTTTTTCTCTCCGTTAAGGTTCTCCAGGTCAAGTATGGCTCCCCGGTGTGCTTCCGAAGACACGTTGACAATACGTCCCTTCCCCGAAGCCTTGAGCAACTCCAGGAGACGATTAGTTAACAGGAAATAATTGAGATGGTTCAAAGCAAAAGTTTGTTCAAACCCTTCAGATGTTCGCTGGAAGCCATGAAAAAAAGCGCCGGCGTTATTGACTAACACGTCTAAACGAGCATACGTGGATTCCAGTTCGTCAGTAAGTTTCCGAATATGGGCCATTAAACTGAGATCTGCGCAGTGAAACCGTATGGCCTCGTTCCCGGTAGCGCTTTGGATTTCTTCCACGACCCGTTTGCCTTTCTCGGGGTTGCGCCCCACAATGGCGATGGTAGCGTCTTGACGAGCCAGTTCCAACGCCGTTACTTTCCCGATGCCATCGGTGGCCCCGGTCACACAAATGACTTGGCTTGTTAAGGTCACGATTTTGGCCTGGGAATCAGCGCGAGTCCCAATTCGCGAAGTTGGCTTTCCGAGATGGTACCGGGGGAGCCGTCCATGAGGTTCAAGGCGCTGGTTGTTTTGGGAAAGGCAATGACTTCCCGGATGTTTTCCGCCCCGGCCAACAACATGACCAAGCGATCAAAACCGAAAGCAATCCCGCCATGGGGTGGGGCACCATAAGTGAAAGCCTCTAAGAGAAAACCGAATTTCTCCTTGGCCTCCTCCGCTTCAATCCCCAACACGCGGAAAACTTGTTGCTGAACGTCAGGATCATGGATACGAATCGAACCGCCCGCAATTTCGTAACCGTTGATTATCAAATCGTACCCTCGGGACCGGACTTTCTTAGGTTCCGAGGTTAACAGCGAAAGGTCTTCTGGCTGGGGAGCCGTAAAAGGATGGTGCATGGCCACGTAACGTTGTTCGGTAGGATCCCACTCAAACATGGGAAAACCCATCACCCACACTGGACGAAACTGATCCTTATTAACAAGATTTTCCCGGCGGGCCAATTCCGTTCGCAGGGCCCCCAGGGCGTGGAGCGCCATTTTCCAGGTATCCCCTACCATGAATAGAATATCCCCCTCCTTGAGATCAAATTTTTCAATCATACTATGTTGTAAGTCAGTAGGGAAAAACTTGGCTACGCCACCCGTTAATACACCTCCCACCTGTTTCACAAAGGTCAAACCTTTGGCGTGATGATGTTGAACGAAGGTATTCAACTCGTCTATCTTTTTTCGCGAATACTTGGCGCCACCCGGCAACCGCAAGCCCCGGACAGCCTCCACAGACTGGAAGGCGTTGAAAGTGCTCTTACCAGCAAATGGTTTCACGTCCAACAAGGGTAAATCAAACCTTAAGTCCGGGCGATCGGTGCCGAAAGTTTCTAGCGCTTCGAGGTAATTCATTATGGGAAAGGGATCTGGCAGCTCCACACCGGCCACCGAGGAAAAAACCGTGCGCGTCAGTCCTTCACTTATCTCGCGTACCTGGTCCTCTGCTACAAAGGACATTTCCAGGTCGATTTGGGTAAACTCCGGTTGACGGTCAGCCCGTAAATCCTCGTCGCGAAAACATTTCACGATTTGAAAATAGCGATCCAGCCCTGCGACCATGAGGAGTTGTTTATAGGTTTGGGGCGACTGAGGAAGGGCGTAGAATCTCCCCTTATGAATCCGGCTGGGGACCAGATAATCCCGGGCGCCTTCCGGAGTCGATTTCATCAATACGGGTGTTTCCACTTCTAGAAAATCATGCTCAGACAGGTACCGGCGAACCGCTTGATAGGTCGCATGGCGAAGGGCCAGGTTACGCTGTAATTCCTCGGTTCTGAGCTCCAGGTAACGGTATTTGAGGCGGAATTCCTCGGTAGCGCTTTCCCGTTTAGTAATTTGAAAAGGCAGGGGCGCTGCTTCATTCAACACTTTTAGGTGCTTTACCAGGACCTCGACTTCGCCCGTGGCCAAGCGGGGGTTTTGGGCCCCGCTGGCACGCGCCCGGACCATACCCGTAATGCTGATTACATCCTCAACAGAAAGTTTTTTAACTAATTGAAAATCGCCCTGGAATGCGTCCGGATTAAAGACCAATTGCGTCTTTCCATAGCGATCCCGGAGGTCGATAAAAATAACCTGTCCGTGAAGCCGTACTGTATGAACCCATCCATTTAGTACAACGGTCTGTTGATTATGTTCGAGGCGAAGTTCCCCGCAAGTGTGTGTTCTTTGAAACATGGTGTCCCTGTTGAAATAAAAAGCCGCTCGGAAATTACGAGCGGCGGGTATCAAGTAGGTATGACGAATTTATAGTCTTGCCACCTGGAGACGATTCAAGGCCTTTTGCAAGGATGCCCGAGCTCGCGCGGCGTCAATATGCGCCTTTTGCTGTAATCGTTCCTTGGCCCGCTGGACCGCCTTATTGGCCCGTTCTATGTCAATGTCACCGGCATATTCTGCCGTTTCCAGCAAGAGGCGGACTTTATCTCCCAACACCTCGGCGTATCCCCCGCTGGTGGCAAAATAGCGGGTTTGCTCACCACGGACGACCTTTACCACACCCACTTCCAGGGCAAAGATAGATCGCGTGTGATGGGCCAACACCCCAAAGGAACCGTTTAAACCAGGGCAACGCACGTAGGAGACCTGCCCCTCGTCATAGACCCGGGTGGGAGTTATGATTTCTAAGTGGAACGTCGCCATGGGCCAGAAAAGCGCTTCCTTTACGCCGCTATTTTCTTAGCTTTTTCTGACGCTTCATCAATAGTGCCCACGTAGAGGAAGGCTTGTTCAGGCAAGGTATCGAATTCCCCGTTGATCAAGCGCTCGAAGCCGTCGATTGTGTCATCTAACTGGACGTAGCGGCCGGGGGTCCCGGTGAACTGTTCAGCCACAAAAAAGGGTTGGGATAAGAAGCGCTGGATCCGTCGAGCACGGGCGACGGTGAGTTTGTCCTCGTCAGAAAGTTCGTCCATCCCCAGGATGGCAATGATGTCCTGGAGATCCCTATACTTCTGCAAAATCTCCTGGACGGTTTTGGCGACCTGGTAGTGGCGCCCACCCACCACGCGGGGGTCCAGAATCCGGGAGGTAGAATCCAGGGGATCCACCGCCGGGTAAATTCCCAACTCAGCAATCTGACGGGAAAGGACGGTCGTGGCATCCAAATGGGCAAAGGTGGTAGCTGGGGCCGGGTCCGTAAGGTCATCAGCGGGTACATATACTGCTTGGACAGAAGTAATGGACCCTTTTTTTGTAGAGGTAATGCGTTCCTGAAGTTCGCCCATTTCAGTTGAAAGGGTGGGCTGGTATCCCACGGCGGAAGGCATGCGGCCTAACAGGGCTGATACCTCCGAACCGGCTTGCGTAAAACGGAATATATTGTCAATGAACAACAGGACATCTTTCCCTTCTTCGTCCCGGAAATATTCGGCCATAGCTAGACCAGAGAGGCCCACACGTAGCCGCGCCCCCGGTGGCTCATTCATCTGCCCGAATACCAGGGTAGTCTTTTCTAAAACTCCCGACTCTTTCATCTCCAGGTAAAGGTCGTTCCCCTCGCGGGTCCGCTCGCCTACACCAGCGAAGACCGAGAAACCCCCATGTTCCGTGGCGATATTCCGAATGAGCTCCTGAATGAGCACCGTCTTCCCTACTCCGGCGCCTCCGAAGAGACCCGTCTTGCCTCCCTTGGTGTACGGCTCCAACAGGTCAATGACTTTAATTCCTGTTTCCAAGACTTCCGATTCCACGGAATATTCTTCCAACTGGGGTGTCTCCCGGTGGATGGGGTAGCGTTTTTCAGTCTGGGGTGGGTCCTGGTTGTCAATGGGATTGCCCAACAGATCGAATATCCGACCCAGGGTTTGCGGTCCAACCGGCACGGTGATGGGGCCACCCGTATCATGCACTTTCATCCCCCGTTGTAAGCCGTCGGTCGTATCCATGGCCACGGTGCGGACAGTTAAATCACCAAGATGCTGGGCCACTTCTAAGATGAGGGGTTGTCCATCTGGCCGCTCCAATTCCAGGGCGTTATATATTTCGGGAAGATGGCCGTCTTCAAAGACAATATCCACCACCACCCCCATAATCTGTGTAATCTTTCCAAAATGTTCCATGGGTTCCTCTTAAGTATTCCGTAAAGCTTCGGCCCCACCTACGATGTCCAACAATTCTTTGGTGATGGACGCCTGGCGGGCTTTGTTGTATTCGCGCGTAAGATTCGTGAGCATATCAGAGGCATTATCCGTGGCGGCTCCCATGGCCGTCATTCGGGCGGCTTGCTCGGCTGCGTTGGACTCCAACAGGGCCTGCCACATCTGCACATTCAAATGCCGCGGTATCAGGGAGTTCACAATCAGTTCTTGGGAGGGCTCAAATAAAAACTCTCCGTAATCTACAGCCCCCAACTCACGATCCTCTTCCCCCAGAACCAAAGGCAAAAAGGGTTGGGTGATGACTTCCTGGCGTACGACATTTTTAAACTCGTTGTAGATCAAAATCACCTTGTCTAAATCGAGGCGTAGATACAATTCGGTAATTTGGTCCACGATGGAAATGGCGTGGCCAAAATTCAGCTCCTTCCAAAAGCGGGTATATTCCCCAATGATAGGATAGGGTTGTTTGCGGAAAAAATCGCGCCCTTTACGACCCACGCAAATGATCTTGATCTCTTTGTCTTGATAGTCTTGCAGGATCGCCGTTGCGCACCGGAGAATATTGGAATTGAAACTTCCACATAACCCTCGATCCCCCGTGATCACCACCACCCCCACGTGAACTGGCTCGCGCACTTCTAGCAAGCGGTGTAGGCGACGATCAATGGCGGGGAGTAAATCCCGCAACACCTCCTGCAAGCGATGGGCGTACGGTCGCGCCTGTTCCATGTTCAACTGGGCGCGGCGTAACCGGACAGCAGCCACCATCTTCATGGCCCGGGTGACTTTCTGAATATTTTTGACCGAGCCGATCCGATGACGAATGGTTTTTAAACTGGCCATGGCAAGGGAAAAGCGCCTTCGGGGACTAGGGGTTGTTATTGAAGTTTAACATATCAAATCAAGGGCGCTCTTTGAAACCCGACAGGAAATCTGTTAGGGTTTTCTTTAGGGCTGCCTGGATGTCGTCGGTGAGTTCCTTTTTAGCGGCAATGTCGGCTAAGACGGTACTGGCACTCGTTTCCATAAAAGCCAGATACTCCTTACTAAAAAGGCGTGTTTTTTCAATGGTGAGGTCATCGAGGTAGCCGTTGACCCCCGCATAGAGCACGGCAATTTGTTTTTCCACGGGTAAGGGTTCGTACTGATCCTGATTTAAAATTTCCACCAGACGGTAGCCCCGGGTAAGCTGTTGCTGGGTGGCCTTGTCCAGATCAGAACCGAACTTCGCAAAGGCTTCCAATTCCCGGAATTGGGCAAGGTCCAGGCGCAGGGAACCGGCTATCTGTTTCATGGCTTTAATCTGGGCGTTTCCCCCTACCCGAGAAACAGAGATCCCCACGTTGATGGCTGGCCGCACACCCGAATAAAAAAGGTCGGACTCCAGGAAAATCTGCCCATCGGTAATGGAGATAACATTCGTGGGAATATAGGCTGACACGTCTCCTTCCTGGGTTTCGATAATGGGGAGCGCCGTGAGAGATCCCCCACCCAACTCATCATTCAACTTGGAGGCCCGTTCTAATAACCGGCTGTGAAGGTTAAAAATATCCCCCGGGTAGGCTTCGCGCCCCGGTGGACGTCGCAACAACAGGGAAACTTGCCGGTAAGCTACTGCATGCTTGGAGAGGTCATCGTAAACAATGAGGGCGTGTTGGCCATTATCGCGGAAATATTCACCAATCGTGCACCCGGCGTAGGGAGCCAGGAATTGCAGGGGGGCCGGGTCGGAAGCATTGGCGGCGATAACGGTCGTGTAATCCATGGCCTCGTGGGCATTTAGCTCGGCAATGACACGAGCTACGGTGGAGGCCTTTTGACCAATGGCCACGTAAATACAATATACCGGCGCCTCGGTCTCCTGCGTGTCCTTCTGTTTCAGGATGGTATCGATGGCAATGGCCGTTTTACCCGTCTGGCGGTCCCCTAAAATCAGTTCACGCTGACCGCAACCAATAGGAATCATGGCATCAATCGCCTTAATACCCGTTTGTAAAGGCTCTTTAACGGGTTGCCGGGCCAAAACACCCAGTGCTTTCCGCTCGATACGGCGCTTTTCGGTCACCTTTAAGGGCCCTTTACCGTCCAAAGGTTGACCTAAAGGACTGAGAACCCGTCCCAGGACCTCCTTGCCAACACCGATCTCCACCACCGCTCCCGTTCGTTTGGCTAAGTCACCTTCACTTACTAGGTAGCTCTCCCCGAATAATACCAGCCCTACATTATCTTCTTCTAAATTGAGGGCCATGCCATAAATACCATTGGGGAGCTCCACCAGTTCATTGGCCATGACGTTTTCCAAACCACTGACACGAGCGATTCCGTCTCCCACTTCCAGGACCTCGCCCACTTCGGCAACATCCAAGTGCATCTCAAACTGGTCAACCCGTTCCTGTAGGAGTTTCCTAATCTCAGTTGTATTAATATCCATAGTTCCGCTTATTGGTTAAGATTGTAAAAGGGCTGAATGCAATTGGTTCATCCGATTTTGAATCGAGCTATCCAAGAAAAGATTTCCCATGCGCAGCTTCAAACCGGCTATCAAGGAGGGATCAACGACATTTTGCATGCTGGTATTCCGCCCCAAGGCTTTTTCCAAAGCCTGGCGAATATGATCCTGCTCATGGGGTTGTAGCTTCATGGCTGAGTAGACGGTCACCTCAACTTCGTTTAGGTGAATACGCGCCACGTTCTCATATATGGAGGCTATTGCCCGGAACCGTGACCACTCTCTAACATCGGCCAGGAGGCCGAAGAATTCAGCCGCCACGGGGTGGCAACGGGACTTTAAAAGGGTCTGGACAATGCCAGCCTTCTGGGTTCCTGTTATTTTCCTGGACTGAAAAAAGGCTAAGAACAGCTTATCAGCTTTCAACAAATACGCCAGGACTTGAAGGCTTTCCCGGACTTCCTGAACGCAGTGCATCTCCCGAGCTACCTCAAACAGCGTCTGGGCGTAATTCTTGGATTTACGATCGAGCCTCATGGAGCGTGTTCAAGTCCCGCAGGGATTCTTTGATCAAAGTAAGGTTGTCCTCAGTGGTAAGGTTTTTCTGAATTAACTTCCGAGCAATCTGCAGGGAAAGATCCACCACCTCCGTACGCACTTCGAGGAGGGCTTTTTGTTTTTCCGTTTCGATCCGGGTCTCGGCCTCGCGGATTAGGGCTTGGGTCTTAGTTTTCGCCTCCTGAAGGGTTTCATCCTTCAATTTACGAGCAGCCACTTTACCCTGGGCCAGGATGTCCTGGGCTTGGGCATGGGCTTGCGCCAGAAGGGCCTTGGAATCGGCCTGGAGACGCTCGGTCTCCTGGCGGGCTTCCTGGGCTGCTCGCAGCGAATCGCGAATCCGGTTCTCACGCTGCTCCAGCATCTTGAGGAGGGGTTTCCAGGCGTATTTCGTCAGTACACCCAATAGGAGTAGAAAGGTAAGGACGGTCCAGATGTAAAGACCTGGATCTAATTTTGTCAGGGGATTATCCATAACGTGTACCCATATTGTTAAAGAGAATTCCGGGGTGTTTTAGCGCATCAAAACGATCAAAAGACAGAACACCTCCCCCAGAATGGCGACTCCTTCGAGCAGGAATAGAGGCAGGTTAATGGCGCCGGTAATTTTATCGGCCGCTTCAGGTTGCCGGGCAATACTCTCCCCGGCGGCAGCCGCCAATTTCCCAATGCCAATCCCGGCACCGATCACCGATAAGCCCAGTCCCAAGGCAGCACCAAAATAGTGTAGTACTTCCATCTTATCTATCCTCCGTTATTATTCATGATGAACATTGATAGCCATGCCGATAAACACAGCCGTTAGCAGCGTAAAGACATACGCTTGCACAATCACAACAATTATTTCCAGGGCCGAGATACCCGCCGCCATGGGCACCGATATGAAAGCCACCCCAATTCCGGCCAGCAAGCTACTGAAGATTTCGGCAAAAATGGCCATGAAGGAAAGGACCACTAACATGGCAATGTGTCCCCCGGTCATATTCGCCGCCAGTCGCATGGTAAGGGCAAACGGCTTAACGAACATGCTCATAATTTCGATGGGAATCAGTATCAGATAAACAAACCCAGGTAAGCCGGGGTGAATCATGTTTTTCCAATGCTTTAGAAAACCGTGGGCCTTGGCTCCCGCAACGATGATGGCAAAGAAAGTGATCGAGGCGAGTCCGGCTGTCACGTTGAAATTCCCCGTCGCCGTCGGCCCTCCGTGGAGCAAGCGGTTAAGCAAAGAATCTGCTGAAGTATGGAGCACAAACCGATCCAGCAAACCTAAGAGATCGAAAATGGGTAGGAGTCCAATCCCGTTGGCAAAAATGATAAAGAAAAAGAAAGTAAGCACCAAGGGGGACCACGTATTTAAAAACCGGCTCCCTACGTTGGGACGCACAACGGAGTCCCGAATGTAGAGGAGGATTGTTTCCAGGGCATTCATAAAACCGGTGGGCGCCTCACTGGTACCCCGTTTTAAGTAACGCTGCACGGGGGGAATCACAATCAGGGCCACCAGGGCCGCCACAAACCAGAGCATAAACACATGTTTAGTGACGGAGAAATCGATTCCCCAGACGGTGGGTAATTTAATGATGGGGTGTTCTCCAGGACTATTGGCGATGTGTTCAATAATAGTATCGCTCACCTGGTCCATCACGCTGCCAGATTCAGGACTGTGCTGGCTGACACTCATGTAAGGGTAAAAGAATCCTACCTATTTGTTGAATGTGGATCGTAAGTAAAACGCCTCCAGAGTATGGAGCGTAATAAAATAGCCGGCAAAGCTAATAACAAACGGCAATGCATGAAAAGTATAAAAACTAAACAACAGGATTATATACAAGGCCACGATAACCATCTTACCGAAAAAGGCCTTCATCATAAAAGCGGTTAGTTTTTCCGGGTGCCGCTCATAGATTCTTTCTACCGTCCCCAGGGTAAACAAGCCCATGAGCCAGGGAATAAGCAAACCTAAAAATATTTCGGTTATGTAGGCTGGAAAAAAGATAGCCAGGAGCCCCCAGCTTCCCAGGCAGAAGAGCGATAAATAAATTAAGATCATGGGGATTACTTTGGTGGGCGCCACACCAATTTGGCTAATTCATAAAACCCCACAATCAAACCCAATAGAATCCCTAGAAGTAGTAGCACCGGAGAGGTGCCAAATTTCTTATCAAATAAAAGTCCAATAGCACCAAAAAAAATAATGGCGCCGATCAGCGTATACGAAGCCGCTGCAGCCGGTCCCGAAGCACGAACAACTTTTTGAAAATAGGACAAAGAACGCGTAAAAAAAGATTCCTCACCCATAGCCGATCGCATCCATCTAAATGGGTTCCGAACCTGTCGCTTCCTGAGGCTGTACTTCTTCGGTAGCATACACTTCGGAAAGATCACATTGGCCTTCAAAACGAGCCCCCTCCTGAATTAACAAACGCTGATAGACCAGATCTCCTTTCAATACCGACTCGCTCCCCAACACCGCCCGATTGACCACAGTTACCTTGCCTTCTACGTGACCCCCAATATGAATATCACTGCCGCGAATATGGCCGTAGACGGCCCCGCTTCGGGCAATGCGTATCGGTCCATCGGTAGAGACATCCCCGAATATTTTGCCATACACCACCAGCCCGCCTTTTAAAGTGATATCCCCTTTGATGACTGCATCAACTCCGATAACGGTATGGGCATGCTGTCTTTTGAACTTACTCATTGTCGCTACTACTCAGATCCTTTTGTTTATATTCCGGGAAAAAGAGAAAAGGGTCCAAAACTTGGCCATCTTTCCAAATTTCAAAATGCAGATGGGGACCGGAGGAGATCCCCGTATTCCCAGCATTGGCAATCACTTGACCTCGTTGAATAACCTGGTGTTGCTCCACTAAATTTAATTGATTATGGCCATAATGACTGAAATAGCCATTACCGTGATAGAGAATGATCAAATTCCCTAAATCGTAAGTCCAGCCGGAAAAAACGACGGTGCCGGCAGCGGTGGCTTTCACAGCTTCCCCTTCCTTACAGGCAATATCGATCCCGTAATGGTTCTTCTGCCATACCGGGGAATGAACCACCAAGCGTTGGGTGACGATGCCATCCAAAGGCGTCACGGAGGGAATATTCTCCACGAAAGAAAGGTAAAATTCCTTCTGGTCCCGGGACGAGTCCTCAGCCGTAGTGTCCCCCCCGGCAAGAGTTGTGTTGGGTGAATCCGCCCCTAAACGGGCGCGTACCAGTTCGTTCATTTGTTGGAGCCGCTGAAGGTCACGATAGAGGCTGGCCATTTTAACCCGTTCAGCAAGGAGCTTGTCGTATCGGTTGCTGAGGTCAGCATATTCCAGAGCCCGGGGAATGAAATACCAGTTCAGGCCTCCCAAAGCAAGAACCACCAGCAGGACTACACCCACCGCCAGGCGCAGCCACCGCCGGGAGAGGGAATAGCTTTTACTCTCATCATCAGTATCCGGGATGAACAGGATGGTGTACCGTTTGGGCTTTATCTTTCTCATGACGATGGATTCACTGGAGGGAACGCAGTAAGTCCAGGATACGCTCCAGATCCTCTGCTGAATAGTAATTAATTACGATGGTTCCCTGTTTCCCGTGGGGTTTCAATTTTACTTTTGTTCCTAAGAGGGTCACCAACTCATCTTCTATGCGGCGAACAGCAGGCGTTACCGAGGAATGCTTTTTGGCAGGGGAGGGAGAAGCGGTAACCGCTTTTTTCCTAGCAAGAGCTTCCACGGCCCGGACGCTCAAATCTTCACGCAGAATACGACGCCACAATTTTAACATCGCCGACTTGGTTTTCAATGCCAAAAGGGCCCGGCCATGTCCGGCGGAGAGAGTGCCGTCACGCAAACTCTGCTTTATCTCCGCAGGCAGTTTTAATAACCGCAGGGCATTGGTCACCGTTACCCTATTTTTCCCCACGGCTTTCGCAATCGCCTGCTGTGAGAGATTGAACTTGCTTTGCAACAGAGCATAGGCCTCGGCTTCTTCCAAAGGATTCAGGTTTTCCCGCTGGAGGTTCTCGATGAGGGCCATTTCCACCATCTCGGCTTCATTAGTCACCTCGATGATGTAGGCGGGAATTTCTTTCAACCCGGCCAGTTGGGCGGCACGCCACCGGCGTTCACCGGCGATCAAAATGTAAGCACTCCCCTCCTGCCGTACGGTGATGGGGGTGACCACTCCCTTGGACCGAATGGAATTGGCCAATTCCTCCAGGCTCCGCTCATCGAAACCACTCTTCCGGGGTTGATGGGGATTAACCTTGATGGCTGAAAGGGGTAAAGGTACTACCCCGGCCCCAGGAACCGTCTCCACCGATTCCAACGGACGAATTAGGGCTTCTAATCCACGACCTAAACGTTTAGTTGCCACGTTCCAAGATCTCCTCTACTAACTGCATGTAATTCTGGGCCCCGGTGGAGTTGGCGTCGTACAACAAGGCCGGTTTACCAAAACTGGGGGCCTCTCCCAGGCGAACATTACGATGAATAATGGTTTGGAACAATTTGTCTCCGAAATAACTCTTAACCTCTTCCGCCACCTGCTTCGATAGATTTAACCGTGAATCGTACATAGTTAACAGAACCCCCTCGATAGCTAAATCGGCATTTAAATGTTTTTGTACCAGGCGAATGGTATTCAGCAGTTGGCCTAAACCCTCTAAGGCGTAATACTCACACTGGATGGGAATGATAACGGAATTGGCGGTGGTAAGGGCGTTTATAGTTAGCAATCCCAGGGATGGGGGGCAATCAAGCAAGATATAGTCGTATTGATCGGTTATTGGTGCCAGGGTTTTCTGTACCTGGTATTCCCGGGCCATGATACTTACCAACTCGATTTCCGCCCCGACCAAGTCGTGCGTGGAAGTGATGACGTGAAAGTAAGAAAACTGGGTTTCGGCAATCGCTTCATGGACATCGGCGCCACGAATGAGAATATCATAAATGGTCTTAGGCGGAACCCCATCCATGAGTTCGGATATCCCTGTGGTGGCGTTAGCCTGGGGGTCCAAGTCCACCAACAAGGTTTTGACCTCCGTCACGGCGAGACTCACGGCAACATTGACGGCGGAGGTGGTTTTACCCACGCCGCCTTTCTGGTTGGTAAAGGCAATAATCCTGGTCATAGAAAATTATTCGGGTTGTTTTGGCTCCATTAAGCGCCGGGAATTTACTGGACGGGTTCAGGGGAAACAAGTTCCATGCCGACTGGATCCGGGCAGGGTAAAGAGCCTTAACCACCCTGACTCGCTCCATCGCGATAGCTTTCCCCGGACTTTCGATCTTCATTATTCCGAACTTAATTCCTGGGTTTTGGATTGTGCTCCTGATCCCCGCGCTGTAAATTTCTTTCCTGTAAATTCGTTCAGTTTTTACCAATCGTTTTGAAATCCTTTTCATGAAAGCCCTTGTAAAAAAAGAACCCCGCCGGGGTATCGTATTAGATACCGTACCTGACCCAATCATAGGGACGAACGACGTAGTACTCAAAATCGAAAAAACCGCCATTTGTGGGACGGATTTACACATTTACCAATGGGATGAATGGGCCCAGAGAACGATCCACCCACCGTTAATCATCGGGCATGAGTTCATGGGAGAGATCGTGGAGGTGGGACCCGGCGTCACGCATTATGAGAAGGGCCAACGCGTATCTGGTGAAGGGCATATCACCTGCGGTTATTGTCGAAACTGCCGGGCCGGAAAACGCCATCTATGTCACCAGGCGGTGGGGATTGGCATCCAGCGGGCGGGTGCCTTTGCGGAATACCTAGTGCTGCCTGAACGCAATGTGTGGCCAGTTCATCCGGACATCCCGGCTGAAATTGCCGCCTTTTTTGACCCTTTCGGGAATGCCACCCACTGCGCCCTCTCCTTTGACATGGTGGCGGAAGACGTACTCATCACCGGGGCTGGACCCATTGGGATCATCGCCACGGCCATTTGTAAATTCGTCGGCGCACGCCACGTGGTCATTACCGATCATAACGATTATCGACTCAACCTGGCCCGGAAGATGGGCGCCTCGCGGACCGTCAATATCACCCGGGAAAGAATAGAAGACACCTTTAAAGAACTCAACATCACCCACGGCTTTGATATCGGACTGGAAATGTCAGGAAGTCCTGACGCGTTTCGGGACATGCTGCGCACCATGTATCATGGTGGACGGATTGCCCTACTGGGACTACTACCAGAACATACCCAAATCGATTGGAACCAGGTGATTTTCAAAGGGCTTCACATTAAAGGGATCTACGGCCGGGAAATGTTTGAAACCTGGTATAAGATGACCCAAATGCTACGCAGCGGGTTAGACCTTGCACAAGTGGTGACGCACCGCTTCCCCATCGACGAGTACCAGGCCGCATTCGAGGTGATGGAATCAGGACAGTGCGGAAAAGTCATTCTGGAATGGTAAATACAGCCGCGATCCCTGCGGGAACAACCTTTAATTAACCAATCAAAAGAGTAACAACTTATGGGCAGTAAAACCATTTACGAAAAGGAATTGAACCAGATCAAGGCAGATGGCCTGTTTAAACAGGAACGCACGATCACCACACCCCAGGGGGTTGCCATCGCCACGGTGGAAGGGGGTGAAGTGCTGAATTTTTGCGCCAACAACTACCTGGGGTTGGCCAATCACCCGTACATCAAGGCCGCGGCGCAAGAAGCGTTGGACCGGTACGGTTTCGGCCTGGCGTCGGTGCGTTTTATCTGCGGTACCCAGGATTTGCATAAACAGTTAGAGCAGTCCATTGCTCGGTTTTTTGGCGCGGATGATGCTATCCTGTATACGAGTTGTTTTGACGCCAACGGGGGATTGTTTGAAACACTCTTAGGGCCGGAGGACGCCGTCATCAGTGATGCCTTGAACCACGCGTCGATCATTGATGGGATTCGCCTCTGCAAGGCCCATCGTTACCGTTTTGCCCACGGGGATATGGGAGCTTTAGAGAAGGCCCTGGAGAAAGCCTCCTCAGCGCGGCTACGACTCATCGCCACCGATGGCGTTTTCAGTATGGACGGAGATATTGCCAAATTGGATGAGATCATTCCCCTGGCTCGTAAATACGATGCCATGGTCATGGTGGATGACTCTCACGCCACCGGATTCGTGGGTAAGACCGGGCGCGGATCAGCGGAATACCACGAAGTCCTGGATCAGGTCGATATTATTACGTCCACCCTGGGCAAGGCTTTAGGGGGAGCTTCCGGTGGTTTTACCACCGGTCGAGGAGAAATCATCGCCCTCTTACGGCAACGATCCCGCCCCTATCTCTTCTCCAATACCCTGGCACCGGCCATCGTCGCCGCAGGAATTAAGGTGTTCGAACTCCTCTCTGCCACCACCGACCTGCGGGATAAATTAGAAGTCAACACGCGCTATTTTCGGGAACAGATGACAGCTGCCGGGTTCGACATCACGCCGGGGATTCACCCCATCGTCCCCATCATGCTGTATGACGCCGTCCTGGCCCAAAAAATGGCCGCCGCCCTGTTGGCCGAGGGAATCTACGTGATTGGCTTTTTCTACCCCGTCGTTCCCAAAGGAGAGGCTCGCATTCGGGTGCAAATTTCCGCAGCCATGGAACGGGAACATCTGGACCGGGCTATCACAGCCTTTAAAAAAGTAGGGCGGGAATTAAACCTCCTATCTTAGCCCCATCACCCCATTTTAGGAATATAGTTTGACTCCTGGAAAGCCACCTCGGTAAATTCGCCCGCTTTTTTCGACGGAATCTCTTTGATCAAACCAAACTATGAATAAAAAACAAACACCTCGGTATATAATTATTTCGGTTGTTCTGGCGGTAGCGTTATCCCTCATCTGGCCCACTGTTCGCTATCAACTTTTAAGCCCCGAAAAAAAAGAGCAGATGCGAGAGGCCGGGACCCTCGCCGACCTGGAAAGCAAAACCATCAGGCAGGGTCTGGACTTAAAAGGGGGGATTTATATCGTCTTAGAGGTAGACGTTCCCACGTTGGTCACCAACCTCGCCGTGACCAAGGACCAAAAATTCGACGCCCTCATGGAACGGGTTCGTTCCAAAATGAAACAGGACCAGGAAACAGACTTCTTCACCTTATTTGAGCAGGAAGTCACGGCAGCGAATTTGCGTCTTCCACGCTATTACGACGTGGACTACGGAGCCACGGTGGAAGCCATCGTCACTCGTTTGAAAGATGAGGCCAGTGACGCCATTAACCGCGTATTAGAGATTTTACAAAACCGAATTGACCAGTTCGGCGTCTCCGAACCAACCATTCAGAAGCAGGGGAATCGGCGTATTATCGTGGAGTTAGCGGGCATTCAGGACCCGGAGCGGGCGCGGGCTTTGTTACAGAGCACGGCCTTATTGGAATTCGGCCTGGTTAAGGGTCCCGACGTCACCAATGATCTGCTCCTGCGTATTGATAAAATCCTGGCCGCCAACAAAGCCGCTGAGGATTTAGTAGCGCAAGCTGCCCCAGGCCCGGAAGACACGACTAAAACACCCACCCCCACCGAGACACCGGTAAGCGAAGATAAAACCATCTCTATCAGTGAGCTATTTAGTGGGGAAACAGAAGTCGCTGGTGACACAACCGACACTTCCGTGGTGGTAGATGAAAAACTGTTTGAGGAGCGTCCATTCTCCTCTCTGCTGCGGGCTTTACGCAACGATATTGGCGTCCCCGAAAAGAATTTATACGCCGTCAAAAAAATCCTCAACCTCCCGGAAGTACAGGCTAAGATCAACGCCGATAATGGTCGCTTTTTATACAGTGATAAACCGGAAGTGGTCACCGGCCCATCCAGAAACGAGGAAAAACTTTACCGCCTTTACTATTTGGAACGCGAACCGGAGCTAACGGGAGGCGTAATCGAAAAAGCCAACGCCACCATTGGTGGCCAAGGGGGCAGTGCCACCGGTCAGCCTGTGGTTCTGTTGAGCATGAATAGCGAGGGTTCCCGCACCTGGGCGCGGGTGACGGGGGCCAACGTGGGTCGCAGAATCGCCATTATTCTCGATAAGAAAGTACACATGGCGCCGGTAATTCGGGAGAAAATCACCCGGGGCGGCACCCAGATCGAAGGGTTCGCCAACATGGAGGAAGCCAAGGATATCGCCATTGTGCTGCGGGCTGGTGCGTTACCAGCACCGGTAAAAATCATCGAAGAACGGATTGTGGGACCCTCCCTTGGGGCTGACTCTATCAAGAAAGGCACCTTCTCGGTCGTTATTGGGCTCGTGTCAGTCTTGTTCTTCATGGTGATCTATTACAAGTGGTCAGGGGTTATTGCGGATTTTGCTCTGATCTGGAACCTCATCCTCGTTCTTGCCATCCTGGCCATGTTAGGAGCTACCCTCACCCTTCCCGGCATTGCTGCCCTCATCTTGACCGCGGGTATGTCCATCGATGCCAATGTAATCATTTTTGAACGCATCCGAGAGGAGCTGAACAAGGGGAAGACGCCCCGGTCGGCCATTGAAAGCGGGTACGCCCGAGCCCTGACGACGATCATTGACGCCAACTTTACAACCCTGGTAGCTGCCTTAGTGTTGTACCAATTTGGCACCGGTCCCATTCGGGGGTTTGCAACGGTACTCTTCTGGGGGATCGTCATCAGTATGTTCACCGCCGTCTTTGTAACCCGCACCGTCTTTAACACCATTACCGAACACCGTAAATTGCGGACACTCAGCATATGAAGCTCATCAAAGATACCAATATCAAATTCATGGATCACACTCGCTTCGGGTTTTTCCTCTCCGGGGTGTTGATTTTAGCTGGGATCATCTCCTTAATCTGGCAGGGCGGCCCGCGACTCAGCATCGACTTCAAAGGGGGCACGTTAGTCGCCGTACAATTTACCCGGGATATGGAAATCACGGACATCCGCGAGGCCCTCTCCGACGTGACAATCGAAGGGAATCATTACAATTTTAGCAAAGAAGAAATCAAACATTTCGGTGTCTTAAATACCATTTCCGTACGCCTGCCCAACTTAGAAAATGAACCGGAGAACTTCCCCCAAGCCGTGGTAAACTACCTGTATAATTCCTTCCCTGACCAGGTTCCCGAAGATGAAACCCTTTTTCTTCTTTCTCTCGAAAAGGTGGGGCCCAAGATCGGCGCGGAACTTAGCGGCAAGGCCATTATGGCCATCCTCTCCGCTCTGCTGTTGATTCTCCTGTACATTTCGGTACGATTTGAATTCAAGTTTGCCCTGGGAGCCATCGTAGCCCTGATGCATGACGTTCTGGTCACCCTGGGCATCTTCTCCATCATGGACTACGAAATATCACTCCCCATCATCGCGGCCTTCTTGACGATCGTGGGGTATTCGCTGAATGACACCATCGTTATTTTTGACCGTATTCGGGAAAATGTGAAATCCCTGAAAAGGCTTACTTACACTGATGTTATCGAGCGGAGTATAAACGAATCCCTTAGCCGTACTATCATTACCTCGATAACTACTTTCTTTGTGGTTTTTGTTCTGTGGCTATTCGGGGGTGAGGTCATTCATTACTTTGCCTTCGCCATGATTATCGGTGTGGTAGTGGGGACCTATTCAAGTATTTATATTGCCAGCCCGGTGGTGGTTCTCTTGCAGAAACGGGCCACCAAAAAATAACGTTGCACACTCATTATTTACCGAAACACTCCATTCACACGGGGTGTTTTTTTATTCCGCCACTTGAAACATAAAGTTGCCCTCCGCTATACGCTCCTGTGCCTCATTTGGGGCACGACCTGGATCGTTTTAAAGACCAGTCTAACAGAGGGAGTGCTACCCATTTACGGTATTGGCCTCCGCTTCCTGTTGGCCGGGAATGTGCTATGAATCATCTTTTTCCTCCAGCACGAATCCCTACCCATGACGAAACGGGCCTGGCAAATATACCTCCAATTCGCCGTCTTTAATTTCACTATCGCCTACGCCCTCACCTACTGGGCCACCCAGTACATTTACTCCAGTGTGGCTTCGATCATTTGGGCTGGTTTTCCCCTCGTGGTAGGCGCATTGGCTCATTTCCGACTTCCCAACGAACGGCTAACCCTTTACTGGATTATCAGCATTCTTTTGGGAACGGTGGGAGTCATCATTATTGTGAGCCAGGGGCAACATTTAGGTGGCGAAAGGGTCTTCATTGGAATCTTGGTAGTTGTCCTAGCGGTCCTTTCCTCAGCCTGGCCGAACGGCCAACTGAAAAAATATCAAGACGAAGTGAACATCATCCAATTAAACGCCGTCAGCCAGACCCTTGCGGCCGTCGCTTTACTGTTGCTATCGGTAGTCTTAGAACCGAACCAACCCATGGTGTAGAGTCCCTATAACATTTTCGCTGTTGGTTATTTAGCCATTCCGGGCCCAGTCGTTAACTGGATGATTTATGTGTGGCTCTTTTCGCATCTATCCGTGGGGTAAATTTCCTACGTGGCCTCTTTCCGCTGCTTATCGCCACGATCATCGGGTGGATTTTCTTACAAGAAATTCTCACTCCCCCGGCCATTCTTGGCTCCCTGCTGGTAATCGCAGGAGCGATTTTGATTAATATAAAACGGCAAGTACCACGGCTTCTGCAAATAGTCTCACCTTGTAATTCAAGAGAGACGTAAATTCGTGCGCTTTATGGAAACAGGAGTCATGATAACTTACACAACTTTGACCTCGCCGTTTGGGCCCCTGGGTATTGCCCGGACACAGAGGGGTGTCTGCCGACTCTGTTTTCCTGAAGCAACACCACAGTTACCGGCCTCTTTACAAGCTCAATTCCCGGGAGAAACCATCCAGGAAGATAACCCCAGCTTACAGTTGGCAATCGACCAGCTCCAGGCCTATTTCGCCGGGGAACGGAAGCGTTTCGGCCTAGCATTGGACTACCATGTGCCACCCTTTTACAAAAAGGTTTTAGAAGCGGTCCGGAAGATTCCGTATGGAAACACAGCCTCCTACAAGGAAATTGCCCAACGGGTGAACAATCCCCTGGCCGTACGCGCCGTGGGGAGCGCCAACGCCCGCAATCCCATACCCATCATTATTCCTTGCCATCGGGTGGTGGGCCACAACGGCAGCTTAGGGGGCTACGGGGGACGTCTGGACCGCAAGGTGACACTCTTAGAATTAGAGGGAGCAACCCTTCCCTGGCAGGGTAAACCCAAGTTTAAACCAAGCGTGAACGCCGCCATCTAAATCCATGTGGAGTCACTTTAAACGATCAATTTTTACCGGCCTGATCGCAATCGTTCCCCTGGCCCTGACCCTTTGGATTCTGAAGGTCATCCTAAGCCAATTGGACAGACTCACGGCTCCCATTCTCAAAGCCCTAAAAGTACAAATTCCCGGCCTGGGGATCATCTTGACCGTAGTCATGGTTTATTTCCTGGGCCTGTTCGTAACTAACGTGTTAGGAAGACGGCTTTTCCAATGGGCGGAGAAAATTATTACCTCCATTCCCCTGGTTAGCACCATTTACAAGGCCATCAAACAAATTACCCACGCCTTTTCAGGAGCGGCCTCCTCCCGCAATTTTCAGCGGGTGATCTACATTCAGTATCCCCGGTTGGGTCTGTGGACCATGGCCTTCGTTACTGGAGAATCAAAGGATGACCAGGGGACCGAATATTTCCACGTTTTCGTGCCCACCACGCCCAATCCAACCTCCGGATTTTTCATTGTGGTCCCTAAAAAGGATACCCTCAAGGCCCAAGTCAACGTGGAAGAAGGACTGAAAGCGATCATTTCGGGAGGGCTGTTAGCCCCGACGAAAAATCCCTTAAAACAGGAAAAATCAGTCTCCCCAAACCCTTAGTTAAGAGGCGCCACCAGACTATTATTTTACCGTTTCTCCGCCATGGCCATTCAATATCTTGACGGAATCCGCCTCTATCGGACTTTCCAGGCGGGGTTGCACCGGGTACTCGCCCGCGAAGATTATTTAAATAAAATCAACGTCTTTCCTGTTCCCGATGGCGACACGGGGACCAACCTGGCCTATACCCTCATGGCCATTAAAAAACGAATTCAACAAGAAGTAAGCCCTGATCTAAGTGTCATGTCCACCACCCTCGCTACGGCTGCCTTGGACGGGGCGCGGGGGAATTCGGGGGCAATCCTGGCGCAATTTTTAGTGGGCTTTGCCAAAGGGGTGAACAACCAGGAACAGTTAAACACAAACGGCTTTGCAGCCGCCATGGAGACTGCCCGAACCTTAGCCTACGAAGCCCTCGTCCAACCCCAAGAAGGAACCATCCTCACCGTTATTTCCCAATGGGTAAAAACCCTACAAACAGCGTGTGATTCCTTAATGGACTTCAAAATCCTGTTACAGGAAGCCCTGGAGTCTGCCCAGAAGGCCCTATTAGAGACGCCTCAAAAGTTAAGTGTCCTGGCCAAGGCCGGGGTCGTGGACGCAGGGGGACAGGGGTTCGTGGACCTCCTGCGGGGGATTCAGGATTACATCCGTGAAGGCACGACTCAACTCGTTACCCTCACCTCCCCGGAAACGAAACAAATCCCCGAGACGACCACTGACGGGGAACGGTACCAATTCTGTATGGAGTGCGTGGTAAGGGGGGAAAAGATCAACCGTCGGGAAATCCAGCGCTCTTTAGCCGCTTTAGGCAACAGCATCGTGGTGGCCGGGCTGGCCAACAAGGTTCGCGTTCATATCCACACCAATGATCCGCGGGCCGTGTTGAATATTTGCCAACAGTACGGTACCATTAGCGACGAAAAAGCCGATGACATGTACCGCCAGGCGAAGGATGCCCGACGCGTAGTCCGGGACATTGCTGTGGTGGTGGATTCCGGTTGCGACTTACCGGATGCGGTGCTGGAACGCTTGAACATTCACGTCATTCCGGTGCGCTTGAACTTCGGCCCGCAACATTACATTGACAAAATGACCATTAACGGTAAGGAGTTCTGGCGGGAGTTGGTTACCAATCCCATACACCCGCAAACTTCCCAGCCGCCCCCGGGGGACTTTCTCCGCCAGTACCAATTCCTGGCCAGCCACTACCGGTACGCCATCTCCATTCACCTGCCGGAGAGCGTCAGCGGCACATGTCAGTCGGCGCGGACGGCACTCCGTTCGTTAGATAATTTCACCGCCGCGGTGGTGGATTCCCAAAACGTTTCCATCGGGATGGGATTGGTGGCTATCCGGGCCGCGGAAGCAGTGCAGGCCGGGAAAAAGTTTGCCGAGGTATTAGCCACCACGAAAGAAGCCGTGAAACAGACCAAGTTGTACATCAGCCTGGACACCCTTTCATACTTAGTTAAAGGGGGACGCATCTCCCGGTCCAAACAAATAGTGGCGGAATTTTTCCGAATTCACCCTATTTTAACCGTCGCGCAACAGGGAGTAAAAACCGTTAAGTACCTGTGGGGTGGAAAAAAGAAGCACGAAAAGTTTGTACAGTTTGTATTGAAGCGCATTCCAAAAGATAAAAAAGTACGCATTGCTGTCGGCCATGCCCAATGTTTAGATAAAGCTCAGGAAGTGGCCACCGCTATGGAATCTATCGTCGGCGCGGATAACGTGTACCTCACCGAAGTGGGGCCTGCCCTGGGGGTCCATGCCGGTCCAAACTCCATCGCCATTGCCGTTCAAACAGTGGAGGAGGTAACTTTATGAATACCATGACCATGCTCTTATTACTTTTAGTAGCCAGTTATCTCACCGGCTCTTTCCCCACCAGCATCATCGTGGGAAAAATCGTCCGGGGTATTGACATCCGGGAGCACGGAAGCGGTAACGCCGGCGGCACCAACGTCTTCCGCGTCCTGGGTTGGAAACCAGCCCTGGTGGTGGTTATTGTGGATGTATTCAAAGGCTGGCTGGCCACATTCTTGTACGCCCTTTATCTATTCCCGGGCCAACTGACCATAGATCAAGGAGTTATTCAGATCCTTTGTGGCTTTGCCGCCGTTCTGGGGCACACGTACACGGTCTTTGCCGGGTTTCGTGGGGGCAAAGGCGTAGGAACCCTGGCGGGGATGCTCCTGGCCCTTTACCCCATCGTGTTTCCCTTATGCCTAACAGTTTTTGTTATTACCCTAATGATGAGTGGCTATGTCTCCCTCAGTTCCATCATGGCCTCCGTGGCCCTGCCCCTTTTCCTGCTCCTGTTGCCTCCCCTGGGGATTCTCCAGCCCGCTCCTATGTCGCTAATCATCTTTAGCCTACTGATCCCCTGGTTCGTGGTCTATACACACCGCAGTAACATCGCCCGGCTGCGGGAGGGGTCAGAAAACCGTTTCGAAAAGGCGATGGTCCTGCGCAGGAGGAAATAGTTTAAAACTTCTGCTGGAAGGAAAAATGAAAGGCGCGGTCGCGGAAAGCGCCATTGTGGAATCCCCAACCGTAATCGAAGCGAATAATCCCAAAAACCGGCCAGGGAATCTGAAAACTGAAGCCGGTTCCCATCAAGGGCGCTTCCTTGAGTATTGCCCGGACAGTGTTACCGGCTAGACCAGCATCTATAAAAAAGGCGATTGTCAATCCGAACTCGGTTTTGAACCGCGTCACGTAGCGGGGAATGATCACCTGGCGAATTTCCACCGAGGCGGTGCCGTAGTGCTGTCCAAAACGATAGGGTTGCCCGCCATCGGCAAATAAAGCCCGACTGGGAATGCTCCATCCCCGGACGGTAAAGGCTCCGCCGATATAATCCAGCCAGACGGAATCCTGCACTCCTAGGGTAATCCTTGAAGAGTAGTTAAGGGCTAGAATACGTTTTCGCGACCCCTTTTTCAGGGTGTGGAACAGGCTGTAAGAGTGGCGCCAGATTGTTGTTGAACCGTGGGGGCTACCGGTGAAATAAAGCAGTGAATAAAATGATTGAACAAAATGAACCCCCCGAGTGGGCTCCAGGTAAATGTCCCGTGTATCGTATTGAAACGTTCCCTGGGGTGCAAAGTAACGATAATCCAGTTGACGGTGTGGATTGACGAACGCCTTTTCCTCTAATTCAAATCCCAAACTAGTTTTCCATTCGTAGCCGAAATAGCGGCCAATGTTGGCCTCAAACGAATTGGTTTTAACATCATAAGGTAGAAAAAGATGGGCCTGTACGTTGCGCCCTGTTTGAATGGCAAGAGAAACATGATCCCCCACAATCCAGGGATCGTAAAACTCCAGGCCAAACATGCGTTGTCCCCCTACACTTCCCCCAGTAGATAAGGTTTCGTCCCGGCCGCGAAAATTGTTTATGATGAGTCCGAATTGCAGGGACCAACCCGTATCCTCGTTGTAAACGGGCAAGGGGCCTCCCACAAAGCGAAAGGATTCCACTACACGGTAATGGAGCTGCACGGTCCCGTCCGGGAGGGGAATGGCCTCCCAGGTTACCCCGGCAAAGATGCCTAAATTTTCCAGGCGGTCCCGGTCATCGGCGGCCAGGGCGCTATCCAGGGGAACCCCCACAGGATGCTGTAATTCCCGTTGGATGACATAGGGCTTGGTGATCTTTTGACCGGAAAAAACAACTTCCGATACAATGGGAGTTCGCGCCCCCAAGAAGGTAAACCATAACGCCCAATACAAAGATAGCTTGAGGAAATTCATACTTCTAAAAGGGGTGGGATGGGACTTGCTACAACCTTGGGCGGAAATTTCTATAAATCAATACCCTGGAGCAGTTCCTGCTTGCGGTTTTCAATTCCCTCTTCTGAATAGACGTCCTCAATGGCTTGACGGAGTTTTTGTTCCACTTTCAGGCTGTGCATCTGGACCGTTACATGGAAATCGTCCACTACTCGAACCTTCATTTCCGTTTCCGTATCGGCATAGGTGTGCCAGGTTCCATCGAATTCCTTGGGCGTGCCATAGACGAAGAGTATTTTGTGGCGTAAGACGTCATCGGCGGTTAGCTGGGGAAAGCCGGTCTTCTTCATTTCCACCGTTTTTGTAATCTGTTCCAGGATATAGTGGGAGGGCTCGTAATTGGTGATACTGTAGATGTAGTCCACATTAATGAACTGGAGTTCGATCTGCTCCACGGTGATGCGTGTATCGTGTTGGTAAACGAGCTTGGCCCGCTTTAGAGGTAGCATCATTCCCGTGGGTAATTCTAGCGGGTCTTCCCAGTAAGCGACTTCCGCAGTGGTATCGAGCCCCAGCCCCAACACAGCCGTCAAAGTTATGGACCAATTAGCGATGGGCTCGCCGTTGAGAATCCAGCCCCGGGGAAGCGATTTCACCGGTAAGACCGGTTTTGCTGGCGTCTCTGTGGGCGGAGGCAGGTTAGACCGTTCCAGGGAAATAGACGGAACAGGGGGGGCAGAACAGGCCAGGACCCCGAGGAGTAATAATAACCGGCAGGAGCGGACAATCATCGGGATAAAATTAATGCTTTTTAGGGCTCTGTGGGTAAGACTTTCAACACAGCTTGCCCAAAAAACACCTAATGGTAAAACCGAGGGTCGCCCTGCCAGTGTTTTTCCTGGCCCACTGCGAGGGGAGTGACGGGTCACGGTGTAAAAAAGTCCTCTCCAAAAGGGGAGGACTTTTAATGGACTACAGGAAATTAGGGAGTGTTACTTCCGACCGCGAGCCATCTTGGCGCGGGCGACATTCCCACTCTTATCGATGAAGTACAGATACCCGGCTTCCCGCTGGACGCCAGCGTAGGCGACCTTTTCGGCATTCCCACCGCCTTTACCGGCGCGGGCCATCTTGGAACGCCAGACGTTACCGTCTTTACCGAGGTAATATAGATAACCACTCTCTTTGGTGATTCCTGTGGTTTTTACAACTTCAGCCATTAAAGACCTCCTTTATAGTTGTGTGGTTGTAAATAAACTTTGTCTCTCGTCGACAAGTGTACCACCGGCAGGGCTTTAATGTCAAGATTTTTCTCGACGATCTTCCGTCGAGAAAACAGGGATAGACCACAAACCATCAAGCCCATTCATTTATTCCCTTACACGGTGTTAATGCGCTAATTTCTACCACCTTTTTCTACCTCAAGCCCCCATAGCTCAACGGGAAAGAGCAACGGCCTTCTAAGCCGTAGGTTGCAGGTTCGAGTCCTGCTGGGGGTACTAATCAACCCACCGTCGGTAAACTGGATTTATTGAGAATGAATGATATGTTCTTCACCGTTTACTACTTTATGGCTTAAAGTGTTAAACGAAGTTAAATAATAGTCAAATAGATGCAAGATGGGGATACCGGATGAATTTTAATTAAAACCATGAATGAATTTCTAACCCCGATCCCGTCGGGTGAAATAATCAAATAGCCAAATGTTCGCAGGGCATCCCGACGAACAGGCCTGTCGAGATCTTCCTCACCTTCTATCGCTACAAGCTTGAACTTAAATACTTTGCGCCCATTAGAAACCTGCTGCCAAGCGTCAATAAGATGAAAGACCCCGTTATACGACCATATGCCCTGTCTTATCTTTTCGTAAACTCGAACAAGTTCTGGTGGACGAGAACCCGCCCTAGCCTCTATAGCAGCATCATAAAAGAGGCCATTTTGAGTTAGGGAGCCAATGGGAGAATGTCGTGGTTGGTCAACACGCTTCGGGTCGGGCACTCTCCGGCTTCGAGGTTTGTCGTGGCCCTCATAGATGAGAACGGTGCCACCATCTTGAATCTCATCTTCGTAGGGTGCATTCGGAAGGAGTGATTGCCTCCAAGTCCGAAATTCATGCCTTGCTGTAAGCTAGCACCCTCTCGTTGACACATCTCAAGATACGATATTATCTCATTGGCCATGCGATGAATTCCCGTTAACTACAATTAGGCTGCCTAATTGCTGCGCTATATCACGCCTTCTCTTCATACGCCTCCGGTATTATACAGCTATTGGCTTTGTCTTTACCCCTTCTTTACCCTTAACTATTAATATTGGTTACATTCTCCCGTAAATTAAACCCCAGCGGAAGTTAGTACCATACGAATCAGAATGTAAAAATATAATGTAATAAAAGGTGGGCTAAATCCACCCCAATTGTTCAGCAAGGTCGGCGATATAATTCGTATCAACCATTACAGCCGGGACGCCGAACAGGTTTATGTCCATCGGATCCGGCGCTGCATTCTTTCCCATAGTAAGCGACATCCTTACGAAATGGGAACGACTGTATCAGCCGTACCTTAATCCGGAGTTTGAACTTACCGGTCAACGTTGGGAAAATGAGTACCAAAACCGAAAGGGTGCCGGTTGAATCATTTTACAGTACTTTTTGAACTTTACCAGCTGACAATTAAATAGACTATAACCTTTTAATACTTTGCATGGTAACGATAATTAAAGTACTATTTTCTTGTCTGCCCTCTAATCGAGACAGCCCCGATCAAGTCACTTTCATTCCAGGCGGCATCCAGGGCCGAGATGGCGATGTACCGGCTTGTGCCCAGTTGTGTCCTGGATAAAGTATAAGCAGACACGGGTCCCGGCGTAACCGCCGCTAAACGCCACCTGGTCTTGTTCATTACCTTAGGTCCTTGGCCAACGTAAATATTATAACGACGTACATCAATACTGGCCGAGGGAGTCCACATGAGAGCAACCCCTGCTTTTTGCGGTTCAATCCGCAAGTTGGCAGGTGGTTCGGGAGGCAGACTGTCTTTCCAGGCCATGGCAGGGATATTAGCCCGATTAGTAAAGCGCTGTTCGCGTAGATTTTCCCACCGATCAGTTAGGCTGCGGGAGCCAAAAAAGACTAGCCCAGGTAGCTGGTGGGATCGTACCACGTCAACTTGTGCCAGGGCTTCCCGCCAGTTATAATTCCGTTTCCGGCTGGTGTAGCGGTAAGTGCCAATTCCAGGGAAGACGTAGCGTTCTGGGGGTAGTTGCTCCTGCCATTTTTCGGCCAACGTAGCAAAGGGATAATCCGGATGCCGCCGGGGCCAGTACATCATGGGGGTGATGAAATCCAGCTTGCCTAATTCCACCCAGCGCCGGGGATCCTGATAGACACTGTAATAGGCGTTCCACCCTCCCTCGTTGTAACTACCAATGACGGCTGCGGAGACTTTCAACTCCGGTTTCAGGGTAGTAAGTTCATTATAGGCTCGATAGACAAACTGGTTGAGCTGTTCCCGTTGCCAGTCCTCCCACTCTAAACGATAGGGATTTCCTTCCTGGGAATTGAAGCGGGCCACGCTGATGGAATCGTGGGAAAAACCTTTTTCCGGCGACTTTTCCGGGTAGCGAACATAGTCGAAATGAATGCCATCCACGTCGTACCGTTGGACAATGTCTTTTACTACGTCGATAATGTAATCGTGGACAGCCGGTATGCCCGGTGAGAACGAAACATAATGCTCGGACAGGGGTTGGGGCGTCCCGGCAATATCGCAGACGAGCCATTCGGGATGCTTTAGGTAAGGGGAGCGCGGCTTGGTTTCTGGGGGTGGTTCACTCCCGCGCCAGACGGGGAAGGCGTTGATCCAGGCATGTAATTCCAGTCCCCGGGCGTGGGCCCGCTCCAGGGCAAAGGCCAGGGGGTCCCAGCCGGGATCTTTCCCCAACGTATCGGTGAGCAAACTGCCCCACGGTTCCCGACCGGGCGTGTAGTAGGCGTCCCCGTTACCCCGGACCTGGAAAAAGACCATGTTGAAATTGGCCTGGGCAGCTTTATCGATGGCATTAGCAATATAGCTACGGATGGAATCCTGGTCGCGGGTTGGGGAATATTCGCAATATTCAAAGCGAGAGATCCACACGGCGCGAGCCTCTTTTGTGGGGGGTGGGGGTCCCCAATGGGCACAGGAAGTCGTCCAAACGGAAACGGTTAATAATCCCAGGAGCGGCAACCACCACCGTTTTATCCCTAAATCAATGGTAGGCTTCATGGACTTCTTTTTATCGCTATAAAGTGTTGCGGACTGGAGGAAGCGCCCCGGCACCTACCACAGAGTTTACTTTCCGCTGCTTTGGGGCAGGGGTTCCGGCTTCTCAATTCCCAGTAGCTCAACCTCGAAGACCAGTACGCTATTCGGTTCAATCTTTTCACCAGCACCCCGTTCACCGTAGGCTAAGTCTGGTGGAATGGTGAGTTCCCATTTAGAACCCACGTTCATGAGCTGCAACGCCTCGGTCCAACCCTTGATCACGCGACCCACACCAAAAGTGGCCGGTTGGCCACGATCATACGAACTGTCAAACACCGTCCCGTCTAATAACATCCCCTTGTAATGAACCCGAACCCGGTCGTTAATAGTGGGAACGGGACCGTTACCAGCCTGGAGAACCTTGTATTGTAGACCACTGGGTAGGGCAATCACACCGGGCTCCCGGGCGTGAGCTTCCAAATATGCCTCGCCTTCTTCTTTATTCTTCTTAGCCAATTGCTTGGCCTGTTCCTCCCGTTGGGCACGTTGCTGTTGCTGAAAGGCCACCAGCACATTTTTCATCTGATCCGGGGATAACTGGGTGGTGTCTCCACCATAGGCATCTTTAAATCCCTGAATAAAAACGTCTTGATTCACTTCTATAGACTGTCTTTTCAAGGTACTGCCAATGTCCATACCGATGCTATAACTCACCGAGTCTTTAGCGGTATTAATGGCCACCGTTTGTCCCTGATTGGAGTCGCTGCCGCACGACCAAATGGTAACGGACAGCACCAATATGATTCCAACAATGTATTTCATTTCATCCCTTTCTTCCATATATCTGTTGATAGGTTGCTTCTCCGTACTCCATTCCTGATTTCCAGTTGATAAAAGTGGGGGTATTTCGACGGTGTTCAACAACTCCACTATCTCAATTCACCATTACCAAAACTAAAATCCCCGTACGTAATAAAGGCAGATAACCCTACCAGAGAGCTGAACAGCCCGAAAACGATCTTGAGGTTAGTAGGAGTAGACTGGAGGGTCAAAGTTACGGTAATTAAAACATAGAGGTGTCGAGAAAAACGGCCGCTGGCAGGAGCAGCTTCCCCGGAGTGAACCGGACCAAGTTTTGTTGAGGTTAACCCTTAGGTGATCGGTTCCAGGATAACGGCCGTTCCATAAGCCAGCAATTCCGCCGTGGTTGAGAGAATCATGGAAGTTTGAAAGCGAACGTTGACGATCCCATTGGCTCCCAGAGCCTCTGCCTGGGCGATCATCCTCTGTAGAGCCTGTTCCCGGGACTCGGCTAACATCTTAGTGTATTCCTTGATTTCGCCGCCGGCCACGGCCCTGAGACCAGCCATCACGTCTTTACCGATATGGCGCGCCCGAATGGTGTTCCCCACTACCGTTCCCAAATGCTCCTTAATGGTAAAACCCACTACTGTTTCCGTGGTCACTACCTTCATTTCTCAACCTTCTTTAACGGTTTCTCTTCTTCCGAGGATTGCCCTTCCTGGTAAAAGCTGTAAAGCAACAACGCCACGCCTACCAAGATGGCCAATAACGCCAACCCCAATAGGGGATGACTGACAACATATTTAATGATGGTTCCCAGGAAAGCCAGGATAAAGACAGCAATGCCAATGAGGATTAAATAAACCGCTGTCTGCTTCATAACGACTCCTTATGCTATTAATTGAACGAAAGTAGTACATTTATCCCTATGGAAAAATAAACTACAACCCCTTTAGAGTCAGCATCATTTCTTAAAACATGCGAAAAAATCTACTCTCCATCCGTTCTTTTAAGGGTGGTTTCGATGACAACCTGACCTACCTGGTCACGGAGACCACCACCAGGGAACAATTTTTAGTGGACGCGGCCCTGCCCCTCCAGGGATTACAATCCTACTTGAAAACCCTAAAATACATCGGCATCACCCACACCCACGGGGACCACCTTGTCTATTTGAGGGATTACCTGCACCGCTATCCGGAAGCTCGGGTGGCCGTTCACGAGTCTGGCGCCCGAAAAATCGGCACTGAACACCTTATGCCCCTACAAGAAGGTAGTATCATCAGTCTGGGTAACGTCCGGATCCAGGCGTTATACACACCAGGGCATTATCCCGATTCGGTATGTTTCCTCATGGAAGATGCCTTATTCACCGGGGATACCTTGTTCATCGGGCGCACCGGACGAACCGTCAGTCCCGGGAGCGACGTCTGCCAATTATATCATTCCGTGTACCAGAAAGTGCTTATTTTACCGGGAAATACAACCATTTATCCGGGCCACGACTATGGGCCGCAACCCACGGCCACCCTGGAAGAAAACATTCTCCTCAGTCCCCTTTTACAGGCTGAGAATGAAGCCGATTTCGTTGAACGCATGGCCGCTTACGAGGCGAGCCGCAGAAGATCGTAACGCTCAAGAAAGGAGGGTTTATGAAACAGTACCTTACGGGTCTGATCTCGGGGATTGCCCTGATGATGGGCATCTTTTTCTTCCTGGGATCAACCGAACTTCAGGACGATTCCCTACGGGCAATCCTAAAACGCCTGGAGACCTATATTAAACAGGAAACGACCAAAAGCAACCAGAGTGGCCGCTACCAACTCCAGAGTTTCTCCATCGACCGTACTCACTGGCATTATCTCCTGGACACGGCAACCGGGGAGCTCTACCGCCTGGAACCCAGCCGTACCCCCGCTAACGCCAAGTGGGTGCTGACGGCCGCCGCTAACTTCCCAAAAACCCCATAAGATCACTTAACGGAGGTTCTATGAAACGACGTTTCGCCATCGTAATCAGTTTGTTTACGGCAATCCTAATTGTTACCGGGGCCTGCAATAAAGGCAATGATTGCGCTGACTGTGGCGACCTCACCGAAGGGTACCTTTTCACGGAGGTCGCTGCGGAGAACATTGCAGAATTTGTAGCCGATACAACGCTCGAGGAATTGCAAATCGGTGCCTGCGTGCGCTATCAAATAATCGGGGCGGAGAAGAACAACATTACCGTGGTGGATAATTGCTGCTGCGAGTAACCTTCCCGTAAATGGATTAACGGCACTATCTGTACCCCTGGAAGAATGGTGAACGACTTCCCCACAACCGACCAGTCCTTCGAAACACTCTTAAAGAATCATCCTCTGGCTACCTTTCAGGTTCATGCGCACCCGACACAGGCTGTGATAGGCCTCCACGGCTGGACCGGGGACGAATCCGCCATGCTCACGGTGGCTAAAGCCGTACGAGCCCCTTCTACGGTGTGGTTCTGCCCCCGCGCTCCTTACCCGGCCAGTACCGGCAAGAACTATACCTGGTTCAGCGGTTCCGACGCGGAAGGCTGGAAAACCAAACGTTCTTTCACCCTCTTGAGAACCTTGTTGGCTAATTTGCAAAATAGGGGGTTCTCCCCTACCAACCTCTACTTAGTAGGGTTTTCCATGGGTGCCAGCCTGGCCCTGGAATTCGCCTTGCGCTTGAAGGTCGCCCTGGGAGGTGTGGTGTGGTTTGCGGGCATGGTTAAAGATCAAGCCCACCTTCAGACTGCTGCCACCCCCACCAGCCGGGGAACCCCCATCCTCATGCTTCACGGAACCCGTGACACCATCGTGGATCCACACGAAAGTCAGGTGGTTTATAACCTTTTAAAAAATTCCGGGTATTCTGTGACTTTAGCCTGGGTGGAAGCCAACCACAAGATTCCCTTACCGGCTATCCGCATCATCCGGAATTTCCTGGAACCCACACCTGACGCTAACGATAGAAAACACACCTGAACTTCAGTATAGACAGTAACATGCACGAAAAAACCACGAAAAATCCTTCAATCCATCCCTTGTTAGACGAAGAGAAGCAAAGGCAGGCCCAGCAGTATGAAAAAGAGAAACGTCTCCTGGGGCTCGCCGGTTTTCTCTTGTCGTTACTATTTTTACTGATGTTCTACGCCAGCGGATTTAGCGCTTACCTGACCCAACTCCGTTTCGGTTCCACCATGGCCATGACCGTGGTTTTCTACTTGCTCGTTCTCCTAACCCTGGCCACTTTGGTAACTTTCCCGCTCAGGTACTACAGCGGATATATCCATGAACACAAGTGGCATTTCTCCAACCATACCGTGGCCTCCTGGCTACTTGAACAACTCAAGGGTTACCTGGTTGGACTGGTCCTATCGCTTTTGCTGGTGGGATTGTTGTTTTGGATCATGGCGGTCTATCCCCTTCACTGGTGGTGGCTCACCAGTTTAGCCTCTATCGTCGTTGGGGTTCTATTGACAACCCTGGCCCCCGTGGTAATCCTGCCCATTTTCAATAAATACGAACCAATCGACGATCAAGATTTAACCCAGCGCCTGGAAAAACTCCTCAGGAAAGGGGGATTGCGACCCAGTGGCTTTTTCAAAGAGGATATGAGCCGCCAAACAAAGAAGGAGAACGCTTTTTTAGCGGGACTGGGGGAAACCCGGAGGGTGGTGCTAGCTGATAATCTCCTGGCGCACATGAGTATTCCGGAAATCGAATCCATCATCGCCCACGAAGTAGGGCATTATGAACACCACCACCTTACCAAACAAATCCTCATCGGGTCTTTGCAACAACTGGTGGTTTTCTTCGTCCTGGATCGGGTCCTGCGTTGGGGTTGGCCCTACTTCTTAGAAAATACCCGCTGGAATCTCACCCTCTTCCCCGTCTTCATTCTCCTGTTCAGTTTCCTTTCCGGGTTCGTGTTGGGTCCCCTCAGCCACGCCCTGGCGCGCTACTGGGAACGCCAAGCCGACCGAACCGCCCTACGACTCATTCCCCAGAAAGAAGCCTTCCAAGCAGCCTTAGCCGGCTTGGCCAATCGCAACCTCTCCAACGCCTACCCTGTCTGGTGGGTGAAAGTGTTGTATTACTCCCATCCACCCATTGGGGAGCGCCTGGCCCTGGCCGAATCTCAGATGGAAGTCTGATAGTAACCCGCATACCATTTTATGACCACAACCAGCTACGCTTTTTGCTAATGAAACCGCCAATCCAGCAGTACAAATTCCCTTTAGACCATCAGCGAGAAGTACTTCTCACCTTGAAAGCACAGGTCATCAATATTTTTAATACACCAGCCAACAACCTGTGGACATTCGATTGGGAAGGGCGTCTGGTAGGGATGTACGTGGAGGGGGTGAACTATCGCCGCACCCTGGACAATCGCTTTTTCAAGAAGTCCCGTTGGAGTGAGGCGGGGGAAACATTCCGCGCCGTAGAACCTTTACCTGAACGCGATGGTTGGGAACTGATCAAACGTTGTGCAGGGCTACTCCGGCAAGAATTCTCGCATCTGCCAGAAGTTTTCAAGTCCGCTGTGGATCAAATCCTACGCTGGACACCGGAACGTTTACAAGTAGAGGAACAACATTTCCACGACCTTTACCGTCCTATCTCCATCTTGCCGCCCGACCAGTATTTAGCCCTGGTGTTACAGATCACAGAGGGGTGTAACTACAACCGGTGCACTTTCTGCAACTTTTACCGGGATCGCCCATTCCGCATCAAACCTTTAGCGGAGGTAGCCCACCACGTAGACGCAGTAAAGGACTTTTTAGGAGCCGGCGTGCGTTTGCGCCGCAGCATTTTCCTGGCCGATGCCAATGCCCTAGTAATCCCTCAGCGAAAACTGCTTCCCATTCTCCGCCAAATCCGGGCAGAGCTACCTGCCAGGCCTATATTTTCATTCATCGACGTATTCACGGGAATCAAAAAAAGCGCCTATAACTTCTCCCAGTTGAAAGAGTGGGGAGTGAAAAGGGTCTATTTAGGTGTGGAGTCTGGTGATCCCGACCTCCTGGCTCTGCTGAATAAGCCCCAATCATTGGAGGCAATCCTCACGCTCACGGAAAAACTCAAAGCGGGCGGGTTGGCCATCGGGGTGATCTTTTTAGCAGGGGCGGGGGGGAAAGCGTTCCACAAACACCATCGGGAGGCCTCAACGCAATTGGTGAGCAAAATGCCCCTCACTCAGGGAGACATCATCTACGTCTCCGAATTCTACGAGACCAACCCGGAATATGTCCAAGTCCTCACGGAGCGGCAGATCCAACCCCCTACGCGTCTGGAAATTCGCCGCATGGCCAATGAATTAAAACACGCCTTTCGTGACGTTTCCGCTCCCGGTGTGAAGGTAGCCGTCTATGATATACAGCAGTTCTTCTATTAAAGCCTTAAAACCCGTAACGATCGGTTATATTACCAAACCGGTAAATGACACTAAGAAGGGCGTACATTAATGGCCTTGTCCCCTTTCATATCAAAATCCACATCGAACAACACCTTCTGTCCCGGGAGTAATCCCCGTTGCTTCAATTGTGGTCTTAATCCCGAAATATGGACAAAATAATCATTCCCATCCTCCCCTTCGATGAAACCGTAACCCTTATCACGATCCCATTCTTTAACGGTACCAGATAACATGCGTAACACCTCCTGTCTTTTAGGTATTTACCAATTAGAAAACTACATTGAATTTCAATTTCTGGGGAAAAATATTCTAGGCGATTCGCTGTTAAAAGACTTATTTTGTCGTTGACTAAGTCTACAACCTGTGCGACTGGGTAACCATTTGTGGATACGTTAAGTCACGCTTTATGGGGGCGGGGTCTGTTTGGCTACCGTGGACACCCCTGGTGGGCAACCTTTTGGGGCGCCTTCCCCGATTTAGTCTCCTTTGGTCTCTACCTTCCTTTTCGGTTGTTTCAAGGACCTTTAAAATTCGGACCGCCCCCGTTAGATACATTGCCAACCTGGTTGCTTTGGGTCTATGATTTAACCCATAGTCTATTGGTTGTCTCTTTACTGTTAGTGTGCGTGTGGAGGTGGAAAAAACCGCTCGTTTTTCCGCTGTTGGCCTGGCCATTCCACATTCTGTTAGATCTCCCCTTCCACACCCGGGCCTTTTTCCCCACAAAATTCCTCTGGCCCCTCTCTTCCGTCACCTTCTCCGGGGTTCCCTGGTCACATCCATTGGTCTGGTTTCCTAATCTCGCCGGGCTGGTTCTACTCTTTTACTGGCGCTCTTCTCAGAGAAAGGCAACCAGGGGAAACTGAGCTTAGGATTAAAGTTTTAGTCTAAATGCTCATCAAGATAGGCCAACATTGCCTGTTGCCGGGCAAGATTCCCTAAAGACACTTCGCAATTCACATAGCGAACCCCTCGCCGGGCAGCCAGGCAGGAGAGGGAACCGTCATCCTCAATATTCTTCGCCTGGAGAATAACATTGTAAGGGGAATCCTGTAAAATGGCGAAATCTTTTTCAGCCACACAAAGGAAGAAGTCATGGAGATCGACACCGCTCCTCACCACCTGGGCCTGACTTTTATCCCGTTCGGTCTCCAACGAATACCCCTGGGAATTGTTATGAACCGAGACTAAAAGTCCCCCCGGCGGTGGCAACAGAAGGTTTAAAAAGGTTTCTCGAGCCTCGTCGAGTAAATTCAGTTGGGTTGCTAAGTAAGCAGGCGTCCACTGGGGGTTACAGCGGAGAAAATCACTCACCGCTCCCGAGCGACTGAACATGCGGTTGGGGTCAATCCGACCATCACCAAAGGATACCTCGCGGGTGGAACTCTCGATATAAAAAGCCCACCCTCTAGCGGTTTGGAGATGGTGATCGAGCGCCCGTCGAGCCGTGTCTTCATCCCCGTGTATCCAGATGTAGCGCCGCCGGGAATCTCCATTACGCACTAAACGAAAACGAATATCGCCTAACAGTACCCGTTGAAATGGGGAAGTCGTATTAATGACAAAAGAACGAAAAATGGAATGATGGCGTTATGACCTGTTCCCCACAACTAACTACCGTTTGATTCCCCCCTGAAAACCGAATCTGCTTAAAACTGTACCGCCGGTTATTCTCAGTACAGCAAAAAAGTGGTAAAAGGTCTTATTCAGTAGTCGTCTCAGAGGGGTTGTTGGCCTGGATATACTGCTCAATGGCGGTGTTGAGCTCCCGCAACATGTTCAACGGAAGGCTCTCCAGGTTACCTTTTAACTGGTCAATGTATAGTTGCATGTTGGTGTTAGCCGAACGCAAGTCCGCCAGGTCCCGAAGCATCTTGCTGGAGACTTTAAGGACATTAGCTTCAGTACTGTCCATTTCGGCTGAGAGCGTGGTGAGCTTTTTTTCCTGTTCCGAGACCAGGGTGGCTAATTGCTGCACAGTCTCCCGGTCACCTGCTAACAGGGAGTCCAGCATGGGATCAAGTTGATCGAATAATTCCTGTGCCATGGTTTCCCGTTGGGTTTGGTTCACTGTCTGTACATATTCTACAGTAGCCAAATTAAACTTGGAAACCGTACCTTCCCGGGGAAGAAAGGACATGGTAGTACAAGACATCCACAAGGCGCCGCTCAACAGGGCCGTAATGTTTAAGATTCTTTTCATACATACCTCCAACTTCAAATAGAGAACGATACAACCATTAAACCTACAAAGATTCTATGAAAATGGTAAGCTGAAAAAAACCTTCCTTGCACTTTGTGATAATATAACAATGAATTTCACAATTCGTTTAAAAAGGTCATCCAAAAGTAGGTTTCTATATTCGACTTTGAGTTGCTTTTTACACTTTTTGGTGACGGGGGTATTGCTCCCAACGTTGGTAGTGGGAGGCGGCCATGGCGGGGGGCGGACACCACATGACCACTGCATTTCCCCCAGCCAATACGACCTGGTGAGGCAACAAATCCACGCCTATGGCGCCATAGAACCTAATCCACGCCAAGACTATCTCTTCGAAGACCCTTTAGGGGGCGGGGGGATCAACTCTCCCGGTAAAACCACCGTGAATTATGTGGACTGGTCACCTAGTGATAACCTTCTGGATTATACCTGCGGATCCGTTACCTACGACGGCCATCAGGGTACGGACATTGAACTTCTGGATTTCTACGACATGGACGAAGGAATTCCCGTTCTCAGCGCTGCTTCCGGTTACGTGGTTTACCGTCACGACGGGGAGTTCGACCGGAGGACAGCCTGGGTTAACGGTGTCCAAGCCAATGGCGTCATTGTGCAGCATCCAGACGGCTCGGAGGCCTGGTACTGGCACATGCGTAAGAACTCTGTCCGGGTAGCCGTGGGAGATTCAGTCACCGTGGGAGATACCCTGGGCCTGGTGGGGAGTTCAGGCTTCTCTTCCGGCCCTCACCTACACTTTGAAGTAAACCATAACACGATCCTGGACCTCTACCAGGGACCGTGCCAAACAGACTCTTCCCGCTGGGCCCAACAACCGGATTACATCCTCAACTTGCCCTTCCAACTCATGTCCCACGGCCTTACCACATTGCCCCTTTCCTGGGCCTTGGTTTGCGAACGACCTCCGACCAAGACCCATATTACGGCGGGAGACACCCTGTACTCCTGGTTACGTCTGCGTAATGCTCACACCAACGATCAGTTGACCTGGAAATTTTACTATCAAGGAAGCCTCTGGAATTCCTATACCTTTTCTCCAGGGACAACCTATCCCAGTAGCTGGTGGTATATTTGGTGGGTCTTACCAGTCACGTCTAACTATTATGGTGATTGGACAATAAAAATCTACCGCAACAACGATCTCCTTGCTCAGCAGGATTTTCTCTATGACGGGACTCCCAACCAGGCCCCCCTGGTCAACACCCAAACAATCGAAGTACTCCAGGATTCCCTTTACCGGGGGGAATTTACTGGTCAGGATTCCGATGGAGCTATTTTCTGGTTCGTGCTTGACACCATACCTCAGCACGGGACGTTTCACCAATATGGCGCCCGAAAACGAAAATTCCGCTACACTCCCACTGCAGGTTTCACGGGATCGGATACCCTATGGTTTCATGCCGTTGATGATGAAAACACCGCCGGTCCCGTGGGAGTGCTCATCTTCGAGGTTCGGTCGACCTTAGTAACTCCCCAGTCAGTCATTACCCTCCCCGATTTTTTCCACCTGGACCAGAACTACCCCAACCCCTGCAACGCAACGACAGTCATCCCCTTTAGGCTAACACAAGCTACAACCACCAAGATTGTCATCTACAACCTTAAGGGTGAACAAGTGGAGGCGCTCCTTCAAGGATATTATCCACCCGGGAAGTACCAGGTGGTCTGGGATAGCCAGGCAGTGAGCTCAGGAATCTATTTCTATCGAATGATCACCTCCTCCGGGAGTGCCGTGCGCAAACTGCTAGTGATAAAATAGGCCTGTAGAGTTAAAAACATAAATCCGGGAAACCAAAAGGGGGTTATCAGGTGAAAAAATTCGATCCCGATTTCAGAGTCTTATTCCAATTGGAAGCCTTGGGATCGAAGATGGACCAGGTGCACGGAATTGATTTTTTCTTCGATTTCCCCGGGGAAGAAGAGGCTCGAGCAGCGGCTACGGTCCTGCGCAAAGAGGGGTTCGAAGTGGAAATTTATCCTGTACCGGAAGAAAAACAGTGGTCCTGTTGTGCCTTTAAAAAATGCTCCCCGATTACGAGGAGCTCCACACGCTACGACGCTGGTTCGAAGCGGTAGCTGAAGAGTTGAGAGGCACCTACAATGGTTGGGGAACCGGTGTCGTAGATTAAATTTTACTAACTAGCCGACAGAATTATCCCTTAGTCCGGGATGACTTTATACACTTTATCCTTTTTACGGGTCTTTTCCGGAACTTTGAGCCCGATGCTTGCCCCTTTTTTAGCAGAAGAGACACTTTCGTGCTCGATCTGGATGGATTCCACCTGGGTAGTAAAGTCGGTAGTAAACCCTTTGATGTGAATCGTATCCCCTAACGCCAGGGATCCCTTGGTAAGCTCAATGGCGGTGACTGAAATATTCCCAAAATGTTTAGAGACCTGTCCGATAAGTTCTTCTTTCATGGTTATCCCCTTTCTAAGTAACCAATTATACAAAAAAAATATGAACGGAACCACCCAATTATCAAGAACTTTGGTTTACGATTAATGGTGGGAGCCAGGTACGACGCTTAGGAAGTCGGGTTGGCTGTGCTCGCTGTGCAGTAGGCCCCGTAAAAATCGGCTGCCCAGAATAGCGGAGCCACAGTCCCCAATACAGCGCTGGCCATCGGGACATCATGGCGATGGAACTGGTAGGCCTTGGAAGCGAAACCAGCTACCATGATAAAACTGAAAAAGCCATCCCAGGGACGCCCGGTATAAGCGCGACCGAAGCCGGGAATAATCGATAAACTCACCACAAGGGCAGGGGTCGTTTCTTCCGGTAGTGGGCGTTGCTACTCGCTCCTGAGTCGACTTTTTTGTGTCTCTATAGAAATGCCAAAACTTGTGGATGAGGGAAATGAATTCATACAGTGTTTCTATCCACACGTCATGGGGAATTTCCCTTAACTCGGGATCGTTCTCTAAACGATACTGCCTCCTTTCGGTTCCATTGAGGTAAAACGGAAGAAGGAGATGTCCAAACTCTTCAGACTGAATTATTGGCTGCCAGGAATCTAAGTTTAGATTCACTGCCTGGAGAAAACCAATACACCACAGGTCAATGAAGGTGATCTCCTGGCCCGCTTCCTCAATAAAATAAAGTACGGGTGCAAACTGATTGGGATCGGTGTGAAATATCCTGGCGATGTGATTGTCATGAGCCATGATGAGACCCAAAATGCACTCCAATTGTTCCGGTGATTCCCATACCATTTCGTCCCCTTCCGTCTCACCCCATATATCCGGGAGCCACAGGCTGGGAACAATCATCTCCGGACCAATCACTAACCCAGTGAGAAAACCATCCAATGGAGACATTTCAATACACTCTTCGGCCACGTTATCGGAATCGAAAAATGCTTCCAATTATTTAAATTCAGTCGGGGTGAGCGGTCTATCGAGTGCCATAGTGAAGCTCCTTTTCTAACGATAATAGAATAGCATTGAACATAAGGAATCCTAAACTTTTGCTCATTTAGGATAACCAAGCGTTTTGCCGCTTTTCCCTTTTACGGGGATGCGCTGTCAATCACAAGAAATTTTCGAAACTAACCAAGGATAATTGCGAAAAAAACGTAATCCGATCAACTTACACTAATAGTGTAAGGCTTTTCCGTTGACGTTACCTAATCTTTTTTAACGGTTACGCCTGGCTTTCTCAGGTATTTAAAATTTCTTTTTTCATCCGGTCAAATTCCTCCTCCGATATCTCTCCGGCTACGTAACGCTTTTTCAAAACCTCCAGGGCCGAATCGCCAATGCGGGGTTGGGTCTTGTTGTGACTCAAAAAGTTCACAAGCAGGAAAATCCCCACGATGACAACGACCCACCAGAAGATCATCATAACCCATCCCCCTCCCATCCAACCGGCCATGTGCATCTTTTACTCCTTACTTCGTTCTAGCTTGAAAGCCCCACAACCACCGACTGTAGATTAGGGGATGCCTTTCAAAGTCCTAGCCTAACAAGACCACACAATGAAAAAACGCGCCCGTTGTTCATTTCCACCTGGTTATTGGGACACGTGGGTCAATTTCAACACCTCGGTCACAATAGCTCAGAAGTGCCTATTATGGGGCTTTAAGTCCAAGCCTGAGTATTACCCCACGGTACAACGATACGGTCCCGTGGTAAATACTGTGGTTATTTATTATCCTTATCGGGGTGATGCTCACCTTTTTCATCGCCACTCATCCCCTGTTTCATCATTCCCTTCATATCACCCTTATCACCTTTCATCATCCCTTTCATGTCACCTTTCATCATGCCCTTCATATCACCTTTCATCTTTTCACATTGCTCCATGTCGCCCATGCTACTTTTCTTCATTTTTTCGCACTTTTCATCGTGCATGCCACCCATCATCATATCATGGGAGCCTCCCGACATGCCATGCATGCGTTGCATCATCATCATTTGACCGGCAGTGGGTTTAGAGAAATAGCCATCTTCCCAAAAGCGTAGGGTGTAGTACCCTGCACACAGGAGTATAATGAAGGCAAAGACAATGATAAAGTAGCCCAGGAATGTCCCAAAGCCCTTCATATTCTCCGCTTCACTTTTTTTCGCTTTCAACAGGACCCAGAAGCCGATTCCTAAGGCAACTAAGGTCAGCGCAAAGGCTGCATCTGCTAGAAACATCATGATCTGTCTCCTTTTCTATTCTATGTGTTGATTGTTAAAGACACCGCTAACGTCATGGGGTTCATAACGGTCGCTTTTCTCGTAGTGGTTATCCTACAAGGTGAGAATGATCTCAGCCTTTGCAAGGAACACCAAATCATAATTGCCATCCTACTCTTTCTGTCGGTTTAGAGTTCTAATCTCCGTAACCGCAGGGCATTCCCGATGACGGAAACGGAGCTAAAGCTCATGGCTGTGGCGGCAATAATGGGGCTCAGCAGCAATCCGAAAAACGGATACAGCACACCCGCCGCCAGGGGAACCCCCAGGGAATTGTAGGCAAAGGCCCAAAATAGGTTCTGGCGAATATTGCGCATGGTTCCGCGACTCAGATGTACGGCCCGGACAATGCCCTGTAAATCGCCCTTCACCAGGGTGATACCGGCGCTTTCGATGGCGACATCCGTTCCCGACCCCATGGCGATCCCCACTTGGGCTTGAGCCAAGGCTGGGGCGTCATTGATACCGTCACCGGCCATGGCAACGATCTTGCTTTGCTCCTGGAATTGCTTCACAATTTCATTTTTCTTTTCTGGTAGCACATCGGCCACCACTTCGTCAATATTTAGCTGCTTGGCCACTGCTTCGGCCGTGGCGCGATTGTCCCCCGTAAGCATCACGACCTTGATCTTCTCTTTCTGCAATTTCCTAATGGCGTCGGGAGTGGTTTTTTTGATGGGATCAGCAATTCCCATTAACCCGGCAATTTGCCCATCTACGGCTACGAAAATCACGGTCTCGGCCTTTTTCCACAGTTCGTCGGCACTGTACGCTAACTCACCGACTTCAACGCCCAATTCCTCCATTAACCGCATGTTGCCCACCGCAACAATGTTTTTACCCACTGCTCCACTGACGCCTTTACCGGTTATGGATTGAAAATCGTCCACTTTAATGAGGTCTAGACCCTTTTCCTTGGCATGCTTCACAATGGCTTCCCCTAAGGGATGCTCACTAGCCCGCTCCAGGCTAGCGGTGTAACGAAGAAGGTCATCTTCCAATATTTGGCCCGTGCTTTTGATAGTAACCAATTGGGGCTTTCCTTCCGTAAGGGTGCCGGTTTTATCCACCACCAAAGTATCAACCTTTTCCATCGTCTCTAGGGCTTCGGCGTTTTTAATTAAGACGCCGCCCATGGCGCCACGGCCGGTTCCCACCATAATCGACATGGGGGTAGCTAATCCCAAGGCACAGGGACAGGCGATGATCAAGACCGCTACCGCATTGACCAGGGCATAGGCCATGCGTGGTTCCGGTCCCACCAGACTCCAGATTACGAAAGTAAGGATACTGGTTAACACCACGGCAGGAACAAAATAGGAGGAGACTCTATCGGCCAGTCCCTGGATCGGGGCACGGCTGCGCTGGGCTTCGCTAACCATTTGGACGATACGAGCCAGTAGGGTATCACTGCCCACCTTTTCGGCGCGCATCAAGAAAGTACCGGTTCCGTTTACTGTAGCTCCGGTTACTTTGTCACCGCTTGCTTTCCTCACCGGAAGGGGTTCACCCGTTACCATGGATTCATCAAGCGTACTGTTGCCCTCTACAATTTCACCGTCCACCGGTACTTTTTCCCCCGGACGGACGCGTAACAAGTCCCCAACCTGAACGTGATCTAAGGGGATATCCTCTTCGACGCCGTTTTCCCGGAGGATGCGAGCGGTTTTGGGCGCCAGACCCAGCAAGGCTTTAATGGCACTGCTGGTTTTATCGCGCGCCTTCAACTCCAGCACCTGGCCAAGCAGCACAAGGGTTATAATCACAGCGGCGGCTTCGAAATAGACCGCTACCAGACCTTCTGCATTGCGAAAAGCATCCGGGAAGATGCTGGGAAACAAGGTGGCGATGACACTATAAGTGTATGCAACACCGGTGCCAATAGCGATGAGGGTGAACATATTCAAGCTACGATTCACAATCGATTGCCAGCCGCGTACGAAAAACGGGGCTCCACCCCATAAAATCACCGGTGTAGCCAGTAACAATTCTAACCAGGGAAGCCAACTGATATGGAGGACCGGTCGGCCTATTACGGATTCTCCCATGGTAAAAATGAGCAGGGGTATGGATAAAATTGTGCTCACCCAAAAGCGTCTGGTCATATCGGTCAATTCGGGATTGGATTCCGTCTCTTCCGTCACCGTTTTCGGCTCTAAAGCCATACCGCAAATGGGACAATTCCCCGGTTCATCCTTCACAATCTCCGGGTGCATGGGACACACATACTGGGTCGTACGCTTGGTTTCCACCACTGGCACCAGGGGTTCTAAGGCCATGCCACATTGGGGGCACGATCCGGGACCTTCCTGGTGGACTTCCGGGTGCATGGGACACGTATAAGTCACCCCGGTACTCCCTGATTTTTCTTCCACTACTACAGGGGAGTGATGATGGTGATCTTCGTGCCCCCCTTCAGAATGACAACATGCCGCACCGGTTTGTTTCCCCTCCGTCGAAGTCGCGTACTTCACGGGATCTTTTACAAAAGTATTTTGACAATATGTTGAACAAAAACCATAGCGAGTTCCCTCCCACTCGGTAAAAGCACTCGCCTCGCGCTCCTCAATCTCCATACCACATACTGGATCTTTCATGATGACTTCCTTTTTACTAATTACCAACTAAATATTGTCCTTAGCCATCACAAACCAAGTAAAAAACAATCTTTAGTCAAACGGAATTTCCTAAGAATAATAGTGGTATCCGTTACACAATTTTTCATTTGGTGTATAACATTTTGCATTCTTTTTAAAAAGTAATTTACTCCCTACACACTATCCTTAACACTACCGGTTGCAAGAGTCGCCTAGGCAGCTTCTTTCGGTAAAAGGGTTGTCCAGTAACCCGCGTGAGGCTTTCATATCCTTCATCATACAGAGTTAATAAATTCACCAAGGTTTAAAGTTCCCCAACAGGTGCTTTTCATTGACTTAACCTGTGAAAGTGATCGTTATAAACTCGTTTGAAAAAATGCCGGATCCAAAGTTAGGTTATTTGGAAAGTTAAACGCAAACCCCTAAGATGTCATAGGTGAAATATATAGTGAAACAAACAAGAGACAAGTATCATTATTAATGTCAACCATGAATTGCTACGAATTTTATACGCAGTGATTAAATCAAAGTAATTAAACCGGAGTCTAAAATGGAACCTATAGAACATTTAATGGAAGAACATAAGCAAATCAAAAGCATGTTGAAAGTGATCCCTGCCATTTGCGATAAACTGGAGGCGGGGGAGGCTTTCCCCACAGAACATTTAGACCAGTTGATAACCTTCATTACCCTATTTGCTGATAAATGTCATCACGGAAAAGAGGAGGATCTCTTATTCAAAGCCATGGTACAAGTCGGTTTCTCCGAGGAGAGCGGCCCCATTGCGGTCATGTTGGCGGAACACCGTCAGGGACGAGCGTATGTGGGTGCAATGCACGCTGCTTTAACTAAACATCAATCTGGTGAGGGGACTCTTCTTCCAGGGTTTGTGAGCAATGCCCGTAATTACGCCAACCTGTTAGTCGATCACATTTACAAAGAGGATCATATCCTGTACCCTATGGCTGAGACCCGCCTTTCACCACAAGTAATGGAAACACTGACCCTTCAATTTGAGGCCGCCAATCGTGATCAAATCGGCTTGCAGAATATCCAAGACTATTTGAATATTGCAAAGCAGTTGGCTGAGATTTACCTACAGTAGCAGGTGGTTATTTATATCAGTTAAAGGATATTGGGGTTCATTGACAAATTATCCTGATGCTCTAGTGTTGAGCAGATATAATTTCCCGATCAAGGAAAGCACCGAAAGCGTTAAAGACTAACCACGTTTGATAGTTTTGGGGGCAAGATCGAGAATCTATTCCTGGCTTATATTCATAGACTTGGGCGTACGCCTCATAAACAGTAAGTCCCCTACCCCCAATTACATAGATCTTCCCATTAACAACACTGACAGATAACTGGATGAGCTCGCCTGCGTGGAAATAAGGACACAGAGCAATGTCTTACCCCAAGATAATTTAAATGGTAAAAGGCGAAAATCACGCTTCCAGCTTTCCACGTCAGGTTGAGCGGGGGTTAGGCTTCTTTCACCGTAATAGAACGATCTTTTGAGATGTTGTCACCACTTTAGCTCTCATTACGACAAAATAAATACCACTCGATAATTTGATACCGTTATCATTCTTGCCATTAAACTTCACCGAATAACTGCCTGCCTCCTGCAAACCATTGACGAGTGTTTTTACTTCTAGCCCCCGAAGATCGTAAATCGTTAGCTTAACCTGTAAGGCTTCGGGTAGTTCAAACCGAATGGTTGTAGCTGGGTTGAAAGGATTAGGATAGGCTGGATGCAGAGCAAACTTATCCGGTATGGCTTCAGTCACGGTAACGCCTAAGACAGTCATTGGATGATATTCCTTCACCCCCTCGTAACTCACATCCGCCAGGCGGTAATCGTAAGTT
>CAZVNL010000003.1:0-96557 GCA_964628055.1 uncultured bacterium | reverse complement strand
GCGATATAGATAGCCTACCATTCAAAGTAATGTCCAACGGAGTTCCTGATTATTATGATATAGCCTTCACATTCACAGAAACTGGGGATACTCTTTTCTATGCAACGATAATCTGGATGGGCTTGGGTCAAATCCTTTATCCCAATGAGTTTCTTCCAGCAAACTCATTCAAGATTATGCACTCAGACAATCCAGAGCCGATAGGAACTGAATATTTTGATTTTGTGAAAATGGAGGATTCCCTTGAAATGAAAGGTCAAGTGGCTTGGGAGACAGTTCGTAATTTGGATATATCAAAAGAGTTCGCAAAATACCCCTATCGTGTTGGAATACATCTTTACCCACCTACCGTTGGGGTATTCGACACCAATCCAGCAAAATGGATTGTTTTTCTTTATCGAGGGGCACTTGAATAAGATATATTACGAAAACATTTGTCCGGGAAAAACAGAACTGTAAACCCAAAGTGGTAAACTTTTCAACGACCATTTTTGGTAAAATTTAATACGGCCATTGACAACTGCCCGTCGGCTGCCCTAAGTCCTTTCTATTTCGTCTTACTTTTCAGGTTATTCCAGATGTGATCCATTTCTTTTAGGGTCGCTTCCTCCGGAGTTTCCCCTTGGCGTTTTAATTCCCCTTCCATCTCCCGGAAACGGTGGATGAACTTCCGGTTGGTCTTCCGCAGAGCATCCTCGGCAGAGAGGTCAAAAAAGCGCGCCAGGTTCACTACCGCAAACAGTACATCACCGATTTCCTCTTCCAAATGGTGACGTTTACCTTCGGCCTGGGCTTCTTTTAGCTCCTGGATTTCTTCGTAGACCTTTTCCCAGACCTGATCCACTTTTTCCCAATCAAAGCCCACAAGACTGGCCTTTTGTTGCAGGCGCTGGGCCCTGACCAGGGCGGGTAAGGCTACGGGTACGCCCTCCAACCGTGACTGACGTTTTTTTTCGGCATGCTTGGCTGCTTCCCAATTTCGCTTAGCGTGGAATGGCGCTTCAGCCTGCGCCTCCCCAAACACGTGGGGATGTCGCCGTACTAACTTTGCGTTGATGGTCTCCAGCACCTCTTCCAGGGTAAAACGGTTCGCATCCTCGGCAATGGAAGCCTGGAAAACAGCGTGCAATAACAGGTCGCCAAGTTCCTCTTGCAATAAGGGCCAATTCTCTTCGTCAACACTTTCCATGACCTCATAGGCTTCCTCTAAAAAATAGGGTAGTAGCGAAGCGGCGGTCTGCTCCCGGTCCCAGGGACATCCCCGCGGACCCCGTAAGCGTCTTACGAGTTTTTGTAGTTGCTCAAATTTGGTGCCGGTCTTGGTATTCATCATGGCGATTCCTGTTTATGAAAGTAAAAAAGCTCTCAATTCATCGTATCGGTTAGAGAGTTGCACCGTTTGTTTGGGACGCTGCAGGGCCTCTTCCAAGGTGGGTGGAAGGGGTAGGGCGTGCCCGATTAACGGTTCGACTACGGGGAGAAATTTTGCCGGGTGCGCCGTAGCCAGTAGGAGGCCCGGAGTTTGGCCTGCGTGCTGGGCAAGATAGGTTTCCAACCCCAGGTAGCCGACGGCCGTGTGAGGGTCTAAGCAATAATGGTATTCCTGGTACACCTGTCGAATGGTTTCCCGTGTCTGACTATCGGTATAACCCCAACTGGATAAGGCCGTCCGCAACGCATTCAGGTCATGCTTAAAAAGGTTCAAAATACGCCCCAGGTTGCTGGGATTTCCCACATCCATGGCGTTGGAGATGGTGGCTGTTGAAGGTCGCGGTGTGAAAGCGCCGGTGGCAAGGTATTCCGGGACCACGTCATTTTGATTGGTGGCGGCGACGAAGTGTCCCAAATCCAATCCCATACGAGTAGCCAGGAGACCTGCTGTGAGGTTGCCGAAATTTCCACAGGGGACGACGGTTACCGGCGGGGAGGCGGCATAGGTCCGGTGGTACTGGGCCAACCCGGCGGCGTAATAAAAGGATTGCGGTATAAGTCGGGCGATGTTAATGGAATTGGCAGAGGTGAGCCGTAAAGCAGTGGTAACCGTGGCATCTAAAAAGGCTGTTTTCACCAGTTGTTGGCAATCATCGAAAGAGCCAGCAATTTCCAGGGCGGTAATATTGTGCCCCAGGGTGGTGAATTGCTGTTCCTGGAGCTTGCTGATCCGGCTAGCTGGATAGAGGATGTAAACGCGGATGTACGGGACTTTCCAAAAAGCGTGGGCCACAGCGCTTCCTGTATCTCCTGACGTGGCCACCAAAATGACCAGTTCTTCCTGGGCTTTTTGGGTGAAGTACCCCATGAGTTGTGCCATGAAGCGGGTGCCAAAATCTTTGAACGCCAGGGTGGGGCCGTGAAACAGCTCCAAAAGACAAGCTCTCTCCGTTAAAGGCACTAAGGGCGCATCGAAGGAGAAGGCCGTATCTACTATTGCTTGTATTTGATGGGTGGGTAAGTCACCCTCCAAATAGGCCTGGGCCATTGTAAAAGCAATTTCCTGGAAAGTGAGCCCTGGCAAGGCAGCAATAAATTCCCTGGACAAGGTAGGGATCGGTTCGGGGAGGTAAAGACCATTGTCGGGAGGCAGAGCCTGGAGTACGGCACCGCGCAGGTCAGTTACCGGGGCCTGGCCATTGGTACTATAGTAATGCACGGTGAGTCAGGTAGTGGTTTGACAACCGCGAGGATTGATGGGCGTGACGTAGGCGGTGCTGCGCTGGCCGGCCTTTTGGAAGGCAGCTTGCATGACGGCGGCCACCTTTTCAGCGCTGTGTTTGGTTGGCGACAGGGCAAATATGCTGGGGCCGGACCCGGAGATACTGCACCCCAGGGCGCCAGCGGTGAGGGCAGCCTCTTTAACCTGGTCAAACCCGGGGATTAAAACCTTGCGTACGGGCTCAGCCACTACATCGTGGAAAGACCGTCGGAGTAAGTCGTAATCTCCGGTCGTCAGTGCAGTAACCAACCCGGCCACGTTACCCCATTGAGAAACGGCGGTTGCGAGGGGAAGTGTTTTCGGAAGCAGCTCCCGGGCTGCACGGGTGTTCACCGTAAGGTGGGGATGGACAACGGTGCCGAGCAACCCTTTGGGATAGGGGATGGTAAAAACCTCTACCGGAGCAGGACTCCGCACGGCCGTAAACCCACCTAAAAGGCAGGGAGTTACGTTGTCTAGGTGGGGGGTGCCGGAAGTGACGGCCTCTCCTTGGGCAGCAAAGGTGAGAAGCTCATTGGTTTCGAAATCGGTTCCTAAAAGCGTCTGCAAGGCCACGACACTGGCCACGGCGCTGGCGGCACTGGAACCCATGCCGCTGCTGATGGGCACACCCTTTTTCAAACGGAGCTCGATTCCCTGTTTTACTTGTGCTGCCCTTAAAATTGCCTGGGCTGCAATTCCCGCTGTATTCCGACCTGGATCCTGGGGGAGTTTGCCGTTGTCCCCTTCGATGGCAGCGATGGTTATCCCCTTCCGCGCTGACCAACGGACCTCCACTTCGTCCACGGGCTGCATTAAGGCGAATCCTAAGACGTCAAAACCACAACTCACATTGGCAACGGTGGCAGGTGCAGCGGCGGCGGCCTTACGCACTATTACGAATTCCTCCGGGGATCTGTTTTGCTATGATTCATCTTTCGTCTCCAACAGTATTGGCCAAGGGAATTGGTCCAAGTAGTGTTCTTCTTTTGCGCGCATACGCGCCTGTTCTTTTTCCCCTTCGTCTTGGTAGTCCAACAGGTGGAGAGCGCCATGGATAATAAGCCGGGCCAATTCCTTGGCGTACGGTTCCTGGTATTGGAGCGCATTTTCCCGCGCCCGGGGTAGGCTGATGTAAAGCTCCCCTTCGAGCTTCGGTTCCTGGGGATCATTTAGGCGAAAGGAAAGGACATCAGTGAGCTGGTCAAGCCCGAAAAATTGACGCTTCAAACGGTTTAATAGGTTGTCATCGCCAAAGATGAGGGTTACGTATCCCTGGGTTAAACCTTCCGTTTTAAGGACCAGGGTCAACAAGGCTTGGGTGGGGGAGGGTAAGGGACCGGAAAGAGCCGGGTCACATTCCACGTGGATAGTAATCACGCCAGTTAAGTAAGGTTGGAAGCGCCGTCCGTGGTCGGTTTTTCTTCAGGATACTCAATACGAATATGGTAGATTCCTCTCAGGACGGGGAGCATGCCGATGGTGCCGTCCTCCGTACCTTTAATGCGCCGCAATTCGTCTAAGGTGAGGGGACATTTGTCCAACTGCCCTTCCCGTAAGCGCTTGTTGATGATTTTGTCAATCATGTCTTTAATTTTCATAATGTTGGGATCTTTCAGCGAACGGACCGCAGCCTCTACCGCCTCGCAGATCATGAGGATTCCCGTCTCTTTAGTATTGGGTTTTGGCCCGGGATAACAGAAGGCTCGTTCGTCCACTTGCTTGGCGTCGCCACCGGCTTCTTCCATGGCCTGGCGGTAGAAGTACGCCACGCGTGTGGTGCCGTGATGCATGGGAATGAAGTCAGAGATCACTTTAGGCAAATGATATTCCTCTGCCAGCCGGAGACCTTCTTTTACGTGGTTGCGGATGATTTTGGCACTCATAACCGGTGTCAAGCCCTCATGCTTGTTTTCCCCAGCGTACTGGTTCTCTATGAAGTATTCCGGTCGCACCATTTTGCCAATGTCGTGGTAATAGGCTCCTACGCGACATAAGAGCGATCGGGCCCCTACGGCACTGGCACAACTCTCCGCCAAGTTCCCAACCACGATACTGTGATTGAAGGTCCCGTTAGCTTCCCTTTGCATGCGTTTTAGTAAAGGATGATTAAAATCTAACAGTTCTAACAACGTCAGGTCGGTAGTAATCCCAAAGGAGATTTCCAGGATTCCCACCAGACCGTAGGCGATGATGGGTGAGAGGGTACTATTCACCAGGAGGTACAGGGAGTCGACACCCATACTCATCCAACCGTGACCTTTCAGCAGTCCGTGACCCAGCACAACCAAAAGGCTGGCGCCGGACAGGACAAAAATGGCAACGAAAAATTGGGTTCTACTTTGCAGTCGACGTACCGTGTACATGGCCACGGAGGAGGTGAAAAGCGCCGTGACGATGAACTCGACATCGTTCCCGATGAGAATGCCGCACAAGAGGGCAATGGAGGTTGTGCCCATGAAACCGATACGGGCATCGAAAAGAACGGTGAGCAACATGGCCGCGGCGGTGATGGGAATGAGATATTCTGAAAACCCGAAGCGGTAAACAAACAGGTCGGAGAGCCCCACTTCTACGGTGAAGATCAAAGCAATCAATAACACCAACTTCCACTCTTCGAAAATGGGCCTCCGGTAGATGAGCAGGAAGGTAAAAAAGAAGGAAACCACTACGCTGATGATGATGAATCGCCCCAGGTATTCGGTGAGTATGGCCCACCCCCGTTCCCGATTGGTTTGCTTACTCAAAGCTACCGTTAAAGACTCTAACTTTTGCAGGACGTCCGTGGTAATGCGTTGGTTGGCGTCCACGATCATTTCATCTTTTAACACGATACCTTGGTGCCGGGGGACCCGGTTTAACTGGGCCTGTTGGTGGCGCTCGGTGGTTTCCTTGTCGTAGATGATATTGGGCTTCATGAATTCCACGATGAGGTCGTAACCGTACTGCCGTAGAGGGTCGTTTTCGTCAGGATAGATCTGGGTGATTTCTACTTTCGACTTGGTCCAGGCGCGGTTTAAATCGTTGAATTCCTCGGGCTTCATCAAGATCGGTACGTCATCTTGGTTGAGCGCTACCTCATTGCTGATGATCTTTTCGCTTTTAATATCGATAATGCCCTCCGCCCAGCGATTCCGGCAGATCTGGGTGATGTTGGCTTTCAGCTCAGGAAGTTGGTCACGGGGGATGACTTCAAGGGTAGTGAGAAAGGTTTTCCAGATCTCCTTGGTTTCGGTAAAGGGGTAATTGTCGTACAATTGTTGGACCAGGGAGGCCAACTTGGCACTATCCCCCTGGGCAATAGCGCGCGTCTCATCGTAGCGATCAGTGTAGCGGTAACGGTAAACCAGGTCTTTCGAGGCGGCCAGTTTTTCACGGGCGGTGTGGAGGTTGTCAAGGAGGAGGAAGAAGGCATTAATTTTCTTGATCTGTTCTTCTACGATGTCCTGCCGGCGGTTGAAGACAAAAGGCACCGAGTGGAGGGCGTCCTCCAGGTCGGCCTGGAGGTTTTCTTCGGATTTTAGGATGGGAAAATTGAAGGGGGCGATGATGGGTTCCCGGGCAATGTCGTCCAACTGGTAGCTATATTGTAAGAACTTGCCCCGATGGAAAAAGAAGACCATGAGGATAACCATGACCAACAGGGTGGTAATCTGAGGCCAGTACCGCTGCAAGGCGGTTCGGAGACCGTGTTTATTGGGGGATTGACGTCGGCGTTTGACCATTAAGCGTTTCGTAGAGCCTTGACCAGTTCCCGGGTAATGATCAAGCGCTGGATTTCACTGGTTCCTTCTCCAATTTCCAGCACCTTCGCATCCCGGAAGAAACGTTCCACGTCATATTCCTTCACGTAGCCGTAGCCACCGTGGATCTGGATAGCTTCGATGGTGGTTCGCATGGCAACTTCACTAGAGAAGAGTTTGGCCATTGCGGCCTCTTTGATGACGGTTTTCCCATGATCTTTTAGCCAGGCGGTGTGAAAAACGAGGAGCTTGGCCGCCTGGATTTCAGTGGCCATGGTTGCCAATTTCGCTCCGATGGCTTCAAGCTCGTAGATTTTCTTCCCGAAGGCTTCCCGTTCCGTGGCGTAGTTGAGGGCGAGATCAAAGGCTCCCTGGGCGGTGCCCACGGCAAGGGCGGCAATGGAGATTCTCCCGGCGGTTAGCGTTTTTAGAAAGGTTTTGAATCCCTTGCCCGGTTGCCCGAGCATGTTGGTTGCTGCCACGCGCACGTCCTTAAAAAATATTTGCCGCGTATCACTAGCTTTCCAGCCCATCTTTTTTTCCGGGGGACTAAAGCTTAAGTTGGGCGTGTCGGTAGGGATAATGAAGGCGCCGATCCCCTGTTTTTGGCCATCTTCGATGATCTGGGCGGTGAAATTTAATAAACCCGCCTGGCCTGCATTGGTAATGAAGATTTTGCTGCCGTTTACCAGGTATTCTTCCCCGTCTTTTACGGCGGTGGTTTTGGTGGCGCCGGCATCGCTGCCCGCTTCGGGTTCGGTGAGCCCAAAGGCCCCCAATTCGGTACCGGAAGCCAATCGCGGGAGATAGGTCGCCTTTTGCTCTTCGTTTCCCGCCAGGAGAATAGGCATGGTCCCCAGGGAAGTGTGGGCCGCCAGGGTAATGGCCACCGCGGCGTCCACCCGGGCCAGTTCCATCACCACAGCGGCATAAGCTGCCGTGTCCATCCCGGCACCACCGTACCGTTCTGGGATGGGAATGCCCATGAGGCCCAAGTCTCCCATTTTCTGGATAATCTCAGTAGGGAATTCACCCGTGGCGTCCAACGTTTGGGAGTGGGGCTTGATTTCGTTCTGAGCGAACTCCCGAACCATCTCCACTAACATAAAATGTTCGTCGTTGAAAAATAGTTTATCCATGAATCACATTGTTCCCGATTTCTAAAGTATGATTAAAATCGTCTTGGGTCACAGTTAGATTCCTGCGCATGTGGTTCACCACCGAATTGCGGCTGACGCCCAGGTGAACCCGGAGCCAAAGGCCGCCAGAATGATTAGATCCCCGCGAGTGAATTTACCCTCGGAACGCGCCTCACACAGGGCGATGGGAATGGACGCACCGGTAGTGTTCCCATATTTGTGAATATTACTGTATACTTTGTCCATGGTCACACCCAGCCTTTTGGCTACCATCTGCGTGATGCGAAGGTTGGCCTGGTGCGGAATGACTTGAGCAATATCGTCTAAGGTCAGACGATTGGCGTGGAGGGCTTCCTGGATGACTTCCGGGAAACGGACGATGGCGTGGCGGAACACTTCCCGTCCGTTCATTTTGGGGTAGTGGCGACCTTCTTCCAGCATTTTCTGGGAAAGGCGGGGGTGAGCGCGGGAAGCAGGGGCCTCACACCAGAGTTCTTTTAAGTAGCGACCTTCGCAGTGCAGGTGCGTGGAAAGGATACAATGTTCAGAATCACTGGGTTGCAGGAGGGCCGCCCCGGCACCGTCCCCAAATAAGACTGACATGTCCCGGCCTTCGGGAGTGACGTTCAGGGCGGTGGACTGAACCTCGGCGCCAATGATGAGCACGTTGCGGCACTGGCCGGTTTTAACGAACTGGTCCCCGCAGGAAAGGGCATAGATAAAAGCTGAACAGGCGGCTTTGATATCGAAAGCGGCTACCGTATTTAGGTTTAATTGATGTTGCACCTGGGCCCCGATCCCGGGAAAGAAATAGTCCGAGGTTAAAGTGGCGCAGATAACCAGGTCCACTTCCCGGGGTTCCACCTGAGCGTCGTCTAAGGCCCGACGGGCGGCCGCTATAGCCAGGTCCGAAGTACCCTGCCCTGCTTCTACCCAGCGCCGCTCGTGAATTCCCGTACGGGAAACGATCCATTTATCACTGGTCTCCATGAGCTGTTCCAGTTCATGATTGGTCACTACCCGTTCGGGAACGGCGTATCCAATGCCGGCTATTTTTGTTTTATACATTTCTCTCTCGAAAAGCTGATAGAATATTAAAGGTGTTACCGCTTGGTTAAAAAAGGATTTCTTTAAGGCACTTTTACTCCTGCAATAGAGGAAAGGGTGACAATTACTGCACTGAAGACCGTTTTATGTCCCGAACGTTTAGTTGGATGGAAGTGGTTCCCTGCCATTCGTTAACTTCCACCACGAAAGCTAGGTCGACGGGATACCCAGTAATCAAGTCTTCGTAATACTGGGCCATATTGAATCCGATTGCCGTGTAGACGGATTGGCGCTGTCGAGCCCGGAAGCGCAGGTGTTCCCCATGCCCCACTAGGCGGGGGTGCCCCACGATTTCTACCTGCCGGGCGACGAACTTGGGTCGCATGTTTCCCGGTCCGTAAGGGCCTAACTTTTGCAGAAAATCCATGAAGCGACCGTTGATATCGGTGAGGTTAATTTCACTGTCAATGGTCAACGTGGGAATGAGGTCATCGGGGGTTAACTGCTGGTTGGCATAGTCCCGGAAAGCCTTCCGAAACTTGGGGATGTTGTCTTCCTGGAGGGTTAAACCGGCGGCCATGGGATGCCCACCGTACCCCTCAAGGTATTCTCGCACGTTCGTGAGCGCCTGGTACAGATCGAATCCAGGGATGCTCCTGGCAGATCCTTTTCCGAGACCGTTATCATCAACGGAAATAATGACTGTGGGGCGGTAATAGATTTCCTTGACGTGGGAGGCCACGATTCCCACCACCCCCGGGTGCCAGCCGTGCCCCTGGAGGACGATGGTTCGATCCCGTTCTAAATCCACTTTGGCATTTACCAGCAAGAGGGCTTCGTCGATGACGGCTTTCTGGATTTTCTGCCGCCGTTGGTTCTCTTGGTCAAGTTCGTTGGTTAACTGGGAAGCTTCGTGGGGATCTTTGGTAGTGAGGAGGGTAACGACGCGGTTAGCGTTTCCCATGCGTCCGGCGGCGTTTATGCGCGGCGCCAGCCCAAAAACGATCTGACCCACGGTGAGCGCTTTGCCTTCTAACCCGCTCACTTTTAACAGGGCCCGGATCCCCGGCCGATCAGTTACGCAGATTTGTTCAAGACCATGATGCACCATGACCCGGTTTTCATCTAAAAGGGGAACCATGTCCGCCGCCGTCCCCAGCGTTAATAAGTCCAGTAGGTACATGATTGCTTGGGGGTCCTGCCCCTCGGCCTCCCATAAGGCCTGGGCCAATTTGAAGGCTACCCCACCTCCACAAAGACCCTTGAAAGGATAATCGCAGTCCGCCCGCTTGGGATTTAAAATTGCCGCAGCCTTGGGAAGGGCGGCAGCCGGCGTGTGGTGATCGGTGATGATTACATCAATTCCTTGTTGTTGGGCATAGTTTACTTGCTCGAAAGCGTTGATACCACAATCACACGTAATGATCAAATCGGCGTGAACGGATTGAGCGTACTGGATTCCTGGTAGGGAGAGACCATACCCTTCCCGTTCGCGGTTGGGGATATAGGTGAACGCCCTGGCTCCTAATTGCCTTAATGTCAGGTACAACAAGGAGGCGGCGGTGGTGCCGTCTACGTCATAATCGCCGAAGACGAGGACTGGTTGCCGTTGGTGAATATTTTTCAGGATGCGTTCCACGGCCGTTTCCATATCCTTCATGAGGAGGGGAGCGTGTAAATGATCCAATTGAGGGTGAAAGAAGGGACGCGCTTCGTCAAGAGAGGTAATCCCCCGGTTGGCCAGGACCCTAGCGATGGCGGTGGATGTGTGGAACTCTCTTTTTAGCCGGGTAACTAAGTCGCGGTTCGGTTTTAAAATAGACCAGTGCATGGGTTGTTTCGTAAATATATTCTGAGTCGGTCTATAAGCCGAGTTCTGTCTCCTGAAGAAATTCAGGAGGACGACTATTTATCTGGTCCCGGCGTTACCGTCGGGATCACGCGATCTACCCGCCCCTGGTCCCGGTGAATCCGGGATTGCGATGCGGACCACATCTCGGGGTCTACTCGATCTTGCATCGGGTGGGGTTTACAAGCTCCCGATGTTGCCACCGGGACTGGTGGTCTCTTACACCACCTTTTCACCTTTTCCCTATCCCCGTCTCCGGGGAGTAAGGTAGTCTATTTTCTGTTGCACTTTCCAGGCCCTCACGGACTCCCCGCGTTACGGGGCACCCGGTCCTACGATGCTCGGACTTTCCTCCCCGTAGACGTTCGTAAAACGAACGTCTACAAGGCAGCCATCCGACCGGCTCAGAATGTTTTAGGTACGAAAAAAGTTTTTCTCACACCGGTGAGAACTACTACTCGGTCTTATCTAAGAAGGTTCCCAGAATAAGAAGCGACTACAAACGTCGCAAGTGAAAATACCCGTTCCCTGGCGAATGTTGGAGATAATCTGGGGCGTCACCACGGCGCCGCACCCCCCGCAGGCGTTGCCTTTAATCGGAACAACGGCCAGCCCTTCCCGGGCTTTGCTGACGCGTTCATAGCGCGCCAAAATAGCGGGGTCAATACTTTCAGACACTTTTGCGCGTTGGGCGTCTAATTCTGATTTCTGCGCTGCACTTTCCGCCATCTTGGCTTCCAGGTTTTTCCGGCGAAGTTCCAGGTTCTTGGTCAAGGATTCGAGATTCTTTTCTTGGGAGGTGAGACGATCCTGAAGTTGTTCTTTCAATTCCAGCAGCTCCAGGTTCTCCAACTCGGATTTTCCCAGGTCCGTTTTCAAGAACTCAATCTCTTGTGTTAAGGCGTCGTACTGGTGGTTGTTGGTTACGCGGAAGAGCTGATCCTTTAACTGGGTAGTCTTCTCCTGAACTTCCTTGATGTGCAGTCCCATGCGGGCTAGTTCAAGTTCAGTTTCCTGAATCCTTTTTTTACCGTTTTCTAGGGCTTCAATCAATTCCTGTTTTTCCCGGTTTAGTTCTTCCACACGGGCAGGCAGGTCTCCTAAGAGTTCATTGATTTCCTGTAACTGGGTGTCAATGTTTTGTAGTTTGGCTATTTGTTTAATTATATTCATTATGGGTTCGCGATTGGATAGAAAAAATGCACCGTGTTTGGTGCATGTTGGGGGGTGAGCGAGGAAAAGGTAGTGCCGATACCTGGAGTTCGCCTCCTAATCACTTAGTTTGCGCTCCGCGTCTTAGTGAGTTTACCATCAAATCCTTTTACAAAAACAAGGTGCAATTTAAGCAATTTTAACCATCATCAGCACGTTGAATTCCTACCCTTTTTACAGGTAACCCAACTGTCGAATCCTTTCCATAATTTCGTCCACCAGCGTTTCGGGGTCTACGGAGCTGGAGTTGATGACAATCTCTGGATTTTCCGGGGGCTCATAAGGATCGTCGATCCCGGTAAAGTGGTGCAAGAGTCCTTGGCGCGCCTTGGTGTAGAGACCTTTCACGTCGCGATGTTCGCAAACGTCGAGGGGTGTACTTACATAAACTTCGATAAACCCGCCTAAGGGAGCGATGAGTTGCCGGTTAAAGCGGCGGTCAACCCGGTAGGGAGCGATGGGGGCGCAAATGGCCACCCCACCGTTTTTGGTGATTTCGCTGGCCACGAAACCGATGCGCCTTACGTTGAGAGAACGATGTTCTTGGGAAAAACCCAATTCGCTGGAGAGGTGGGTCCGGACGATGTCCCCATCCAAAAGCGTCACTGGACGCCGGCCGTCCTCCATCAATTTGACTAAAAGTCCCTGTGCCAGAGTGGATTTTCCCGCTCCAGACAACCCGGTGAAGAAGACGGTGAAACCGCGTTTCTTCAATTCCGGGCGAGCCCGACGGAGTTCTGCCACCACTTCCGGGTAAGAAAACCACTCAGGAATCGGCTCTCCCAGGTCCAATCGCCGGCGTAAATCTGTTCCCGAAATATTGAGGGCCGTGTCGTCTTCCGGAACTTGGTCGATGGTTACGTACCCTTTCCGTTTTTGTAGATACACCATCATTTTGAAAGGCACCATTTGTATGCCCAGCTCCTGTTCGTGGGTGCGGAAAAGGTCCTGGGCGTCGTAAGGTCCGTAGAACGGTTTACCGGTTTTATCTTTCCCGGGGCTGGCGTGGTCGCGTCCCACAATAAAGTGCGTACACCCGTAGTTTTTCCGGATGATAGCGTGCCACAAGGCTTCCCTGGGGCCTCCCAGGCGCATGGCTAACGGGAGCAGACTTAAAAAGGTCAATCCCGGAGGATACTTAGCCAGTACTTTCTGGTAGCATCGCACCCGGGTGAAGTGATCCACGTCACCGGGTTTGGTTAGACCTACGACGGGATGGACCAAGAGATGAGCGGCGTGCTCTTCACAAGCCCGAAGCGTCATCTCCACGTGGGCTCGATGAAGGGGATTCCGGGTCTGGAAAGCGACGACGCGCTCCCAACCATTTTCCTGGAATATTTGTCGTAATTGGGTGGGCGTGTGCCGAATTGATTTGTAATCGTACTGTTTAGGAAGATGTACCCCAACCAGTTTACCCGCAAGATAATAGGGATGCGCTTCGTGGAGTAAGTAATTAACGGCCGGGTGGCTGTCATCCAGAGTACCGAAGACGAGTTCAGCTTCCTTGCGGTGGTCATTCTGCCAGATATCTTCAAGTTCAAGAACGGCCAGGACAAAGCCCTCTTTATCCCTCAAGGCGATGGGATCACCCGGGGAAAGGGTGTCTGCAAACTTCTTTGGGACGTCCAGGGTGATGGGCATCGGCCAGAGCGTCCCGTCTGCAAGGCGCATCGTTTCCACAACCGAGGTGTAGTCGGTTTTTTTCATAAACCCTTGCAGGGGTGAGAACCCTCCTGTGAGCAGGAGTTCCAGGTCACATAATTGACGGTTGTTTAAAGTCCAGGAAGGATAGTGTATGGCGGTTTCTTTTAGGACCTCGATCTCTTCGGGAGCAGCCAGTAGGTCGCAGAGGGTCCCTCCGTGGGGAGCAGGTAAGGATATTGGCAATTTTAGTCTCTTGGATTAGGGGTTAAAAGAGTACGTGAAATCTCAATGTTGTACGTTGTTCCAAAAATGTGGGGGGGGAATTTATGACAAACTGTTCTTATTGCGAACGTGAATATTTGAAAAGGTAGCGGAGGCCGTGTCGGGGGGGATCGTCCGGTCATTCCTGAGAAGGCGGGTAGGAGGAAAAGCCTTTGTTTCGTGGGAAACGAGAGGGCTATTTTTCCGGGCCATGTTTCGCTTCTTTTTAGTTATCATCACTGGCACGCTCCTTACGGCGGGGCTCGCTCAGGAATCGGCTCAAGATTTCGAGAGTGAAATCCAGTATCAGTCCCAGGCAATCCGAGCCCTGAAAAAGGAAATTGCCCAGACCCGGGCACGCTTGAAATCCGAAGCTAAAAAGGAGCAATCGACCATTAAACACCTTTCAGGGTTGGAAGAGGAAATATCCCTTTTAAACCGTTTGGTGAATCGGTTAGCGGAAGAGGAACACCAACTGCGGGACGAAATTAAAGGCCTGGAAGGTGCCATCGCCAATAATGAAAAGGAGTTACAGGCTCTTCAGGAGCGTTACGCCCGACGAGTGGTGCGGGTTTACAAGGAGGGCACTCTGTCTGAATTGGAGAAGGTGTTGAGTTCGACTTCTTGGCGGCAAGCTGTATATCGAGCCCAGTATCTCCGCATTATTTCAGACATTGAGGAGCGGACGGAAGCCCGAATCAGAACCTTGCTTATTGACATTGGGCAGAAAAAGTTGAGCCGCGAGGCGGCCCTGCGAAAACAGATCAGCCTGCGTAGGGAAAGGGAGCAGCAGATGCAAGAGCTGCGTAAGAAAAAGCGCCTCAAGGAGCGGGAACTGAGGAAGATTCAGCAGAATAAGAACCAGTTGACCCGCTATCTGGAGGAGAAGCAGGCCGGGATCAAACAATTGGAAGCGGTCATTAAGAAGATTCAGGAGGACAAGGCTCGTTTTGAGCGCGCCGAGCGCATCCGAAAACAGCAGGAGGCCCTGAAAAGTAAAAGTTTTGATAAGTTGCGGGGGGAAATTCCCTGGCCGGCCGAGGGACGGGTCATCGCCCGGTTTGGGCGTCAGTGGAATCCCAAGTTAAAAACCACCACGGAAAATCCCGGGATCGACATCAAGGGGAAGCCCGGCTCTCCTATTCGGGCGGTCATGGGTGGGATTGTCACAACCATCACCTATATCCGGGGATACGGAACTACAATCATTATTGACCACGGCGGCGGTTTTTACACTGTTTACAGTCATGTGACTAACGTGAAAACCGGGGTGGATCAGGAAGTTCGTACTCAGGATGTGATCGCCTACATGGGAGATTCTGGTTCCGTGAATGGGTCCAAGCTCCACTTCGAGATTTGGGGCCAGGGTCAAAAACTGGATCCTGAACAATGGCTGAGCAAGCGGTAACCTTTTCACCCCGGGAGCTTCAACCTGTGGTGTGGGAGCGTTTGTCGCGGATTCATCAACAGCACCACGTTGGGACGGCCTATCTTTTCACCGGTCCCCGGGGGGCGGGGAAAGAAGCCCTGGTACTGGAATTTGCCGCCCTGTTGAACTGTAAAAATCCCGACGACACTCCTTGTGGTAACTGCAGTTCCTGCCACCGCTTTCGCCTCCTACAGCACGAAAACTTAATGTTAGTGGTTCCCCTGCCTGTACACGCCAAACGTGGTTCGAAAGGTAGCACATCCCTAGAAGCACTGGATAAGAAGGACTTGAAAAACTTAGAGGCCGCTTTTCAGGCCAAAGCCCGTGACCGTTTTTACAAGATTCAACTACCTGGCGCCAATACGATTCCCATCAACGCCATTCGGGACTTGAGAAAAACCCTGGTTCTACGTTCCATTGAAAAGGGCCGAAAAGTGGTAGTGATTTTCGATGCCCATCTGTTATCTACGCAACAAGGCGAGTCAGCCAATGCTTTACTGAAGTTACTGGAAGAACCACCCCCAGCAACCACCTTGATTTTGGTCACCGACCAACGGTCGGAAATGCTGCCTACGGTATGCTCCCGATGCCAGATTGTGGATTTTCCTCCCCTGGAGAAGGCCCTGGTCAAAAAGTATTTGGAAGGTCACGGGACCCAATCGGCAGACGCCCAACTCATCGCCACGCTGGCGGAAGGGGATCTCCATTTGGCCCGTAAGCTTATGGTGCGTTCGGCGCAGGAAATTTACTCCTTAATTAAAACCCTGGTTCAACAAGTGACTACGGAAGACGCCTCGGTGTGGCGGACGTTTATTGATTATTATACCCGCTTGGCGGCCTCCGATCCGGAGGAATTCCGGTTTCACATCTATCTGTTGCAGTTATGGTTGAAAGAGGCCTTTGCCCTAAAAAAGGAGCGGGTGAACCATTTGCATTTGTCTGCTTTACAACCGGAATTGGAGCAGTTTAACGAAACCTTTCCCCAGGCGGATTTACACCGAATGAACTTGGTATTGGAAGCGCTCCTTGAATCTTTAGCAAAGAAACTCTACCTGCCCTTAACTTTAACCACGGTTCTCATTGATTTACAGGCGCACTTAGGCGCCACGTCGTCAAAGTAAAACTTATGTTCAAAAAGAAATTTTACATTACCACTCCCATTTATTACGCCAATGACAAGCCTCATATTGGTCATGCTTACACAACCATTTTGGCTGACGTTTTGGCCCGCTACCATCGTGCTAAGGGGGAGTCGGTCTTCTTTTTAACGGGTTTGGACGAGCATGGTCAAAAAGTGCAGCAGGCTGCTGAGGAGCAGGGCATTGATCCCCAACTACATTGCGATCGTATGGAACCCCGGTGGACCCAGTTGTGGGAGAAGTTGCATATTTGTTACGATGATTTTATCCGTACGACTCAACGCCGTCACTACCAGGTGGTCCAGAGGGTGTTGCAAAAGGTTTACGACCGGGGTGATATCTATTTTGACGAGTATGGGGGTTATTACTGTGTGGGTTGCGAACGTTTCTACACAGAGAAAGAATTAGAACAAGGCAATTGTCCCCAGCATCAGAAGCCGGTGAAGTATATTACTGAGAAAAATTATTTCTTTAAGATGGGTCGCTACCAGCAGCGACTCATTGATTACATCCATGACCATCCTGAATTTATTCAGCCTCCCCATCGGCGAAATGAGATTCTGGGCTTTCTTCGCAAACCCTTGGGGGACCTGTGTATTTCACGACCCAAGGCGCGCCTTAGCTGGGGCATTGACCTCCCCTTCGATGAGGATTATGTTACCTACGTTTGGTTTGATGCCCTGTTGAATTACGTAACCGCCACGGGTTATGGAGTGGATAAGGAGCGGTACCGAAAGTGGTGGCCAGCGGATTATCATCTCATCGGTAAGGATATCCTCATGACCCATGCTGTTTACTGGCCAACGATGCTCTTTGCCGTGGACATACCCCTACCGCGGACAATCTTCGCTCACGGTTGGTGGCTCAGCGGGGAATCCAAGATGAGTAAGTCCCTGGGCAACGTGGTAAATCCCTTAGAACTTATCGATTCCTACGGAGTAGACCCCGTGCGTTATTACCTCATGCGGGAGATGGTCTTGGGTCAGGATGCTAATTTCACCATGGATTCCTTCGTGAAGCGCTACAACAGTGATTTGGCTAATGATTTTGGGAACCTATTGAGTCGTGTAACCCGGCTCGTGGAGAAGCACTTTGAGGGACGGGTTCCGGAGGCTGGCAGTCCAACTGAAACCGAGACTGCCGTGAGGGACGAGGCGGAAAGCTTGGGCCCCCGGGTGGATGAGCTGATCAACCGCATGCGGGTTAACGAGGCGTTGGAAGAGATTCTTCAATTCATACGCAGTATCAACCGCTACATGGAAAGCCAGGCTCCCTGGAAGTTGGTGAAGACCGATCACTCCGCTGCGGGACGTGTCCTCTACACGGCTGCCGAAGCCTTGTGTATCGGCGCCTTGCTATTGGCGCCTGTCATGCCTAACCGTACCCGGTTGGTTCTGGATTCCCTCTGTGCCGGAGACCGGTGCCGAGAGTGGGGTGGCCTCATTCCAGGAAGGCGTATCCAGCTCCATCCACACTTATTCCCCCGGATTGATGTCCGGATCCTGTCAACAACGGAGCTGCCGGAAGAAGCGGGAAAACCCCAGTCTGAAAAAGGGACCCCCGGGAAAGAGGGTATTTTAGAAACTATTTCCCTGGATACGTTTCAGAAGGTAGAGCTCCGCACAGCTGAAGTCTCGGTAGCCGAGCACGTGGTGGGAACGGACCGCCTGATGAGACTGGAGGTGATGGTAGGCGCGGAAAAGCGTCAAATCGTAGCCGGGATTGCCCATCAATATAAACCGGAAGAGTTGGTGGGAAAAATCATCGTCATTGTCGCCAATTTACAACCGGCCACTATTCGGGGACTGGAGTCCCAGGGAATGCTTTTGGCCGCTTCGCAGGGGAAACAATTGAGCTTGGTGATCCTGGACCGGGAAAGGGTGGGGAGTGGCGCCACGGTGTTTTAATGCTCATCGATACTCACTGTCATCTGTTTTTTGACGGTTTAAAGGCAGACCTCCCGGGCGTAATCAATCGGGCGAAAGAAGCGGGCGTAGACACCGTCATTTGCGTGGGGATTGATCTGGATTCTTCCCGAGAATGTATCCGTCTGGCGGAACAACACCCGGAAGTCTTTGCTTCGGTAGGCGTACATCCCCATGATGCTCAGAAAGCGCCCAGGGATTACCTGCAGCTATTGGAGCCGATGCTGGATCATCCTCGCGTGGTGGCCGTGGGGGAGATCGGTCTGGATTATTACCGGAAGTATTCACCCCACGACGTGCAGCAGCGGGTTTTTCGAGATCAGTTGGAATTGGCCGGGACGTTGAATCGGCCTTACATTTTCCATAATCGGTCCGCCGCTGAGGACGTTATCCAGTGTATAAAAGACGTGGGATATTATCGTGGTGTGGCCCATTGCTTTTCCAGCGATCTTGCCACAGCACAACAATTTGTTGACTGGGGCCTCATGGTCTCTTTCGCCGGCAATATTACTTATAAGCACTCTTCTATCCGGGAAGTTGCCGGACGCCTGCCCCTGGATCACCTGTTGGTGGAAACTGATTCGCCCTTTTTGAGCCCCGCGCCCTTTCGGGGAAAGACCAATGAACCGGCTCGGGTACAATTGGTGGCGGAGAAGTTAGCCGCCGTGCAGGGATTAAACTTAAAAAAGGTAGCGTCGGTTACCGCGGCGAATACACAACGGCTGTTTGGATTGTAACCAACGCAACGAATGACTAAAGCTTTTTCAGGTGCCATTCATAGGGGAATAAGCCCTGTTTGTACCGGCCGAAGTTGGTAGACTTACTTCAAACCTTGCAAAGAAATTTCCTTTCCTATCAACCAGTACTATCGGCTTTCAGGGAGTCGTTTAGTAATAGTCGGTTGACTCCATGCCTGGCTTATCTACCAAATGCACGCAGACTGGGACCTTTTTTGAGACTTAAAGTGTAGCGTTAATCTTTCGGCTTCCTTATTGTTTGCTTCTTATTTTAGGATTTTCATCGGTAATATAGGACTAATGATTTTTCCATTCATAATGAAGTAGACCGGGATGGCCGGTTCGCCTCCGTATCGGAAGAAGTGGGGTCAGCATTTTCTCCGGGATTCCAATCTTATTCGGAAGATTATCCGTATCATAAACCCGCAGGGGAGTGACAATTTCCTGGAAATCGGTCCGGGAGACGGATCATTGACCAAATACTTGTGTGCGGAGGTGGCCCATCTGGCGGCCGTGGAGGTCGATCCGTTGCTGCTAGCTATCCTGCGTACCCAGAAGGACTTGAGTTCCATTCAGTTTATCCATGGTGACGTCTTGCAACTTAAACTTGACGATTTGCCCATCCCATGCCCGGTGAGAGTGGTGGGGAATATCCCCTACAATATCTCTTCCCCCATTATTTTCTGGTTAATAAAACAGCGGAAGTATTGGGAAGATGCCTTTCTCATGGTTCAGAGAGAAATGGCCGACCGCCTGGTAGCCGAGGTGGGAACTAAGGAATACGGTCGATTGACCGTCATGACGAGGGCATTTTTCCAGATTGAATTATGTTTTACCATCCCGCCGCATGTATTTACTCCCCGGCCTAAGGTGGAATCAGCCTTTGTAGCGGTGAAGAAAAGAACCTCACCTTTAGTAGAAGAGAACCAGTTCAACAACTTTGAAAGAGTAGTCGGGGCGGCTTTTGCCCAGCGGCGTAAAATGCTGAAAAACACCCTGACGGGATTGCCCCAATTAGAAACACGGCAGTCCCAATTAGATCTCCGCCGCCGCCCGGAACAATTAACCGTGGAAGAATTTGTAAGTTTATTGGAACAAATACATAGTTAGGTGTTTTCAATGTTTTGTAATTAATTTGGAAATGTATTAAATTACTTTGCTATTCTAGAATTGAATCTTAGAGGAGTTTATGGCAAAAACTGGTCGGACCGTCAATGAGTCAAACCGTAGCTTAAGTCGCTACTTAGAGGAAATTGGGAATTTTGAGCCCCTACCCCCGGCCCGGGAGGTGGAGTTGGCTCAGAGGATTAAACAGGGTGACCAGGGGGCGTTAGAGGAATTAGTGAAAGCCAATTTGCGTTTCGTCGTCTCCGTGGCCAAGGACTACCAAGGCCAGGGTCTGCCCTTGACTGATTTGATTAATGAAGGAAATTTAGGTTTGATCAAAGCCGCCGGGCGGTTTGACGAAACGCGGGGATTTAAGTTTATTTCTTATGCCGTATGGTGGATTCGGCAATCGATTCTGCAGGCATTAGCGGAACACTCACGCATTGTTCGTCTACCCCTGAACCGCGTGGGCACGATCAGTAAAATCACCAAAACGGCGGAAAAACTGGAAGCGGAAATTGAACGCTCTCCTAATGAAGGCGAGTTGGGGAAGCAGTTGGAAATGACCCCGGATGAAGTCATTGATGCCTTGCGCATTTCCCGTCGCCATCACTCCCTTAACGCCCCCTTCAGGGATGGGGATAAGAACTCCCTCATCGACGTCATCGAGGATGAAAACCAATCTTCCCCCGATGAACCGCTCATGAACGATTCATTAAAGGATGAGATCCGCCAGTCGTTGAACACCCTGAAAGAACGGGAGCGGCAGGTAATCAAAATGTACTTCGGTATCGATCGCGATTATGCGTTGACGTTGAACGAGATTGGTGAGGAGTTCAATCTCACCCGGGAACGGGTACGGCAAATCAAGGAGAAAGCCATCCGGCGTTTGCGCCATCGTTCCCGTAGTAAAATTTTAAGAACTTATTTAGGTTAGACGTAAAGGAGGTGATTCACCCGTGGTCGAAGTGACCGTAAGAGAGGGCGAGCCCCTGGAACGGGCCCTGCGCCGCTTTAAGAAAAAGTGGGAACGGGCTGGTGTTCTGCGGGAAGTAAAACGGAAATCTTTTTATATTAAGCCCAGTGATGAGAAACGTACGGCCCGCAAAAAGGCCCTACGGCGGATGGCCCGTTACGCCCGTTACTGAATCACCAGTACAAGAAGTATACGAAAAGGTTCGGGGTTTGACCCCGAACCTTTTTTAATTTATTCCCATGTTGATCCGTAGCATCTCCGGGGTTCGAGGTTTAGTGGCCACCCACCTGACGCCCCAGGTTAGTGAGCAGTATACGCGGGCCTTCCACACCATCATACCGCCGGGAGCGGTCATTGTGGGGCGTGATAGCCGTCCCTCAGGGGACGACCTGTTGGAGGCGGTGGTAACTGCGTTGGGGAGCCTCGGCCGGGAGGTGATTATTTGTGGCATTGTCCCCACGCCTACCGTGCAATTTTTAGTGGAACATTCAGATGCGGGCGGGGGAATCATCATTACCGCCAGTCATAATCCCATCGAGTGGAACGGATTTAAGTTTGTCCGTGCCGACGGTACCTTTATCCGTCCCGGGGAGTGCGAACAATTATTCAAAATGGTAGATCGAGGTGCAATGCCGGTCAAACCCCCTAGAGAAGGAATGGTGTTACCGTATGAAAATGCGGTTTTGAAACATACTCTACATATAATGAGCATGAAATGCCTGGATACAGCCGCCATTCGTAAGCGGGCTTTCAAGGTGGTGGTGGATGCCGTGAACGGGGCCGGCTCGGAGGCGTTGCCTTCCCTTTTGGAGAACTTAGGTTGTTCCGTGGTACGGATAAATTGTGCTGCTAATGGCCTTTTTACCCGCGGTGCGGAGCCTTTGCCGGAGCATTTGGGCGATTTGTGTGCCACGGTAATCCAGGAGCAAGCCGCTGTGGGCTTTGCCGTGGACCCCGATGCCGACCGGTTGGCGGTGGTTTCGGAGCAGGGTCGCCCTTTGGGAGAAGAGTACACCCTGGTCCTGGCGGCGGAAGGGTACTTGAAGACCGTCGCGGATCCCGGGATATTAGTGACTAATTTATCTTCCTCGCTGGCCTTGGAGGTGATGGCGGCACGGTACGACTGTGACGTGGCGCGGTCTCCGGTAGGGGAAATTAACGTCGTGGAGAAAATGTTAGCTATCGGTGCTCAATTAGGAGGCGAAGGCAACGGCGGGGTCATTTTGAGACTGGCGCATATGGGGCGCGATTCCCTGGTAGGAGCCGCCCTAGTGCTGCACCGCATGGCGCAGACCGCCGAACCTTTGAGTTCCATCCACGCAAGCCTACCCCAGTTCGAAATGGTAAAAGATAAAATCTCCATAGAGAGCGTGGATCTGGAAAAAGTCTTCCCAGTTCTCCACGTCGCCTTCTCCGATGCCAAAGTTATCACCGACGATGGCGTAAAGTTCAGTTGGCCAGACCGTTGGATTCACTTAAGGAAATCGAATACCGAGCCCATCCTGCGGATCTATGCCGAGGCGCCGGAAAAGCAGGAAGCCAAAAACTTGGTGGAAAAGGTTAAAACATCAATAAAAGATACTAACAAATAGCGTCAGAATACCCATGGCTTTGATCCTTCACTCACTACGAAGGATCGTAATTTTTGTTTTATAATCTATTGAATATTAAGTACTTGTTTTACAAATAAGCCGTACCCACTGTTTTAAAATTGAAAATTTTTCTTGACACGCTGTGGTTTTAGATGTAGTTTTGAACAAATGATAATTACAAATGAACATATGTTCAACACCTCAAAGCCATGAAACCAGACAGTGACACTCTTTTAGTAGAAGCCGCCAGATTATATTATGAGCACGGACTCAACCAGCGGCAGATTGCTGTGCGGTTAGGCATATCTCGCCCGGGAGTATCGCGTTTATTACAGGTTGCCCGGGAACGAGGCATCGTGAAAATTGAAATCATCGACCCCGCCGAACATGGTACCCAGTTGGAACATGCGCTCAAGGAACGCTTCGGTTTAAAAAAGGTCGTGGTGGTTCCCAACGGTGATGAAGATGAACAAACCATTAAAAACAGGTTAGGACGGGCGGCGGTCATTTTCCTCGATTCTATATTAAAAGAAAAGGTGATCCTGGGTGTTTCGTGGGGGACCACCATGCAGGCCGTAACCCGCAACCTGAAAAAACGTTCCCTTAGGGGGATGACCGTTGTCCAGTTGAATGGAGGTATCTCCCGCGCCGAGTATGACACCCACGCCGGCGAGATCGCCCAGCGGCTTAGCGAGAATTATCGTGCCCTACCTTATTTACTACCCCTTCCTGCAGTTGTGGATAGCGCTCAGTTAAAAGCGGCCATCCTGGCCGATAAAAATATTGCTCGTACTCTGGAATTAGGTCGGCAAGCAGAGATAGCCCTATTTACAATCGGTTCGTTCAGTCATGAGTCGGTGTTGGTGAAGGCCGACTATTTTGAACCGGAGGAGGTGGATCACCTCATAGATCAAGGGGCCGTGGGGGATATCTGCTCGCGTATTCTACGAGGGGATGGACAAATCTGCGATCCGGATTTAAACGCACGGACTATTGGTATTGAGTTAGAGGAATTACAGTCCAAGCCCTTTGCCATTGCCGTGGCGGGGGGGAAAGAAAAGTTCCCTGCCATCCGGGCTGGGTTGAAAGGGAAATGGTTCAATTGTCTGGTCACCGATGAATGGGTGGCCGAGGAATTATTGGAAGCTTAACCTGATGACAACCACCATTTCCACCGGAAAAATTATTGCCCTGGGGGCCGATCATGGAGGCTACACCCTGAAAGAATTGCTAAAGGAATATTTAACAAGCCAAGGTTATAACATTGCTGATTGCGGAACCGACAGCACTACCGCAGTGGATTATCCGGTCTTTGCTTACGCGGTGGCGCAGACCGTGTCCGATGGCAAGGCCGATTTCGGCGTGCTGGTGGATGGCGCTGGGATTGGATCGGCCATGGTGGCCAATAAAGTTCCCGGTGTACGGGCGGCGCTGTGCTACGACCTCACCACGGCGCGGAATGCCCGGGAGCACAATGACGCCAACGTGATCACTTTAGGGGCGGGACTCGTCGGCGAAGCATTGGCCAAGCAAATAGTAGACACTTTTTTAACTCAGCAGTGTACGGTGGAGCGACATCAACGCCGGGTCCAGATGATTAATGATTTAGATCAACTGCGAGAAGGAGCTAAAATGCCCGAGCCAGACCTTTCATCACCAGTCAAAAAGGAGGCCGAAGGAGTGTATATCACCCAGGAAGACGTGGCCCGAATTGCCCAACGAGTGGGAGAATTACTGGCAACTCAGGAAGAATCAGCACCCCTGGTGGACGGTAACCATTGCTCTTCGGACGTGGTATGCCAATGTGGTGTTTGCGTGGAGAAGCAGCCCGAAACGATCCGCAAGTTTTTAGAGTTGGGTGTGGAACGGATCGGGTATCATAACGGCACCGGCTGTGAGTGTGTCCCTGAAGATATTGCCCGTTGTATTGACCACACCCTTCTGAAACCCGAGGCCACGGAAGATGACATTAGGAAATTGTCTGCCGAGGCCCGGGAGTTTGGGTTTGCCACGGTGTGTGTGCATCCCAGTTATGTTCCCTTGGCGGCCCGCGAGTTAGCCGGCTCCCCCGTAAAGGTGTGCACCGTGGTGGGATTCCCCTCGGGGGCGCATATGCCAGAAATCAAAGCGCTGGAAACGCGCCGCGCCATCCGGGATGGGGCGCGGGAAATTGACATGGTCATCAACATTGGGGCCTTAAAGAGTGGCAATGATGACCTGGTGTACCGTGACATTCGGGCCGTGTGTGAAGCCTGTGAAGACGGAGGCGCCGTGAGCAAGGTGATTATCGAAACGGCCTATTTAACCGATGAGGAGAAGGTGCGGGCCTGCACACTGGCCCGAAAGGCCCGCGCCAATTTCGTGAAAACCTCCACCGGTTTTGGTCCCCAGGGGGCCACCGTGGAAGATGTGGCCCTCATGAGTCAAACGGTGGGTCAGGCCGGGCTGGAGGTGAAGGCCGCCGGGGGAATTCACACTTACGAGGAAGCCCGGGAGATGATCCAGGCCGGCGCAACCCGGATTGGCGCCAGCGCCAGCATAAAAATTTTGCAAGAAGCCAAAACAGTCACCATTTCAAATTAACACCCTACGGGAAGTGAGTAGTTATCATGATCGATCTTAGAGCCTACGTTTTCTTAGATAGTTTACAACCCCAGTACGCCGCTTTTTTAGGGACCGTGGCCAAGGGATTTCTACCCATTGCCGGGATGGCCTCCCTGTACGTGGAAATCTCGCCTGGCATCGAGATTAACCGGGTCACGGATATTGCCCTTAAGTCTACCCGCGTAACGCCGGGAATGCAGATCGTGGAGCGGTTGTACGGTATGTTGGAAATCCATTCAGAATCCCAGGCGGACGTGCGCCAGGCGGGAAGGGCCATTCTGGAGGCCTTGGATTTGAAAGAAGAGAAGCGCTGGAAACCCAAAATCTATTCCAGCCAGGTGATCCGGCGGGTGGATGACCACCAAACGCAACTCATCAACCGTATGCGTCACGGAAATATGATCGTTCCCGGTCAGACCCTCTATGTAATGGAAGTCCAACCCGCTGCTTATGCCGCCCTGGCAGCCAATGAGGCCGAGAAGGCCGCCGAGATCAACATCCTGGAGGTGCGCTCTTTCGGTAGTTTTGGCCGCGTTTATCTGGGGGGCGAGGAACGCGATATTGACGTAGCCTGGCGAGTCGCGGTGAAAACCATCGAAGAGGTGTCCGGTGTACCAAAAGAATTGTAGATCAAGGGTGTCTTTAGACAGAACATCTTTGATATGCGAAAGATCAGCGTGGAAACGGTGGTCGTCATTAAAGAGTAACCTAAACATAGGAGGTAGAACTCATGGCCGAAGCACTTGGAATGATTGAGACGCGGAGTTTTCCTGCCGTCGTGGAAGCGGCTGACGCAATGGTGAAAGCCGCCAAGGTGGAGCTGGTGTCTTATGAACGGACCGGGGGTGGTTATGTGACGGTAAATATCCGGGGTGATGTGGCCGCTGTTAAGGCCGCCTGCGATGCCGGGAAAGCCGGTGCCGCGCGCGTAGGCGAGATCGTCGCCGTGCACATTATCGCCCGTCCCCATGTGAATGTAGATGCCGTCTTGCCCCTGGGTCGAAAAGAGGAAGGTCAAGCCGAGCTCAAAAAGAGCAAGAAATAAGCAGGCGTTGAGATGACATTAGCAGAAGTGGTGGGGACGGTGGTCTCCACCCGCAAAGAAGAGAGCATGGAGGGCCTCAAATTTCTCCTGCTCCAGCAAGTGGATGTTGAGGGTAAACAGAAGGGCGGCTTCGTTGTGGCGGCCGATGCCGTCGGCGCCGGCGTAGGGGAATTGGTCCTCTATGCGACCGGTAGTTCGGCCCGGCAGACCGTTTTAACCGATAAACGTCCCTGTGACGCCGTGGTCATGGCCATTGTGGATCACTGGGAAGTCGGCGGGGAGACGAAGTACAAAAAAGGTGCCGCGGCTTGAGCGTTTTTAACAAGTCAGCCCCGTGTCATTTTGCTACCGACACCCCAGGTTGACCCTGTCCCTGACCCCCAAAGACATGGCAATCCAATCGAAAACTGAACCGGGAGGTGAAATGTGTCTCAATTAACACCGAGCCAGGTGGATTTAATCGCCAGCCAGGTCGTACAATCCCTCCGTCTACCAGGGCATAGTAACATTAAGACGCGCCCGGTGGAGACTGTTGGAGCGGCGCCGGGTCGCGGGGTATTCGTCGACCTAAATAGAGCCGTGAAGGCTGCCACGCAGGCCCAGCGACAATTGATGGCCATGCCACTGGTTAAGCGTGAGGAGATCCTGCGGAGTATTCGTGCCTTCATGTTCCAACATGCTGAGGAGTTGGCCCAACAAGCCCATGCCGAAACAGGGTTGGGAAGGGTGGCTGATAAAATTGCGAAGAACCGTTTGGTCACGGAAAAGACGCCCGGTACGGAGGCGCTGGTACCCCAGGTGAAGACGGGAGATCGCGGGCTCACGCTCACGGAATTAGCTCCGGTGGGAGTCATCGGGGCCATTACGCCCTGTACCAATCCCACTTCCACCATCATCTGTAATACTATCGGGATGCTGGCCGCAGGGAATGCCGTGGTTTTCAACGTACATCCGGCGGCAAAAAAGGTGAGCATCCACAACGTGGAGCTGTTAAACCGGGCCATTACCGAGGTAGGTGGCCCAGAAAACCTGGTGGTGACCCTGGCCGAACCCACGATCGCCAGCGCCCAGGAACTCATGCTTCATCCAGAGATCAACCTCCTGGTGGTGACGGGTGGCGGCGAAGTGGTCAAGGCTGCCATGACCAGTGGCAAACGGGCCATCTGTGCCGGACCGGGGAACCCTCCCGTGGTGGTGGACGAGAGCGCTGACTTAGAGCACGCTGCGCGCTGTATCGTCCAGGGAGGCTCCATGGACAACAACATCATCTGCGTGGTGGAAAAGGAAATTTTTGTGGTGGAGGCCGTAGCAGACCGCTTACAGGCAGCCTTCACCCGGCACCATGCCGTCGTGTTGAAACCCCATGAAATTGAACGCCTGGAGAAGGTTATTTTCAAGGAGATATTCGGTACCCGGCAACCAGGTATTATCAACAAGGCCTTCATCGGTAAGGACGTCCAGGTGATCCTCTCCAAGATCGGTTTGGCAGTGGAGGATCACGTGCGGCTGGCCATTGCCCCGGTCCCTTTAGGCCACCCCCTGGTGTGGACGGAGCAGATGATGCCAATAGTTCCCCTGGTGCGATTGCCCAATGTGGGTCAGGCCATTGATATGGCCAAAGAGGCTGAACACGGTTTTGGACACACGGCCATTATGCACTCCAAGAACTTGGATAACCTGAGCAGCATGGCCCGAGAAATGGATTGCAGCATTTTCGTCAAGAACGGACCTTCGTTGGCTGGGTTGGGATACGGTGGTGAAGGGCATTGTTCTTTCACCATTGCCAGCCCCACCGGGGAGGGTCTCACCGATGCCCGGAGTTTTACCCGGGAGCGGCGTTGTGTTTTGGTAGATCATTTCCGGATTGTGTGATGGAACGTTATCCCGCCCTGGCCTTGATTGAATTTTCCAGTATTCCCACGGGTATCCTGGCCGGGGATGCCATGATAAAACGGGCTCCCCTCAGTATATTGAAGACGGGGACGGTGCATCCGGGGAAGCACGTGGTGTTGGTGGGCGGTAGCGTCGCCGCGGTGGAGGAGGCCTTCGCTAAGGGTGTGGCTATTGGGGGCGACCAGGTCATTGACCGGGTGTTCCTTGCCGACGTTCACGAGCAAGTGTACGACGCCGTTTTGAATAAGCACCTGCCGTGTAACCGGGAATCGTTAGGTATCGTGGAAACAGGCACTATGGCAGCTACGATCAAGGGGGCCGATGCGGCGGTTAAAGGAGCGGTGGTGGATATTATGGAGCTTCGCTTAGCAGATGATCTGGGAGGAAAGGCTTTTACCGTTTTCACCGGAGCGGTGGAGGAGGTGCAGGCGGCGGTGGAGTTGGCCCAGGCGAATGTGACCGATCAACAGTTTTGGCTGGGAGCCACCATTATTCCTCGCCTTCATGAGGATATGGTTCAGCAGATTGAAACCTCCACCCATTTTGCAACCGTTCCTTTGCAAGTACTCCCGGGAGGGGAATTCTGATTATGCTGTTAGGGAAAGTAGTAGGTACCCTGACCCCCGCGGTGGTCTATGATGGCCTGGAGGGCGTACCCTTCTTGTTGGTTCAACCTTTGGATAAACAGCAAAAGCCCGTCGGTGAAACGATTGTCGCCGCTGATGCTACGCGCATGGGAGCGCCGGGGGAACTCATCTACTACGAAAGCTCCCGGGAAGCCGCTCTGGCCCTGGATCCCTGGTTTGTCCCCGTGGATGATACTATCGTCGGGATCGTGGACGAAGTGCATCTTTACAAAGCTATTAATGATATGACAGGTGGGCAGACATGATTTTAGGGCGTGTTTGCGGTACCATTCACTCCACGATCAACCACGAGTTTTATATTCGCCGGCGGTTGTTGGTAGTGGATCGGTTGACTGATGACGGGGAACCCACTGGGAAGTACCTAATCGCCGTTGACTCCGTGGATGCCGGGGCGGGCGAAACTGTGCTGGTTATTGACGAGGGTAATTCCGCTCGGCAAATTGTTGGGGACGACTTGGACCCTATCCGTTCTATAATTATTGGGATCGTTGATCAAGTAAACAAGGGCTGAACAATCCGTATTAATCGGTCGCAATCCCTTTATTTATAGTCTTTCTTTTTACAAGGAGCGCTCTCCCTGAGCCAAACCCCAAGGTTCATCACCGGTTTTTGGTGTAATTTTACCTTATGTCTCAATTGGTGGTGAAAAAGGGTTCGGAGATCGAACTAACCGTTGATTCACTGGCTTACGGTGGTCGTGGTGTCGCTCGGATTGGCGACTTTGTAGTTTTTGTGTCCAGGGCGCTTCCTGGTCAGACCGTCAAGGCTTTGATTTATCGGAAAAAGCGTCGCTATGCAGAGGCTCGCGCTTTGGAGATTATTAAGGAATCTCCCCATGCGGTGGTTCCCCGGTGTGAACATTTTTCCTACTGTGGTGGGTGCCAATGGCAACATTTGAATTATACCGAGCAAGTGGAACAAAAACGCCGCCAGGTGGAGGCTATCTATCACCATCAGACCAAGCTTGCGGATTTTACTGTTGGCCGGGTGATCCCGGCTGAACAGATCTATCATTACCGGAACAAAATGGAATTTGCGTTTTCCCAGCGCCGGTGGGTCTTACCGGATGAAACCCAGGAACTACGAAAGGATTTTGCCTTAGGTTTACACCTTCCGGGGCGTTTCGATAAAATCCTGGACATCGGCGAGTGCCTGTTACAGGCCCCGGCGGGGAATGCCATTCTTAACTTGGTTAAGGAGGTAGCCCGGGAACACGGTTTAAAACCCTACAATCCCAGGACGCACACAGGGTTTCTGCGGTACCTGGTGTTGCGCTTTGGATTCCGCACAGGCCAGACCATGGTGAATATCGTCACGGCTTATGAAAACAGAGCAGCCCTGGAACCCCTGGTGAAGGTCCTTGTAGACCGGTTTCCCGAACTGACCTCCGTAATTAATAACATTAATACCCGGAAAGCGGATATTGCTTTCGGGGAGTACGAATTTTTATTACACGGTAACTCTACCATCGAGGAAAAGGTGGGGGATCTGACCCTGGAAATCTCCGCCAACTCTTTTTTCCAGACCAACACTTTACAGGCCGAGCGATTGTATGGTGCTGTTTTGGAAGGCGCGGCTCTCACGGGGAGGGAGGTCGTTTACGATCTTTACTGCGGGGCCGGGTCCATTGCCCTATTTCTGGCGCCCCAGGCTAACGCGGTACACGGTTTTGAATTAATCTCCACCGCCGTGGAAGATGCCACCCGCAATGCCGTGGCCAACGGGATTGGAAATGCCTATTTCCACCAGGCGAACCTGGACCGGGTCACCCGACTGAAAGAACTCTGGTCAACGCTTCCGGAACCGGATACTATTATTTTGGATCCTCCGCGGGCGGGCATCCATAAGCGTCTATTGCCGATCCTGCGAGCGCTGAAGGCCAAACGTATCGTGTATGTGTCTTGCAACCCCACTACCCAGGCTCGGGATGTGGCGGCCATTATGGAAGGTGAATATACTCTCCGACACATGACCGTGGTTGATATGTTTCCCCACACACCGCATATTGAGGCGGTGTCCGTGTTGGAGAGGGGTCGGTGAGCATATTATAGGACAGGGCGCTATTTGGTTTTAAGGTTGGCCAGGCACTTTACTAAACTTTTGCGTTAGCAAGGCAGTTACCACGAAATGTAGCCCAATGAACAGCGCTCACTTCGTTTTTAGTGGAATTTGGGAATCTGAAATCCAATCCTTATTTCTTTAGTAGGATAGCCTTAAATTTTTCACTGTGCGTCGGTGGTTTAGAGTTCTGATTCGTAACAGCTTCTTCCAAGTGGCCATGGGGATTTTCATTGTCATGCTCCTGGGGGGCGTGGTATTGAGGCACCTGGAAGCGGGTAAGATTACGGAAGGTGAAAATCCGTTCTGGTGGGCCATTGTCACCATGACCACGGTGGGGTACGGTGATTATACACCCCAGTCCATGGAAGGAAGGGTATTCGCCGTCTTGGTAATGTTTGCCGGCATTTCCTTAGTGTCACTCCTCACCGCCACCATATCATCCATTTTTGTAGCAAAACGTATCCGGGAGGATAAAGGCTTGGAAAAAGTAAAAGTAAGTGATCATATTATTCTCTGTGGATGGAACAAGAACGGGGAGCAGATTATGGACTCCATCCAGTATCTCTCCGAAGGGGAATCCCTGGATTTAGTTCTAATCAACGATTTGGGGGAGGATCAGATCAACCATCTCAAGAATCGCTACCGGGACGTCCGCTTGCATTTCGTCGCCGGGGATTTTACCAGCGAACAGATTCTGGAACAGGCCAACCTGCGAGAAGCCTCCACAGTGGTCATCATTCCCAATATTGTTAATGGGACGGTGGTGAATCCCGATGAAAAGACCATATTTGCCACCCTTACTATCAAAGGGATGGAGCCCAATGTTCGGGTTATTGCCTACCTGAGCGATCGGGAAAATTTAACCCACATTCGCCGGGCCAATGTGGATGAAGTAGTGGTAAGTGACGATTTTGGGGCCTATATTCTCGCTTCGCATGTCATGGATCCGGGGATTCCCCAAACGATTAATACCCTCTTCAACAATAAAACTCCGGCGCGTTTCAAACGGGTTTCCATCCCCAAGGAGTTTATTGGCCAATCCTTTGAAGATCTGTTTGATCATTTTCATACGAAACATGGGTGGATTTTAGTGGGGATCTACTCGGAGGAGGAAAACCTGGGAATTGGGGAAGTTCTCTCGGCGGATACGTCCGCTTTAGACGCTTTCATCGAACGGAAATTAAAGGAGGGTGGTATCTCCTTGCAGGAAGAGAGCAAAATTCAGACGGCGATTAATCCCGGTAAAGAGTATCTTATTAAAGCTGGCGAACGCGCCATTATCATACCGTGAGGTCTTCATGGAAATAGCACAAGCCAAAGCCTTTGAAATCTTCCGGGATATGGAGGATGGCGAAATCAAGCGGTTCTGTGAAAAAGGAACCCAGATGACAATTCCTGCCGAAGAACAGTTTATTACCGAAGGGGAGGTGGGGGATAGTATTTACCTCCTCACCGCTGGCGAAGTCGAAGTAACCAAGGCCCTGACCCTGCCCCTGACCAAAGGAAGGATTGATAATCGTGAAAAGGCCATGATCCACATCACCAGTGATATGTACCCCGTTTTCGGGGAGATGTCCCTTTTTGATGATGGAGACCGCCGAACGGCTAACGTGAAGTCCATCACCGAATGTGAATTGGTTAAAATCACCAAGGAAGATTTGTATGAGGTCTGCAAAACTGATCCGAGTATTGGTTACAAGCTCATGCGGAACCTGGGACGGATCATTACCCGCAAACTGGTGAAAGCCAACCAGGACGTATTAAAACTGACGACCGCCTTTAGTTTAATTCTCGAACGGTAATTCCCATCGACGACGGCAAACGATCCTGTGGAAATGAATCCGGTGGTTTTAGATAAGGTTTACCAACCCGCCCAGGTGGAAGCGAGGTGGTATAGCCACTGGGAGCGTAAAGGCTATTTTCACATGGAGCCTGACCCCCACCGGGAACCCTTTACAATTGTGATTCCTCCCCCCAATGTTACCGGTATGCTTACCATGGGTCATGTCCTGAATAATACTATGCAAGATATCCTCATCCGCCAAGCCCGCATGAAGGGGAAACAGGCCTGTTGGATTCCCGGTACCGATCACGCCTCCATCGCCACGGAGGCCAAGGTGGTCAAGCATCTTGCCGCGCAGGGAATTCGCAAGGAAGACTTGAGCCGGGAGACTTTTTTAGAACAGGCCTGGGCCTGGAAGAAAAAATACGGCGGTATCATCATCAGTCAATTGAAGAAATTGGGTTGTTCCTGTGATTGGCAGCGCGAGCGTTTCACGATGGATAAAAACTATAGCCGCGCTGTGCTGGAAGCATTCGTCCGTTTATACCACAAAGGGTTAATCTACCGCGGGCACCGATTGGTGAACTGGTGCCCCGTCTCCCAATCGGCTATTTCCGATGAGGAAGTCCTTTATCGGGCGGTCCAAGGGAAATTATGGTATTTGCGGTATCCCCTAGTGGGCCATGACGGTTTTGTAAGGGTGGCAACCACGCGACCAGAGACCATGTTAGGGGATACGGCCATTGCCGTGAATCCCCACGACCCGCGCTTTAAAGACCTGGTGGGTCAGAAAGCTTGGCTTCCTTTAGTAGGTCGGGAACTCCCCATCATCGCTGATGACTTTGTCGACCCGGAGTTTGGAACAGGGTGCGTAAAAGTTACCCCCGCTCACGATCCTAACGACTACGCCATGGGGCTTACCCATGGGTTGGAGGTAATCAACATCTTCAATCCCGACGCCTCTTTGAACGGAAAGGTTCCCGACCGCTATCAAGGATTAAGCCGGGAACATGCGCGGGAAGCGGTGATTGCCGATTTGAAAGCTCAGGGCCTCCTGGAGAAGGTGGAGGACTACCGGCACAAAGTAGGTTACTCGGAACGGGGACACGTCCCCATTGAGACTTACCTTTCCGATCAGTGGTTTTTGCGGATGACCGAGTTGGCCAAGCCGGCCCGGGAGGCGGTAGCCGCGGGCAAGATTCGGTTTCATCCCGCCCACTGGGTCAAAACCTACAATCATTGGATGGAGAATATTAAGGATTGGTGTATTAGCCGCCAGCTCTGGTGGGGCCATCGTATTCCCGTGTATACTTGCCAGGGTTGTGAGCAGATCATGGTTCAGGTAGAGCCTCCGAAAACCTGTAGCCAGTGTGGCGGTTCTAATCTTGAGCAGGACCCAGACGTGCTGGATACGTGGGCCAGTTCCTGGTTGTGGCCCTTTGCCGTGCATTCCTGGCCCAACGAGAGTGAAGAACTGCACTATTTCTATCCCACCCATGTGTTAGTGACGGGACCCGACATTATCTTTTTCTGGGTGGCACGCATGATCATGGCCGGGTACGAGTTTATGGGTAAGCCGCCCTTTAAGGATGTCTATTTCACCAGCATTCTCCGAGACGAACGGGGACGGAAGTTCAGCAAGTCCCTGGGGAATTCCCCTGACCCCTTTGAGCTGTTCAACCGGTATGGGACCGACGCTGTCAGAATGGGGATCATGCTCATGGCGCCCCAGGGCTTAGATGTCCTCTTTTCCACTAACCGCCTGGAAATAGGCCGGAATTTTATGAACAAGCTGTGGAATGCCGCCCGCTTTGTAATCATGAATTTGGATGGTGCAGAGACCTCCCCGGCAGAATTAGATTATGAAAAATTGGATTTGCCGGAGCGTTGGATTTTACATTGCCTGAACCGGACGATTGGGCGGGTTGATGACCAGTTAAAGCGCTTTCATTTCAACGAAGCTGCCAAGGTCATCTACGAATTTACCTGGAGCGATTATTGTGACTGGTACGTGGAGATTGCCAAGATCAGATTTCAGGGATCCGATCCGGAGAAAGCCCGGCAGGCCCGTTTTGTGGCCGTAGAGGTATTAAAATCCATTTTGGCCCTGCTTCATCCTTACGCTCCTTTTATTACCGAGGATCTATGGCAGCATTTTAAAGCCACCGGCGAGCCTGATCTCATTGTAGCTCCCTGGCCTGTTCAGCAAGAGCCGTGGGAAGCACCCGCCGCCCTGGCGCCCATGGAGACTTTGCAGGGGGTAATCACTGGAATTCGCACCATCCGTAGCCAGATGAACGTGCCCCCGGCTCGGAAAGGTGAAGTGGTTATCAAAGTTGCGGGCGACCATTCCCAGCTGATCCGGGAATATTTGGAGATCATTCAGTCCCTTACCAGAATTCAGGACATTACCATTGATCCAGAAGCCACAAAACCACCCCACTCGGCAGTGGCTGTTACCGGGGGAATGGAGATTTATATGCCTTTGGAGGGTCTTATTGACTTGGCGTTGGAACAGCGGCGCCTAAAGAAGCGTTTTGATGAAGTAATGGGATACATTCAGGGTATTGAGCGGAAATTGGCTAATGAGAATTTCCTCACCCGGGCGCCACAACAAGTCATCGAACGGGAGCGTGAAAAATTACAGACCCTTTCTACGGAATTGGAAAAAGTGCAATCTAATCTGGAGATGCTGCAATGAGACTATTTTTAAACCTTCTCTTTCTGGTAGCGGTCGGGTTTAGTCAATCCGATCGGGCAACTATGACGATTTACAAAGATGGGTATGCCCTGGTAAAACAGCCGGTCCAATGGACCGTTGAGAGAGGGCGCACAGCCATCCATCACGAGAATTTACCCCGCGGGTTAATTTTAGATTCGCCCTTTTTGACTTTAGAGGGGGCTTCTATCCTGCGCCAGCGTTACGTGGGAAAAGTGTTCTCAGGAGCCGCCTACCTCCAGGAACAGATCGGGAAAGAGGTCACCGTTCGCATTCAAACCGGTAAGGAGGTGGTAGGCAACCTGTTGGAATTGAGCTCCACTGGGATTACCGTGCAGGGTCGGAAAGAGGTTTATATCATTCCCCGGGAGCGCATCGCTTATCTTATAATCAAGGGCATCGTTGACCAACCGCAATTTTATCCCACTTTGGAATGGGATATTCGCCCTGCCCAAGCCGGCGTGTTGAAAGGGGATTTGGTCTATCTTACCGAGGGTTTCGATTGGGATGCCGTATATCGGTTGATTGTCCAGCCGGAATGGTCCCAGGCGACGCTCCTCACGGAGGCCTTCGTTAAAAACGGTAGCAATGTGGACTTTACCAACCTGAATTTGCAATTAGTGGAAGGGAAGTTGAAGCGTATCAGCAAGCTCGGTCGGCGGCGGGGTGGCCCAGAAGGGGCTCAGTTCAAGGCGCAATTGGCCTTTGATGAAGGGTCCCTCCCTACGGAGGAACGCTTAGGTGATTATCACATTTACACAATCCCGGAGCGCATGGTCTTCCGGGGGAGCGAGAGCGTTACGATCCGCATCTATGATCCCCGGGAGATAACCTACCAAAAAACGTATCTCTTTGAGAACTCCGAACGTAGCCAAAGGGAAGAACCTTTGTCCGTAGAATATGTCTTCGCCAATACCGAAGAAAATAACCTGAACGTTCCCTTACCTGAAGGGAAAATCGAGTTGTATTTGCAAACCTCTTCCGGGAACCTGGAATTCACCGGAGAAGATCGGATCAAGCAGGTCCCCCGCGGGGGAACCGCTACCCTTATTGCCGGGCGAGCCTTTGACGTGGTGGGTAAACGACGTATCCTGAACTACGACCGGCAACGGAAAAGCGAGGAAGCCTCCATCGAAATCCAGGTTACGAATACTCGCACAGACACAATTCAGGTGCGTCTCATTGAACACATCAGGGGTGATTGGGTGATTCGGGAGGCCTCTGACAATTATTTAAAGAAAGATGCTTCCACTATTCATATCCCGCTCATGGTGTTGCCAGAGGCTTCCAAAGTGGTGACTTACACCTATCGCAAGGAGTGGAAATAGGGCTCCCTGAAGTTTTAGCTAATATTTAGGTGTAGCGGCCGGACATTTCACCCTTTTTCAGTGTAGTTTGTGAATTCCGCCCCGCGACCTCCCCTGCAGATGGCAACACCAGTTCAATTTATCAAAGGAGTGGGTCCCCGCCGAGCGGAGGCGCTGCAAAAAGCAGGCGTTGAAACACTTTCCGATCTGTTATATTATTTTCCCCGCCGGCATTTAGACCGTACCACTGTAACCCCCCTAAAAGACCTGCAAAAAGACCAGGTCGTAACGGTAGTGGGGACGGTACAGGTGGCGGATGAACGGCAGACACGGCGACGAAAACTCTTTCAAGCCATCCTCTATGACGGGACGGGTTATGTGACCCTCACCTGGTTTAACGCTGTGCCTTATGTTAAAAAATCGATCCAAAAAGGCGCCCTCCTGGCAGCCCACGGTAAGGTAGAGTTCTACAACGGTTATCAGCTCGTCCATCCGGAATATGACCAGCTTAAAACAGGGGAGGACCCCATTAATTCCGGTGCCATTGTTCCCCTTTATCCCCTTACTCAGGAGCTGAAAGAGGTGGGGTTGGATAATCTGGGTTTACGCCGTCTCTTGCGACGGATTCTGGAAAGTGAACCGGTAGTGAGCGATCATTTTCCTGTTGCCTTCCGGGAGCAATACCGCTTAATTCCTTTGGACGATGCCCTCCAGTGGATACACTTCGCCGAGAATGAAGCCCAATTGAAGCGGTCCATCTACCGCCTGAAGTTTGATGAACATTTTTTTCTCCAACTCCTCATGGCATTGCGACGCGCGACGAACCAGCATTTGGGCGCCAAACCGCTGGCCAAAGTAGGACCGGCTGTACGACGGATATATGACAGGTTGGATTTTGAACTTACTGATGCTCAGAAGCTGGTTTTGCGGGAGATACGCCAGGATCTGGCGCGTCCGGTTCCCATGAATCGTCTCCTTCAAGGGGATGTGGGTTCGGGAAAGACGATCGTGGCCGTTTTAACGGCGGCCATAGCCGTGGCCAACGGGGTCCAGGTGGCTGTCATGGCCCCCACCGAGATATTGGCTCATCAACACTATCGTTCTTTCAAACGATACGCGGATTTAGTCCATCTCAGTTGTGCCCTTTTAGTGGGGAATCTTCCGGCTCAGGAGCGGCGCAAGGTCCTTACCGGTTTGGCAGCAGGCCGTGTGGGTATTGTCGTTGGAACCCACGCGCTCATTCAGAAGGATGTCACCTTTCGTGAATTGGGGCTGGTGATCGTAGATGAACAGCACCGGTTTGGCGTGGTTCAGCGGGGGGATTTGCAAGCCAAAGGCTATAATCCCCATTTCTTAGCCATGACGGCTACACCCATTCCCCGGACCCTGGCGATCACCTACCACGGAGACATGGATCTTTCCATCATCGATGAAATGCCGAAAGATCGTAAACCGGTAATCACGACGGTGGTAGACCCTGACCGTCTGCCTAAAATCTACCGTTTCATGGCCGCAGAGGTACGTCGTGGGCGTCAGTGTATGGTGGTGTTCCCGCTGGTGGAGGAAACAGAGCGCAGCGACGTGGCGGCGGCAGTAGAGGGACACGAATACCTGTCTACCCATATTTTCCCAGAGGTTGAAGTGGGCCTCCTGCACGGGAGAATGAAAAAGGAGAAAAAAGATGCGGTGATGGATGCCTTTGCCCGGAACGAACTGCAAATTTTAGTCTCCACCACAGTAATTGAGGTGGGAATAGACGTTCCCAATGCTACCGTCATGTTGGTGGAACATGCCGACCGTTTCGGATTGACACAGCTACACCAGTTGCGTGGCCGGGTGGGGCGGGGTAGCGAAAAAAGTTATTGTATTCTGGTCCAGCGTAAACCCACTGCCGAAGCTCAGGAACGCTTAGCCATTATCGAAAAGACGAGCGATGGCTTTGTGATCGCTGCTGAAGATTTAAAAATGCGTGGGCCAGGAGAGTTTTATGGTCGTCGTCAGAGCGGTTTCTTAAAGTACCGGATTGCCGATTTGGTGTTTGACGGACCCATAATCAAGAAAGCCCGCCAGGCGGCTTTTACGCTGGTGGAAAAAGACCCTCGCCTGGGGGATGTGGAGCATCGTCTTCTACGGGACCGATTTCTGAAGGATTACCAACCCTTATTGAAACAGGTTAATGTGGGTTAGCGAGGTAGGCCTGGGCTCTTTTTCCTCTCGGAATACTTTCTTTCGGTGGCGAAAACGGCGCTAAAAGAATTTTACGATGGTAAATGTTTATCCTTGGTAGGACCACTATCCTGCCTTAGTTTCCGTAACGGTTGATTGATAGCATATACCCGGTTAATCATCTGGTTGGCGCTTTAATACTCAATCAACCAATGGAGGGGGCCTCATAAATTTGATGTTCCCCATAAAGCCACCAACCAATTACTGGGTGGTCGTTAGCGCTTAATGTTCGCGTTGGTTAGGCGGTAGCGTAACTTCGACAGCGCTTCAATGCAAAGGAATGTTCGATGAATATATACGTAGGTAATATGGCGTATAGCCTTACCGAAGAAGAAGTCAGAAATATGTTTTCTGAGTATGGAGAAGTAGCGAGTGTTAATATTATTACCGATCGCTATTCGGGTCAGTCCAAGGGATTTGGTTTTGTAGAGATGCCCAATGACGCTGAAGCTGAGGAAGCGATAAAAGCTTTAAACGAAGCTGAAGTCAATGGACGTAATCTACGGGTGAACCAAGCCCGTCCCCGGGGCGAACGGCCCTCCCGTCCGCGCCGATACTAAATCCGCTTATCGGCTCAACAAACATATAACCCTCTAATCGTTCAGCTCTCTTTCGGGGAAGGGAGCGCTGGGAAGCGTTCTTCCTCCAAGGGAGCTCGTCGATTATAAGAACGGTCACAACAGAGGGTGATTATTATTTCATCCTTTTCCCCTCCCTAACCTAAATTACGGGGCTTTATTTCCTGTTATCCAAGACAGGAGGTTATTGGGAACCCATCGTTAGGTCTTAACGTTTGTCAAACACTAACCGCAGTGGGGTATTATGGCTCTGGAAAGTCGCTTAACCGAAGAACAGCTCTTTGACCAGTTAATCTCATCTCTGGTACATAGCGCCTGGGTTGCTATGGGTAAAATCAAGAATCCCATGACGGATAAACTGGAGCGGGATCTTCAACAAGCAGCCACGTCAATCGATATGTTAGACATGCTCTACAAACGGATGACCGGCAACCTTTCGGAGGCCGAGGAGCAATATTTAACCCATGTAATCCGGGAGCTAAAGATTAATTACGTTGAAGAACAAAAGGCCGCCAAAGAGTCCAAAGAAAGCAGTTCGAAAGAAGAGCCTTCTACTGAGCAAAAAGATGCCAAGGATCCACCAGACACGGCCGGGGAACAGGAACAGCAGGACGCTCAGTCAGGAACCACTGAGTCGTGATTGATAGAAATTACCTCCGATTAAATCGGATTATTGCGGGAGTCATTCTCCTGATTTCGTTTATCGTCTATTTTGCCACCATGGCTCCCACGGTTTCTTATTGGGATTGTGGTGAATTTATTGCCACTTCCTACACGTTAGGGGTTCCCCATCCACCGGGTAGTCCCCTCTATCTCATCTTAGGACGGATTATTTCCATGATTCCCTTCAGCGGGGATGTTGGCTACCGGGTGAATCTTATATCGCCCATTGTAAGCGCCGTGGCGGTTATGTTGCTGTATCTGATCATTGTGAAATTTGTGACTCAATGGCGCGGCCCAATTGAAAACCGGAAAGATGTTTTGGTGGCCTTTGGTGGGGCACTGGTAGGCTCCCTGACATTTGCTTTCACCGATAGCCATTGGTTCAACGCCGTGGAAGCCGAGGTTTATGCCATGAGCACCTTCTTTACAGCGATCGTGGTGTGGCTTATCCTGCTTTGGAACGAACGTGAGGACCAACCGGGAAGTGAGCGGTACATTTTGATTATCGCGTATATGTTAGGCCTAGCCACCGGGGTGCATTTGTTGAATCTCCTCACCCTGCCCTTTATCGCCCTGGTCATCTATTTTCGTAAACTGAAATTCAGTTGGAAAACCTTTTTCGTCGCCATCCTGATTACCGGGGTAACCTTTCTAATCATTCACAATGGCATCATTAAAGGATTGCCAAAGTTAGCCCGGAGCTTTGGGTTGTTAGGGGTAATCCTGGCCGTTCTTTTGGTGGCTGGAGGCATGGTATGGGCCATTGCTAACAAGAAACAGATGCTTTCCGTGGCTATGACCTCGGCAGTATTGATCCTGATTGGTTATTCCAGTTACGCTTTGATTTTCATCCGTTCACAGAAGGACCCGGGTATTAACGAAAATGATCCGGAGACTATAGCTGCCGCCATCTCGTACCTGGAAAGGGAACAGTATGGAAGGGTAGGACAACTGCCCCGGCGTTATGACGGGTTGCCGCCTCAGCACGAAGTTGTTGGGCCACCTACCAATGGTAAGTATACGGCGCAGCAAAAACGGCGCTACATGACCTACAACCTGGGGAAGCAGTGGGACTTCTTCTGGAGCTACCAAGTAAAAAAAATGTACTGGCGCTATTTTCTCTGGCAGTTTGCAGGGCGGGGTCCTGCCGGTAGTCCAGGGGTCACAGCTATGGGGGCAAATCCCCTAACGCATCCCACCCCTCAAGACGGGGTAGATTGGTTTCAATTCGGCTTACCCTTAGCCTTTTTATTGGGATTGGGGGGCATGTTCTATCATTTTAAACGGGATGGTGAAAAAGCCTTTCTGGTGGCTACCCTGTTCCTTATGACCGGTATGGCCATTATTGTTTACCTTAACCAGGACAATCCCCAACCGCGAGAACGGGATTATTCCTACGTGGGCAGTTTCTTGGCTTTCTCCATCTGGATTGGGATAGGTGCCGCGGCCCTCCATGAGTGGCTGTTAAAACGCTTTGGTGATAATCCGGGCCGTAAGGTGACGGTAGCGGCCATTGTGGCCCAGTTGTTTCTGATCCCGGGTGTGATGCTGAAAGCAAATTACCACACCCACGACCGTTCCGGGAACTTCTTGGCCTGGGATTATAGTTACAACCTGCTCCAGTCTTGTGAACCGAATGGGGTACTGTTCACGAATGGGGATAACGACACTTTCCCCGTGTGGTATCTCCAGGAGGTGGAGGGGATTCGTCGGGACGTGACGGTAGCCAATCTCAGCCTGTTGAATACTCCCTGGTATATCCGTCAGTTGCGCGACGCGCGGCCGGACTCCACGCGCTTTGTGAAACTTACCGATGACCAAATTGATCGTTTAACGGCGGGATTGCAGCGTTGGAGCACGCGGGAGGTAACTTTTCCGGTAAAGAGCAAACAACAGATCACCTGGACCGTGAAGCCCACTTATGCCAAGGTAGCTTTGAAGGTTCAGGACTTGATGATCATGCAGATCATTAATGATGCCAACTGGCGGGTTCCCATTTATTTTGCCGTGACGGTCTCCCCGGGGAACCGCATCGGGTTGGAAAAATACCTGGAAATGGAAGGTCTCACCTACCGACTCCGCCCCTATCCTACCAAGAGTATTAACCCCGATCGTATGGCCGCCCACCTCATGACCGACATCGATGCCGAAACCTGGTCTCAACCTTTTGGAGGCTGGGATTGGCAAAAAGCGGAAGGGAAATATTGGTTCCGGGACAATAATGATAAATATCTCTTCCGTCACTTGGGAAATCCAGAAGTCTATTACAATCCCCAGATTATCCGCCTCTTGCAAAATTATCGCAGTGCCTACATGCAATTGGCGGTGCACGATTTCCTGGAGTATCAACGGATAAGCCGAAATCCCGGGGTTGATTCCGTACAGATTGCCCAAAGTAAACAACAGGTAATAGATGTTCTGGAGAAAATGGCCACGAATATTCCCGAAGAAACGATTAGGATGGATTCCAAAGAACTTTATTATCAACTGGGTCGTTTGTATTACGGTTTGGGGAATCCAGAGAAATTGCGCCAGGTGCTGGATGCGCTCCTAAAACGGCACGACTTATCCCTTCGGGATCGTATCATCTATGGGCAATCTTATTTAATAGAGTTGCAGGATTATGAGCGCGGGAAAGACATTTTCGCAGGACTGTATCGGATATACCAGGAGTTAAAGACCCGGATTCAGTCGGGCGGTATTCAAAACAGCGGAGTCAGCCAGAAGGCTTGGTCGGAATGGATGAAAGTGTATCCGGAGATTGTTTCCCATCTGGTCTTTGCCTACAAAAAGTTGGAATTACCCGCCGAGGCGGAGGCGGTGTTGACTACCTGGTTGGAGGAAAATCCCCAGGATCAGGAAGCCAAACGCATGTTGGAGGAAATCCGTCAACAAAACGATCTTTGAAGTTCGTTAATTTACCAAGCTCCATAAAAACCTATCAGCGCCTTTGTGACCTGGAGAGGGTACGATAAACCGACCCGGGATTACCCTATTTGACGTGACTTTACGATCACTATCTTTTAGACCTTACGATTAGTCTTTTTTAAATCCATGCACCTCCGAGTCTCCATCATCATACCTCATTGGAATGGGGTAGCGGTGTTGAAGGAGTGTCTGGCTTCGCTCCAACAGGCGACCTACAACTCACTGGAGATTATTGTTGTAGACAATGGTTCGGATGATGGGAGTCCCGAATGGGTAAAAGAACATCACCCCGAAGTGCATCTCGTGGAGTTGAAACGCAACTATGGCTATGCCGGAGGGTGTAACCGTGGGGTAACCCAGGCCAAAGGTGACTACGTCTTGTTTTTAAATAACGACACTGTTCAAGAGCCGGATTGGATTGAGCCGTTAGTGGAGTATCTTGATACCCACGACCGGGTGGCAGCCGTGCAACCTAAGTTATTGAATTATTATCAGCGGGATCGTTTCGACTACGCCGGTGCTGCCGGGGGGCTCATGGATGTATTATGCTTTCCCTTTGCCCGGGGTAGACTCTTTTTGGCTCAGGAGGTGGATCGGGGGCAATACGACACACCCCGGCGAATTTTCTGGGCTTCCGGAACGGCTATTCTCCTTCGCAAGGAACTTTTTTTAGCCGCAGGCGCTTTTGATGAAACCTTCTTTGCCCACATGGAGGAGGTGGATTTATGCTGGCGTTTGTACCTCATGGGGTATCAGGTGTGGTGTGTTCCCCAATCGGTAGTGTACCACAAAAACGCCGTTTCGCTACCCATGAATTCTACCCGGAAGTACTACCTGAACCATCGCAATTCCATGCTCATGTTGCTTTCTAATTATAACTTACCCCTGGCGCTGTACCTTTTCCCCCTACGGTATACTTTGGAGTGGGTGGCTTTTGTTTATGCTGTAACAAAGGGGGATTTCAGGCACGTCCAGGGTATTTTGATGGCCCAGGGTTGGCTTCTGGCCCATCCCCATGTTATCAGCCGCCGGCGGCGACGAATGCGTGCTTTACGGACCTTGAAAGATCGGTTCTTGCTACGTTATTTCTACAAGGGCAGTGTCGTCTGGGAACACTATGTAATGCGCCACCAGACTTATGGAGCGATCGCGCGTAAAGCTTCTTCGTAGAGGGATTCGTTATCCCGATCCAATTCCATCAGGTTTTCCAACATCGTTTTCTGGCGCAATTTCCCTAAGACACGAGCCAAGTCCTTGGCGTGAGCGCCTAAAAATAAAACGGTGTAGTGTTCCCGGGGGGAGCGATCATAAACCTCGTTGAGCCCGGCGATCATTTTTTGGAATTGTTCCACGGCATACGCCAGTTCTCCATCGGCCACCAACTCCATGGCGTAGTAATAAGAATAACGGGCTTTCCTTAAACCAAAGTTGGAGATGAGCAGATCCACCTCCTTCATGCGGTTATCCCATCCCTGGGTGTAATCACTGGCAATTCCGCGCAGGGCAAGGGCCCGACACTGTTCAAAGACCGGAGTACCCCCATTGGGTTCGTAGGTGTCCATCTCCATGGCTAAAACAAGGAAGGCATAGTAAGCCAGGAAGCTGGTGAGGGGATCAAACCGTACTGGATCGTAGTAGAGGGAGCTTCCAGCGTTGTAGAAGAATTGTAAAGCGGTATCGAAATAACGTTGATCGCTGCCGTTAGTGACGAGCGTTTGGGCCAAATAGGTTTCCACTGACCCTTTGGTGGCAGTGCCTTCGAAAATGAATTGTATGTGCAGGGGAATATTTAGATCACTATACTCTGCATTCCAAACGGTTGTGGTCAGGAATCGCTGGATGTCCTCTTTGAGAGGGTACAGGAGTTGACGCTCCGTGTCGCGGAGCAGGTGGTCATCGAAAACCACAGTGACCTTTCCGAATTGGCCCCAGAGCTGGCTGACTAATAATGGAACGATTAAGATGTATTTTTTGTTACCCATCATATGGAAACTATGCTTAGCCCTTTTACCGGAGCAAGTTAAATGATGATAATGATAATCATTTGAGTGCTTTACTTAAGTTTTGAACTTTCGTAATGTATCACGGTTTGTAATTTACGCTATGACCAACATTAAGGATTTGCTCCAACCCCATACCCGGTGTGCCGCCTTGTTGCAACAGGTGAGCGCAGTGGCTGCCCGCCGGGGTCAAGAAGTGTATGTTGTAGGGGGCTTTGTCCGGGATCTTTTCCTGCAACGACCTTTGAAAGAGGTGGACTTAATGGTGGTAGGCGATGGGATTGAATTTGCCCAGGCGTTAGCCCGTGAATTGGGAGTTAAAAAGATTATTCCTTTCCCCAAGTTTTCCACGGCCAAAATTCCTTGTAAACCCTTGGCTGTAGAAGTAGCTGCAGCACGTAAGGAGACGTACCAGCCAGACTCCCGTAAACCTACCACTGTTCGTTACACGGATTTAGAAGGGGATCTGCTCCGGCGTGATTTTACCATTAATGCCATGGCCATGGACATACGCCCGGAGCACTTCGGGAATTTGTATGATCCTCACGGGGGGATTGCCGATCTCCGGAAGCAGTTGTTGGTCACTCCCCTCAACCCGGAAGAGACGTTTGCCGAAGATCCGCTGCGCATGTTACGGGCTGCCTATTTTACCTCGGAGTTGCGCTTTACCCTGAGTCCAGGCTGCCTGACGGCTATGGTTCATCAGGCGCATCGCATTACCATCGTCTCCCAGGAACGGATTACTGTCGAGTTTACGAAGATCTTGCAAACACCTAAACCTTCTGTTGGGCTCCTGATTCTACAGGAATCGGGACTCATGCGGTTTGTCTTTCCTGAAATCCATGCCATGTACGGTTTGGAGCAGACTCCCGAGTGGCACCATAAAGACATTTTCGCCCACACCCTCCAGGTGGTGGATAACGCAGCCCGTTTGTCGGATAAGATGAAGATACGCTTTGCCGCCCTGGTTCATGATATTGCCAAACCACGCACCCGACGTATTGATCAGCGACGCGGTTACACATTTTACGGTCATGATTACGTGGGGTCTAAGATGCTGGATCAAATCGCCCGGCGGATGAAACTCCCCAACGAGTTGCGGGATTATTTAAAGAAAATGACTGAACTCCACCTGCGTCCCATTGTTTTGGCCAAAGAAGGGGTCACCGATTCGGCGGTCCGCCGGCTTATGGTGGCAGCAGGGGATGATATTGACGATCTCATGACTCTCTGTCGAGCTGATATAACCAGTAAAAACCCACGGTTGGTACAGCAGTATATGGGTAACTTCGAACGTGTTGAACGGAAAATGCAGGATGTTCAGGAACGTGACGCCATGCAAGCTTTCCAATCTCCAGTTCGCGGAGACGTTATTATGCGCGTCTGTGGAATCGGTGAAGGGAAACTGGTGGGGAAAATTAAAGCCGCCATCGAAGAAGCCATCCTGGGCGGCGAGATTGAAAATACCTACGAAGCGGCGTATGAATATCTTTTAACGATCAAAGATCAATTCTTACAAAATCGTACCTCCCATTGCCAATAAAAAACGATATACTATCGTGTACTACAATAATGCCGAATGAGAGAGTTGACTTTAAAAATGAGAAAGGTGTGGGCGAATTGGCTGGCAACCTTTTGGTTTCTATTTTGTCTCATAAACCTTAACCCGGGGGAAATAATTCCATGACTCCAATAGCGCGCATTATTAACTTATTCATGGCGCCGAAAGATTTGTTCGAAGACTTATCAAGTCGGCGTGATTGGAAAGACAGTTTATTCCCTTTAGTCCTCTTAGTGATTGTGGGATTAGTTAGCCTGGCCATTATGAAAGATATTTATCTTGATGAGCAATTGAGTCAAACGATAGAACGCATTGAAGGAAGCTCCCGCATACCCGAAGAGCAAAAAGAGCAATATATCCTGGACATGGTGGACCGATTTGAAAATCCAGGCGTGGGTGAGCAGGTCGTTATGTGGGGTGTCAACGCCCTTGCCCTTCCGCTTCGTGTTGTTTTCATGACCTTGATTATTTACCTGATCGGGAATTTTATTTTCGGCGGAGAAGAGTCGTTTAATAATCTGTTACCCATTACAGCTTACACTTATTTAGTTTCTGTTTTAGAGTTGGCGATTAAAGTGCCCATCATGTGGATGAGGGGTAGCACCGAGGTCTACACTGGTTTGGGCATTTTGGGAATCGGGGAACCCGGCTCTTTCCTGTCTTATTTTTTAGCGGGGTTGGACTTTTTTGGTGGTTGGCGGATTCTATTGCTGGCCATGGGGATGACCGTAATTTACCGGCAGGGAACGAAATCCTTGCTCCTGGCGTTAGGAACCTATTGGGTCTTGCAGATCGCCCTCATCGCTGGTCTGGGCGCTCTATTCTATTGATTCATGAATCAACGACGCTTTTACACCATAATTCTCGGCTACTCTCTGGTAGGGATGGTACCTTTAAAGAGCCAGGTATACGATCTGGAAGCGTGTGTCCACCTGGCCTTGCAGAATAGAAGCGATCTTCAAGCAGCGACGTTAGACGTGCAGTCTGCTCGCGCTGCTACCAAGGGATCCTACAGTAGTATTTTACCCCGTGTGAATATGTCCAATGGTTGGAGTCGGTCCCAGTTTCCTCCACGGACTTTTGGTTGGGATCCAGTTACTCAGAAACCTGTCGGAGGAGAGTTTTCCAGTATCACTTCCTGGTCGGGCGGTTTGGCTTTATCCCAAACGATTTACGATGGGGGCATCTGGTGGAATACCATTACCCAGGCCAAGAACAATTACGAAATCGCCCGGCAACGGGAACGCCAAGTACGTTTGAATGTCATCTGGGAAGTCCATCGAGCCTTCTATACTTATTTGAAAGCCAAGCAATTGTTAGAAGTGGCCCGCTTGAGTCTTAAATCGGGGGAACAGCAAGTGGAATTGGTTAAGCGGCAGTACGAGTTGGGAGCCGTGAAGAAAACAGATTTGTTGAAAGCCGAGGTTCGCCGGGGACAGTATAAAGTGGATGTCTTGAATCAGGAAGCGGCTGTGGCCAATGCCTACCAGGATTTGTTAAATGCTATGGGGTTGGTAGGTTCATCAACGAAATTTGAGATAGTGAGCATAGAGCGTCCTTTACGGCTGCTGCCCAGTCTGGAAGAGGCCCAGCAAGTCATGGAGACAAAGAATCCCAGCCTCCGGGCAAAACGAGAGCAGGTCACCGCGGCGGAGATCGAGTATAAGTTGACTTGGGGGCAGCGGTTACCCAGCCTCTCCGGTACCATGAGTTACTCCTCCAGCGCCGAGGACCCCACAACGCTTCTGCGGGAATGGCGCGACAATTGGCAGCTGCGCACTGGGATAACGTTTTCCGTTCCCCTTTATAGTGGCCATCGGCTTTCGACCCAGGTCCAGCGGGCGCGATTGGCAGTGATGAAAGCGCAATCGGAATACATTACCCAGTTAGAGGATTTGACCGTTCAATTACAAGCTATCCTGGAAGCCCTTAGGAACTACCGTGACATTATTCCCATTAACGAACAGGTACTTACTTCGGCGGAAGAGGACTTGAAACTCGTTCAGGAACGGTACACCCTCGGTGCGGCGACGATTTTAGAAGTATTGGATGCCCAGGTGTCGTTAATCAGTGCTCAGTCCTCCTTGATAGCATCAAAGTACGATGTCCGTATTCAGGAAGCGAGTTTGAGGAAATTATTAGGCACCCTGGAACAAGATTTTAACTAACCCTTTTTTAACGGAGTAAAATTGGTTAAAGCATCGAAAAAACCCGGTAGGAAAAAGCGCTGGTGGATCGCTGGTGGAGTGGTAGTTATCCTGGCGATTATTGTGATTGTGAACCTGGTGCGGAGTGATGAAAATATCATTGCCGTGGAAACGGAGAGAGTGACGCGACAAACGGTGATCCACAAGGTTAATGCCAGTGGTGTCTTGCAGCCAGAGAAGGAGGTGAAAATTAGCGCCACGATCTCCGCGTGGATAACGGATATCACCGTAGAGGAGGGTGATTACGTAACCCAGGGACAGCACCTTATTTCTTTAGATGAAAAGCAGTATAAAGCGTCGCTGGAGCAGGCCCGTTCGTCGGTGAAGTCGAGTCAATCCAGTTTAAAGAAGGTTGCGGCGGAAAAAGTCCGCATGGAATCCCTTTTTGAGAAAGGATTGGCTTCGCAACAGGAATTGGAGAGTATCACGGCAGAGTACGAGTTGGCGGAAAGCCGCTTAGAACAGGCCCAGGCGGCCTTGGAGTCACGGGAAGACGAGTTGGCCAAAACCAAAATCCTGGCCCCGCAGAGTGGAGTGGTTACCAAGATTAATAAGGAAGTGGGTGAAATGGCCTTAGGTTCCGTGTTCCAGGCCGATGTGCTCATGATCATCGCCGATCTGAGCCGCATGGAAGTTGTAGTTGACGTTAATGAAAACGATGTGGTTTCGGTGGCTGAAGGGGATACGGCTGAAGTGGAAATCGACGCTTTCCAGGATACGATTTTTTACGGCGTAGTGAGTGATATCGCCCACGTAGCCGAGACCACGAACTTCGGCACGCAGGAGCAAGTGACGAATTTCAAGGTTAAAATACGGATGTTAGATGTACCGAAGGAGGCGCGTCCTGGAATGAGCGCCACGGCGAATATTATTACCGATAAACACCCCGACGTCTTGGCCATCCCCATCCAGTCGCTCACGGTCCGTCCCGAAGGTTCTGACAAGGTGGCTCCGGAATCGGATAAGAAGGCTAAGCGCGAACGCCGAGGAAAAAAGTATTCCAAAGACCGCCCGGACAGAACTAGTAACTTCAAGAAGCCCCAACGGAAAATGGAGGAAGTGGTGTTTGTGGTCTCCGATACACTGGCGGGAGGAGAAAAAACGTCTAAGGCGTCGAAACACAAATTTGCCTTGATACGTCCGGTAAAAGTGGGCATTTCCAGTGAGACTCATTATGAAGTACTGAGCGGTCTTCAAGAGGGGGACGAAGTCATCACCGGTAGTTACAAGGCCATTAGCCGGGAGTTGGAGCATAATTCCCCGATCTCGGTGCAGGGTGAGGAACGGCCTTTCCGGCGTAAAAAAGAGTCTTAGTCGCCGGTGTTAATTGCCTTATCTAATGTAAAAAAGATTTATACCGTCGGGACCGAAAAAGTACACGCCCTGGCGGGAATAGACTTGACCATCGAAAGGAACGAGTACATTTCGGTCATGGGTCCTTCGGGCTCCGGCAAATCTACCCTCATGAATATCCTTGGTTGTCTGGATGTGCCCACGGTGGGTACCTACGAGTTTGAAGGGGAGTTGGTTCACGCGATGACCGATGATCAACTGGCGTCCATCCGTAACCGAAAGATTGGCTTTGTCTTTCAAACCTTTAACCTGTTACCACGTTTGACGGCGCTTCGCAACGTGGAGCTGCCCCTCATCTATGCCAATGTACCCCGGGAAGAACGCCTCGCATGGGCCGAAGAGGCACTGGGAAAGGTTGACTTAGCCGACCGAATGCATCATAAACCGAATGAACTCTCCGGTGGTCAACGCCAACGCGTAGCCGTTGCCCGCGCTCTGGTCACCGAACCTTCCGTCATCCTCGCCGATGAGCCCACTGGCAACCTGGATTCGAAAAGCGGGGAGGAAATCATGCTCCTGTTCGACACCCTCCACGCTGCCGGCAATACTCTAATCGTTGTAACCCATGAACCGCATATTGCCCGTCACGCTAAACGTACCATTCGTCTTTTGGACGGTAAGATTAGCGAAGATACTAAGAACGGCCAACCCGGGGAATGAACCCCCTTGAATGATCCTTTCCATTTTTCGTATTCAGACAGTTGACATGTCTAGGTGGATAAATGTACGATGGAAGATATTTGGTTTTATTTTAGCTGGGATTGACTAACATGTATTGGGAAATGTTTCGCATGGCTTTGGGATCTATCTCCACAAATAAGCTGCGAGCGCTGTTGACCACGTTGGGGATCATCATTGGGATCCTGGCAGTGACTCTCATGGGGACCCTCATAACCGGTCTGGACCGTTCCTTTGAAAAGAGCATGAGTTTTTTAGGTCGTGACGTGTTATTCATCGCGAAGTATGAGTGGTTCGGAGACAAGGAGTGGTGGGAGGTCCGCAACCGCCCCAATATGCGTGAGGAGTATGCTGATAAACTATTGGCCCAAGGGCGGTATGTGCGGGCGGTTGCCCCAGTGCGTCAACGGGGAAGCAGTATTACCCGCGAGGATAAGACCGCCCTGGATGTGCGAATCATTGGAACCACGACCGATTATCTCCAGACGGCGTATATAAATATTGAGCAAGGGCGTTTTTTCACCCGGGGGGAAGATCGTTCTGGCGCCAGGGTTATCGTCATTGGTAAAGATGTTGCCGATGCTTTATTTGAAAATGAGAGTCCCCTTGAGCAGAAGGTAAAGATCGGAGATTACACGTTCCGCGTCATTGGCATCATCGAGAAGCAGGGTAAATTTTTAGGGCTTTTCAGTCTGGATAATCAGGGCATCATTCCTATGGGGACTTTCACCCGTCTTTTTTCCCGGCGGGGTTGGATGCGTTTGAACGTAAAAGTGGATGGCACACATATTGCGGAGGCCAAAGATGAAGTAACGGCGATCATGCGCCGCATCCGCGGGCTACGACCCCAGGAGGAAAATAATTTCGCCATCAATCAACAGGATGCTTTCCGCCAGCAGTATCGCATGATCAAGTTAGCCATTGGGGGAACCGGCATTTTCATTACCGTCCTTTCGTTGGTCGTGGGAGGTATTGGCATTATGAATATCATGTTTGTGTCTGTAAAAGAGCGCACCCGAGAGATTGGTGTCCGGAAGGCAGTGGGTGCTACCAGGGGGAACATTTTAGCCCAGTTTCTTTTAGAGGCCGTCTTTATCTGTTTAGTTGGGGGTATTGTGGGTATTCTCTTGGCGTATGGAGGCAGTGTTCTGATTCAGAAATTTGTCTTCCCTTCCAGTATGCCTCTTTGGTTAGCCTTTGTATCTTTAGCGCTCAGTACCCTTGTAGGGGTAACTGCCGGGTTAGCCCCTTCCTTTCGGGCCGCGAAACTGCATCCCATCGAAGCCTTGCGTTATGAGTAAGACTAAACGAAGTCACCTGAAAAACACCTTAAAAGAAAGCCTGCGTATGGCCTGGGAGGCCATCAGGGATAATAAACTGCGGTCTGTCCTGACCTTGTTGGGGATTACCATCGGCGTGTTTTCGGTCATTGGTGTAATGACGGCCATCCGGACCTTAGAGACGTCCGTGCAAACAGGGCTGAACGTATTTGGCACCAATACTTTTTTGATTCAGAAGTATCCGGCTATCCAAATTGGTGGTCGAGGGAGGCATCGTTATCGGAATCGGAAAAATATTGACTACGCCCAATTTGAAGAGCTAAAACGACGGGCCACCCTCCCCATTCTCATCAGTGCCAACGAGCAAACTTTTGGCAAGAGTATTAAATATAAGGATCGCCAGGCTAAAAAGAACGTGGCCCTCATGGGAGGAGATAAGGGGAGCTTGAGGAGTTTTAATACATATATCGATGATGGACGCAATCTTACCGACGAAGACGTGGATAATTCTCGCCGGGTGGCCGTCTTGGGAATGGATGCAGTGGATCAGTTATTCCCCTTTGAAGATCCTCTCGGCAAGACGATTACGATTCAAGGTTTGAAGTTCCGGGTTGTAGGTATTGCCGAGAAAAAAGGAGAATCCTTTGGCCAAAGCCAGGATAACTACGTGCTCATACCGCTCACCACCTTTTTAGAATATTTTTCCAGCCGCTGGACCTCCCTGGGAATAACCGTGGAGGCACCTTCGGCTGAGTTGTACGAGAAAACCCGCGATGAAGTCATTGGCTTGTTACGAGCCATTCGGAAAGTCCCTCCCGACAAAGAAAATGACTTTGAGGTGGTTTCCAACGCCGAATTATTGGATACATTTGCCCAGTTCACGAATGGAGTAAAACTCTTTGCTTTTGCTATCAGTATTATTGCCTTGTTGGTAGCGGGGATTGGTATAATGAATATTATGCTGGTTTCCGTCACCGAGCGCATCAAGGAAATTGGTATTCGCAAGGCGATCGGCGCTAACCGGCGGGATATTTTGGCTCAATTTTTATCCGAGGCGGTATTTTTGAGTGAATTTGGTGGTTTGGCAGGTGTCTTGTTAGGGATTGCCGTGGGTAATCTGGTGGCGGTTGCTTTTCATATTCCTGCCGTGATCCCCATTGATTGGGCCGTCATTGGCTTGGTGGTTTGTTCGTTTATCGGAATTGGTTTTGGGATTTACCCGGCTTGGCGTGCGGCGCGAATGGACCCCATCGATTCCTTACGTTATGAGTGAGGGCTGGTGAATTAACGTTTTCTGTACCACAGCAGGATTAAATGAAATTAGAATGAAAAACCTCCCAGAAGGGAGTGTGTACTGCCCATCTGGGAGGTTCGATATACCAGTTAAAGGACACAATCACCTAGCGTATTGTTAGTTTACACGTTACTGTAGACGTAGGTTTTTAACGCTCCGAAGGTTTAGGGGTTATGGAATGTTTTTTCAGGATGTTTTCTAAGTCCTGAAGCAGATACGGTTTTTGCAAGTAGTCGGTAAAACCCTTAACGGCACCGTTTAATAAATTTTTCTTTTCGTAAGTTGTTACCGCAATCATAGGAGTTGTCTGGAATGGCTTTTTCTTCCGAAGCATTTTCATGAGGGCCAGACCGCTCATACCAGCCCCCAGGGAAATATCCAGTAAAATACAATCCACAGGTTGATTTTCGAGAATATCTAATGCCTTTTCTCCTGTTTCAGCAACCAAAGGATTTAAGCTTAAATGTTTTAGCAGGAAGAGGAGGTATTTCCGTGCGGGTGGTTGGTCCTCTACAACCAAGACGACTGGTCGTTGGCTAAGTCTATTAAAAGAGACGTTGTTGGGGATCTGTTGTGAGCCTCGCTTTTTATCTTTTTGGGAGTTCAATGTTGGTTTACCAATCGCTTTTTGGGAACATTATCTTGGATATTTCTATAACAAATTTACGACGATTATATTACATACATTAATGATAAAAAACAATAGAAATATAATAGTTTTATATTTTTTTATGATACATATTGACACTGTAATTATTTAGTTGTACATTTATTATTGGATATTGATAAAAAGTAGGAGGTAGTAATGAAAAAGCTCGTCTTGTTAGTTCTCAGTTTGGCGTTTCTATTGGTGGTGGGTTGTGACCAACCTATAACGCAGGCGGGGGGTGTAATCGTTTACCATGGAATACAGGTAAAAAGAGGACCGGCCCCCTTTATCTTAAATGCACCTAAAGGAATTCGTGCTAAGGGAGCCAATCCTGATGCTGAATTAGAAAGCAACCCCAGTGACGGTACGGTGTATGGTTTGCAGACCGATTCAACGAATGTATACTTGGCCCAAGGGGGAGAGCAACTTCCTGGTGGTACATGGATTGATAACGCTTACGGAAATGTTTTCACCACCACCCTTTTTGCTAATAGCACTTTGACCTTTAGTGGGTTACAAACCGTAACGCTAATCGACCCCGTAAACACGACCTACTTAGATGCGAACAATACTTGGGTTGCAGTTTCTACAACGCAAACGGTAACCACCCAGGCAGTTGCCACCGGTGAAAACGGAAGCACCGATGTAGAAACAACGGGCCCCGTGGGAATAGGTGGTGGTGGCGATAATAATTGAATAATTTTTTTTAAATAAGGATTGATAGTTAAAGAGAAGTTTAGAAAAATTAGGTCATCACAAAATAGGTAGAAAATCGCTAAATCAAGCGGCAGAGTAGCAATTGTTTGGCCAATTGCTACTCTGCACTCCTTGAAGATGCTAGTTGTTGAATACACTTTCTGAGGGAAGTGATAGCATTGAAGAGCAGAACCTGTCACCATGGCTTAAAAAAATAGTACTGAGAGGGCTTTGAAAATGAATACCAGACCAAAAAGAGTCAATGATTGGGCTTTAGAGCAGTTGCCGGAGTATCATCTCAAGGAACAGTTGGTATTTTTCGGACAGTTAGGATTCTACGATCCTACCCGTTTGAAGGAGATGTTTGTGCAATTTAATCCTGAGGCCATTATCGACGAACGCTTACGGGCATTTATTTTAGCTGGAAAGGCCAAGGTATATTCCCTGGAGGGTAACTTGGTTGCCACGAAACAGCTTTTAGATGAAGCCATGAATATTGCTACGAGAAATAATACCACCTTGGATAATCCGAGTGAGGATGAAGTCTTAGCCTATGTACACTATGAGGTAGGGCTTTATTGCCGCTTGGTAAAAGAATATGGTCTAGCATTGAACAATTTCATCTTAGCGAAGAAGTACGCTTCGTCACCAACCTTGAATTTATTCGCCGAGTATCAAATTGAGTGTATCAAGGTTGATTATTTCGGTCAGAAATCTAAACATCTACAGGATCTCGTCAAGCAACTGAAACCCTATACGATGCAATATATACTTGCTTTGCATCGTTCGGGTCATGTGGCGATTAGAGAGGGGAAATATGCCAAGGCGAAGAAGTTATTGGCCGGGGCTTTACGCTTGGCCGAAAAAGGCCCGTACCACTATCTCATTTGGATGGTGAATAATTCCATTGGATATTTTTACGTCATGCAGGGCAAGTACGAAGAGGCCGAGTATCAGTTGAAGGCTGTGCTGGAGACAGTAGAGAGCTATTACTTGAAGGCCTACATCCATGAGAACCTGGCGTATCTACGGTTCAAACAAGAAGATTACGTGGATGCCGTTGAGTTTTGTCTCCAGGCTTTAGATATCAGTCTGGATCACAACGTCATCTCTCAAATACCGGAAGAATACCGTTTCATCGGGGAAGTCTACGATCGGTACCTCCACCAGCCGTTGAAGGCGCGTCACTATTATCAACGTGGATATGAGGCCACCATTGATCAGGTGAGCCAGGGCCTTAGTCTCACCGGTTCCCGCCTACGCGTAGTGGAAGAATACGTGGAATTGTTGCAGCGTTTCATCCCTGTTGCCGCTCCCGCTCCTACCCTGGAATCTGTGTTTGCATATACCGAGGGAAAGACCTGGGTGCAAATCAGGGATATTTTCCATTACAACGTGATCATATGGCAGCGTCGATGGGCCCCATCGCGGGAGGCCTTCTTCCACCGGTTACAGATTAAACAAACGACCTTCTATTCCATGCAGGCCAAGCTCATCAAACGGGGTTTTAAGTTCCCGGATTATCGTAGACCCCATCCGAAAATACCGGAGGAACAGGTTGTAGATTCCCTGAAAGGTTACATCTATGGCCACAAGGATCTTTCCTGGAAGGAGTTGAATCAGACGTTCAGCCGAGACTTTTTCCGGTATCTCCACCGAAAATATGGCTACAATAAAACGGTGCTTGGGCAGGTACTTAATCTGAGTTATCCCATGATCATCGAGCGGACCAAACATCTACAGGAGCCTGATCCCAGCTACGAATCGACCACCAGACTGCACGCTTAATTAGCCCCTAAGTTTAAATCGTTTCTCTTCTTAGTCGGGGTTCTCGAGGGCCAAACTCGGGTAATGAGACGATATTCTGGCGTCGTATTTTTCCCTCAAATATCTTACTCGACCCACGCTAAATTCAGCCCTTAGTTTTGTAACTCATGGTGGGGCTAAACACGATTTATGGCACCGAACGGGTGTCTAAGACGGATCCTTGGTCGGTCGATCCTCATACTCCTTGCTGTAAGGGGTGGTATATTCGTCGCTCTATTTTTTATGAATCTCCTATGGTGATCGGGGACCAATAATTGTGAACGTAGGGGTCATACCCGCGCGCCTTCACTCTACCCGTTTCCCCCAAAAAATTCTTGCCCTCATCGAAGATAAACCAATGGTTGTGCAAGTGTACGAGCGGGCCCGGCAAGCTTCATCTCTGGAGAAGGTGATTGTCGCTATTGATAACGAAGAAACCCAACGCGCTCTGGAACCCTTTAACTTACCCATAGCTATGACCGACCCGGATTTACCGTCCGGGACTGATCGGGTTGCTGCCGTAGTACGGGATTTGGAGGCGGAAATAGTTGTCAATATACAGGCCGACGAACCTTTCCTCCACCCTACAGTCATCGATCGCATGGTATTGGCCTTTACCACGCCGAAGGTTCAGATGGTCACGGCTGTTTCTACGGAGTTGGCTCCGGAGGATATCATCAATCCTAATGTAGTGAAGGTGTTATTGGATGAAGAACAAAAGGCGGTGGCCTTCCGCAGGAAACCTGAGAATTTTGAAATCGGTGGTTATTACCGGCACCTTGGTTTGTATGCCTTTCGTAAAACAGTATTGTTGAAGTTCACGTCCCTGTCGCCAACGGTCAATGAGCGCCGGCAGCGCCTCGAGCAACTACGCGCCCTGGATCATGGCATACCGATTTATGCGGTTTTAACTGATTTCCCTTACCGAGGGGTGGACACACCGGAAGACCTGAAAGTACTACTGCAGGAGAAAAAGGATCTTGGCGCTTGAAGAGTCCAAATCACGTTTTGGAGATACCAGGAAGATCGTGACCCCAAAGCGACCCGTAAAATACATTTTCATTCTAGGCGGGGTTATTTCCGGTTTAGGAAAGGGGATTGCCGCCGCCTCTTTGGGATATTTATTAAAGAGTATGGGCTTGCGGGTTACGATTCTCAAGCTGGACCCCTACTTGAATGTGGATCCCGGTACCATGAATCCTTATCAGCATGGAGAAGTATTTGTCTTGGACGATGGATCCGAGACGGATTTGGACTTGGGCCACTACGAACGCTTTATTGACGTGGATATGAGCCGCGCCAATAATGCCACCACCGGCCAGATTTATAGTACCGTGTTGGACCGTGAGCGGCGGGGAGATTTCTTAGGCGAAACCATCCAGGTGATCCCTCACATCACGGATGAATTGAAACGCCGCATTAAGGAGGTGAACACACCCAGACGTTATGACGTGGTTATTTGCGAAGTGGGAGGAACGGTGGGTGATATAGAAAGCCTACCCTTTTTAGAGGCCATCCGTCAGTTGTCAGTGGAAGTGGGATATCATAATCATCTCATTGTCCATGTCACGTTAGTACCGTACGTAAAAGCCAGTGAGGAATTAAAGACCAAACCCACTCAGCACTCGGTCATGAAGTTGCGTGAAATTGGTCTTTCACCGGATATCATCCTATGTCGTTCGGAATACCCCATTACACCCGCCGTTCGGGATAAGATCGCTCTGTTTTGTAATGTCACCCCCCGGCACGTCATCGAAGGTCGAGAAGTGGAGAGTATCTACGAAGTGCCTTTAGTGCTCCATGACCAAGCAGTAGGTGAACTTATCGTCGAGCGATTGCAACTTACCGGCCACCCCCAGGTGGAGGAATTACGCACCTTTATCAATCATTATCACCATCCCTCGCGACAGGTAAAAATTGCCATGTGCGGGAAGTACAACGAACTACCCGATGCCTATAAGAGTGTTTTGGAGGCGTTTATTCATGCTGGTGTAGAGAATGACACTCGCGTAAATCTGGAGTGGGTTCATACTGAGAGCTTGGGCGATATGCAGGCGGTGGAGGCAGCGCTTGATTCGGTGGATGGCATTCTACTCCTGCCGGGATTTGGAACCCGGGGTTCCGAAGGTAAAATTTTGGCTTGCCAGTATGCCCGGGAGCAAAAAATTCCCTTCTTGGGGATTTGCTTGGGGTTGCAATGTGCCGTTATTGAATTCGCCCGTAACGTGTGCGGTTTGAAACAGGCCAATAGTACCGAATTCAATCCCCGTGCTCCTTATCCGGTGATCGATCTCATGGAATCCCAGCGGGCCCTGAAACTGAAAGGGGGCACCATGCGTTTGGGAGCGTACCCCTGTGAAATTACGCCTGGCACTTGGGCCTTCCGCGCCTATCAAAAGCGTCGTGTATCCGAACGCCATCGTCACCGCTGGGAAGTGAACAACCGCTACCGGAAGCGTCTGGAAAAACACGGCCTGATCGTCTCCGGCGTCAACCCGGAGCTAAACCTGATTGAGATCATCGAGCTACCCGACCATCCCTGGTTTGTAGCCAGCCAGTTTCATCCTGAATTGAAGAGCCGGGTCAACCGGGCTCATCCCCTGTTTCGCGAGTTTGTGGCAGCGGCAGTAAACGGCAAACATACTCCTTGATATTTAATCCCCATTTGGCCCTTTAGGCTATTTGTGGGTATTTTCAATTAACGTAGTTCAACAAAAATCATGCCGTCGTCTAAACATATTAATATTGAGGGTGTCCGTTTTGGCACCGAGGCCATGCCGCTCATTGCAGGCCCCTGCGTTATTGAGAGCCGTGACCATGCGTTGAAAATGGCCTCTGCCATCGCCGCCATCGCCCGGCAATTAGACCTTCCGTACATCTTTAAGAGTTCCTTTGATAAAGCTAACCGTACCGCCCTGGATTCTTTCCGCGGACCGGGCTTGGAGGAAGGCCTCGTTATCCTGGCAGAGGTAAAAGACACCGTGGGAGTCCCGGTTTTAACGGATGTTCACCTTCCTGAGCAAGTGACGGCCGTGGCCGAAGTCGCCGATGTCCTACAGATTCCAGCCTTTCTCTGCCGGCAGACTGATTTGGTGCTGGCGGTGGGTCGGGCGGGAAAAGTGGTGAACGTAAAGAAAGGCCAGTTCCTGGCGCCTTATAAGATGGAACATGTAGTCGCTAAAATCGAAAGTACGGACAACCACCGCATTCTACTCACTGACCGCGGGACTACTTTTGGTTACCAGGACATGGTGTCGGATATGCGGTCCATTCTCATCATGCAGAGGACGGGATACCCGGTGATATTCGACGCTACACACAGCGCTCAAATACCTGGTTCGGGAGCCGGGGAAACCGGTGGGTCCCGGGAGTTCATTCCGGCCCTGGCCCGCTCTGCAGTTGCCGTGGGTTGCGATGGCATTTTCATGGAGGTACACGACAATCCTTCCCAAGCCAAATCCGACGCCGCCACGCAATGGCCGCTGGATCAATTGACCCCTTTACTTACCGATTTAATACGCATTCGCGAGGTAGTGGTTAACCGTGTCCGGTGAGTTTAGAGAGCGTTGTTCAAAAATTGAACTGGTTATCTCCGATGTGGATGGTGTCCTCACGGACGGGTCGGTTTATCTGGGAGAAGAAGGCGCGGAGATGAAGCGGTTCTGTATTGCTGATGGTGCCGGTGTAGCCCTGGCCCGCACCGCAGGATTACGAATTGCTTTCCTTTCCGGGCGTCACTCACTCGCTACAGCTAATCGTGCCCAAGAATTAGGGATTCAGGATGTATACAACGGGTGTCTCAATAAATTAAAACCATATCTTTCCCTGCTAAAAAAATATAATCTCAAAGAAGATGCCGTTGCCTACTTGGGGGATGACTTGGTGGATATTTCTGTCATGGAGCGCGTGGGGCTACCCATCGCGGTGCGTAATGCGTACGAACCCGTAAAAACCGTAGCTGTCTACACGACGGGAGCGCGGGGAGGTGAAGGGGCTTTCCGGGAAGCGGTGGACTGGATTCTACGGCAACGGGGAATCTATACGGAAGTGGTTGAAAAATTAAAGGCCGAGCTTTTAGAGCGGGTGGAAGATGGATGACTATTCCGAAGGTGGGGAACAATGCACTTTTTTCGTCCCGTATTAGCCTTCGCTTTCCTGCTCGCTAGCTTATTCGTTATGTCGTGCTCCTCTCCCGGTTCCGTACCCCAGGGAGAGAGCCGGGAAGGGCGGCCTGACCAGGAAAGCTGGGGGGTTACGATTTTCCTCACGAACGAGGGGTTGCAGCGAGCGGTAGTACGCTCGGGACATTTAGAGAAATATAGCCAAAAACAGTACATTCTTTTGGATCAGGGCGTGGAGGCTGATTTTTACAATACCAGGGAAGTTCATACGACCAAGTTGGTATCTCAGCGGGCCGAAGTGGATGAAAAATCCAACTTTATGACTGCGATACAGGAGGTGATCGTGGAGTCGGACAGTGGCGTTACCCTGTTTACGGACACCTTGGCGTGGAATTCCGCGTTAGAGATGATCTACACCGACGACCCCATCATGCTCACCACCGAAAACGGGGATACCCTTTATGGTGTAGGTTTCGAGTCCGACGTGAGCCTGGAACACTGGAAGATACTAAACCCTTCTGGCGTAACGCAGCGAGGGCAAGATGAAAAATAGTCACCAACGTTTACGCGCCGAGGGACTGTACAAAAAGTATGGTAAGCGCATGGTCGTGTCGGATGTCAGTTTAGACGTGAAGAAAGGCGAAATCATTGGACTTTTAGGTCCCAACGGTGCTGGCAAAACCACCACCTTTTATATGATTACGGGGATGATCAAACCTACTCGCGGGCGGATATTTTTGGATGATGAAGAAATTACCCAGGCCGCCATGTATCGCAGGTCTCGGCAGGGGATCGGGTATCTGTCCCAGGAACCCTCTATTTTCGGTAAGTTAACCGTGGAAGACAATATTCACCTGGTGTTGGAAATAACGAAGTTGGGTAAGACGGAACGGCAGGAGCGCATCGACCAAGTACTGGAAGACTTGTCTATTACCCACTTGCGAAAACATAAAGGCAACACCCTCTCTGGTGGTGAACGTCGGCGCGTAGAGATTTGTAGAACCCTGGCCCTGGATCCGGACTTCATTCTCTTGGATGAACCTTTTGCCGGTGTGGACCCCATTGCAGTGGAGAATATCCAATCCCTGGTTCATAGTTTGAAAGATCGCAATATTGGAATTTTAATCACTGATCATAATGTGCGCGAGACGCTTTCTATCACGGACCGTTCCTACCTCCTCTATGAGGGGCAGATTTTGAAGGCGGGGACTTCTGAATTTTTAGCCAATGATCCCGAGGCGCGATGGTTGTATTTAGGAGAGCAGTTCAAGCTGGGATGAGATGGTACGGTTAGAGCAAAAGTTAGCCCAGAAACAAATCCTCTCACCCCAGCAAATCTTGCAGGCGACTCTGTTGCAATTAAACACCATTAACCTGGAACAAAAGATTATTGAGGAATTGGAATCCAATCCTGTCCTGGAGTCGGTTGAATCTCCCGTAGAGGAAGAAGTCCCAACCCCGGAAGAGACGATTCCCAATGAATTGGATTGGGAGCGAGAGGACACGTTTGAACCGCCGCGGGTGTTCGATTCCCGACAAGAAACGCCAGACATGCCCTTGCCCGAACGGCGGGATTTTAGCGACGATTTGGTAGAGCAGTTAGACTTGTGTGAGCTGGAAGATTGGGAACGGGAAATCGCCCTGGAGATTTTATGGAATATAGACGACCGCGGTTACCTCACGGTGGACCTGGTACTCATAGCTGATCGGTACGGCCGGGAAGAAGCCGAGGTTGAACGTATTTTGAAAGTCGTTCAGCATTTGAATCCCCCTGGGATTGCGGCCCGGAATTTACGCGAGTGTTTATTGGTGCAGTTAGATGGGAATCCGGAGAGTTTGGCTTACCGTATTATCGCTAAGCAGTTTGAGAACCTTGCCAACCATCGTTATGAAGCGATCCTGAGGAGTCTCGGGTGTACCGAGGAGGAACTTACCCAGGCATTGGAGGTGATCTCCCATTTGAATCCCCGGCCCGGGGAGGGGCAATCCCTCACCAAAGACCAGACGGTGATACCCGATTTAAGAGTTGTGGAACAAGATGGCAAGTGGGTGGTTTTACTGAACGACAACTGGTTGCCGGATTTGCGTATCAATAGCCAGTATGCGGCCATGTTTCAGTCTACAGGGCCAATGGACGCGACCGCCCAGAGGTACCTTAAGCAAAAATTGGATTCTGCCTACTGGTTCATCCAGGCTATCGAGCAACGTCGCCGTACCCTGGTGCGAGTCATGGAAGCGATTATTGCGCACCAACCAGAATTTTTCCAGGGTCTTGTGGATCAATTACGACCCCTGAAGCTCCAGGATATTGCCGACGATATCGGCATGGATATTTCTACAATCAGTCGTTCCACTAGAGGGAAATACGTGGACACCCCCTTCGGCGTGTACGAACTGAAGTTTTTTTTCACCGAATCCTTTACTTTAGACTCTGGCCAGGAGATAAGTACCCACCAGATTAAAGTGGCTTTGAAGGAAATCATTGAGCAAGAGGATAAGCACCATCCTTACACGGATGCTGAATTAATGCACCTGTTAAATGAGCGTGGTTTTCCGGTGGCTCGCCGGACCGTGGCGAAGTATCGTGAACAGTTGCACTATCCCGTAGCCAGGTTGCGTCGCACCCTCTAAACTAAAGAAAAGGGAGGTATTTGTATGGCCTTTCGACGGATCATTGTAGGGGACCGCGAAATACGCGTCCCAGAACGCTTGCTTACCCTGGGAGTGATACCCATTGTAAGCATCGCCCTTATCATTTGGCTACTCACGGGAATCTACGTTGTGGGTCCTGATGAAATGGGCGTCGTTCGAACCTTTGGTAAGTTTACCCGCATTGCCCAATCCGGGTTGAACTACCATCTACCTTACCCCATTGAGGTAGTGGACACGCCTAAAGTCATGGAGGTAAAGCGCATCGAAATCGGTTTTCGGTCGGTGGGTAAAAACCAGTTTCGTACGGTGGAAAATGAAAGTCTCATGCTCACCGGCGATGAGAACATTGTCGATGCGGAATTGATCGTCCAATATAAAATCAAGAACGCCGCCGATTACTTGTTCAACTTTGTACGGCCTATGGTGACCGTCCGTGAAGCTTCCGAAGCCACCCTCCGCACGGTCATTGGCCGACATGATATTGATCAAGCCCTCACAACCGGAAAGTTGCAAATCCAGGAGGAATCCAAAGAATTACTCCAGTTGATTTTGGACAAGTACAAGACCGGGATTCAGGTTGTGGCTGTGCAGCTTCAGGATGTTTCCCCACCCAAACAGGTAGTTGCCGCATTCAAGGACGTGGCCTCGGCCAAAGAGGATAAGAATCGCATGATTAACCAAGCGGAAGGGTATCGCAACGATATTATTCCAAAGGCACGGGGAGAAGCCGAAGCCATGATTCGAGCGGCGGAAGGGTTTCGAGAAGCCCGTATTAAACGAGCCGAAGGAGATGTGGCCCGTTTTAAAACCATTCTTAAAGAGTATCGCAAAGCCAAGGATATTACCCGCAAACGGATGTACTTAGAGACCATGGAAAAAATATTACCGGGGATTCAGAAATACATTGTACCAAAAGGGAAGAACAGCAACCTTCTCAATCTTTTGAATCTCACTAACGAGAAAGGGGGTCAGCAGTGAAAAAGTGGATCTTAGCCCTCATAGTTTTAGGTATTATTATAGTCTACACCACCGTTTTTGTAGTGGACGAAACAGAGCAGGTGGTCGTTTTGCAATTCGGGAAACCGGTGCGGACCATCCAGGAACCGGGCCTGCATTTCAAGCTGCCGGTGCCGTTCCAGAATACTGTGGTGTTTGATGATCGTCTCCTGGAGTACGACGTTCCACCAGAGGAAATATTAAGCAAGGATAAGAAGACTCTCATCGTCGATAACTATGTCCGGTGGAGAATTAAAGATCCGCTCCTGTTTCTGCAGACGGTTCAAGCGATTCCCAACGCCGTCACTCGGTTGGACGATATTGTGTACTCCAAGTTACGCCAGGTATTAGGCACCCATAATATGTCCGAGATTATCACCGAAAACCGGGAGTTGATTATGAACCAGGTCACCGCCGCCAGCGACACCGCTACCGATGATTATGGGATCGACGTAGTGGATGTGCGTATTAAGCGGGTGGACCTGCCCCAGGAGAATGAAAAGTCCATCTATGCTCGTATGGATGCGGAGCGGAAACGACAAGCCAATCGCTTCCGGTCGGAAGGTGAAGAGGAGGCCAAGAAAATCCGGGCTTTGACCGATAAGGAAAAGACCGTCATCCTGGCCGAGGCTTACAAACAGGCTGAAGAGATTAAGGGTGAAGGGGATGCCAAGGCAGTGGATATTTACGCTCAGACTTTTTCCTCTGATCCCGACTTCTACGAGTTCATGCGCATCCTGGAAGCTTATCAAAAGATCATTGATGATAAAACCACCTTGGTTCTACCAGCCGACTCGAAGTTATTCGAAATGTTAAATCAGTGACGACCACGCAAGAAAGGAAGGTGGCGTGAAGCGAGATTTTCTCCAGCTTGATGATTTCACGGCTGATGAGTTATGGGAAATCCTGCACTTGGCCAAGGAGTTAAAGGAGAAATTTCACCGTCGGGAACGGTTCAAACCTTTCCAGGACCGTTCCCTGGCAATGATATTTGCCAAGCCCTCCGCCCGTACCCGGGTTTCGTTCGAAACCGGTTTTTCCTGGATGGGAGGCCACGCCATTTTTCTGGGGCCTGCTGATATCGGAATTGGTAAGCGGGAAGCTATCAAGGACATCGCCCGGTTATTAAATCGTTATAATGACCTCATCGTGGCCCGGCTCTTTGACCACGCCCACCTCTTGGAATTGGCGCAACATGCGACCATCCCGGTAATTAATGGCCTTACCGATTACAACCATCCCTGCCAAATTATGGCGGATATTTTCACCATCTGGGAACGGAAACAAGCGTTGGACGGATTGAAAATTGCCTATCTGGGAGATGGCAACAATGTGGTGCATTCCTGGCTCCGGTTGGCCGCCGTATTCCCCCTGGAATTCGTCTGCGCCTGTCCGGAAGACTATGAACCGGATCCTGCTACCGTCGCTATTGCCCAAAAGACCGGACGCTCCTCCATAACCGTCGTCCACGATCCGATGAAAGCTGTGGTCGGGGCCGACGTGGTGTATACCGATGTGTGGGCGTCCATGGGCCAGAAAGAAGAGATTGCTGAGCGTGAACGGGTCTTTAGACCTTTCCAGGTGAATGCAACGCTCATGCAAGCTACAGAAAAGAACACCTTCTTTATGCACTGCCTACCGGCGGAGCGGGGCCGGGAAGTTACGGATGAGGTAATGGAGGCGGACTATTCCATCGTTTTCCAGCAGGCGGAAAATCGCCTCCATGTTCAGGACGCCATCATGGTCACTCTGGCAGGTAGCAGTTAACACAGCAGTTCAAAACCAAGGACATTTTCTTTAGAAAGTAATTCACGTCCAGGGTATTTTCTTGCGGGTTAAAAAAGGAAAACCCGCTAACTTTATTCTACTTCGGACCAACGGATATCGTAGGTCCGGTATTCCACAGCAGTCTTCTCGTTTAAAGGGACGATAATTCGGAAGGGGGCCGAGGCTCCCGGTTCCAGAGCCGTGTCGGTGATGACCCCGCTACGGTATTTCACTTCTTTTCCGTTAATAAAAGCGGAATCCTGAGCAGCCAGTTCGGTAGTGAGGGCCCATAGGTTTGCCACAACCCGTACGAAATCGGCCCGAATTTTCCCCGTGTTTTTTACCAGTCCGGTGATTTCTTCTCGATCCGGGAATACATTTACGAAAGGTTCGCTCACTAACTCCACCTCAGCATGGGGAGGTAGCTCTTCAGTAATGTTGACCACTTTATCACGGTCAATGGCCAAACGACCAATACTGGTTTGGACGATAATTTCTTCCAGGGATTCCTGAATGATTTTCCCCATGACCACCGTGCCGTTAGTAAGTTCGATGCGGTGTTGGAATTGGGGCACTTTAATGAGATTCAACAATTCCTCATTAATGGTGGGTAACGGTTGTTTCTTCTCGTACACTTTGAGAACCTGTTTCAAAGAGTCGATTTGATGTTGGAGAGACTCCAAGTTGGATTTCACTTCGAAGAAGGGTTTCCCTTCCGGGAGGTATATAGAGGTATCGCCTACGGCTTGTATTTCCGGTAGGGGAGTAACTTGCGAGGCGGTTGTGGTGTCCGTAGTGTCGGGCGGTTGAGAAAAGCCCAGGGCAACCAGGCCGGCGATAAGAAACCAACGGCTATTCATGGGCGCGCTCCTGCATTTGGGCTTGCAGGGCAAAGCGGCGCATGGGTTCCTGGTATTGATCCTGAACTCCCAGGGTCTGGATCAGGTCATGGATCGGGTAATAGAGGGTATAATTCCGGGGATCTTTCAATAGCTCCAGAAAAGGTGGTACCACTGAAGGATCCCCCATCTTCCCTAAATTACCAATGGCCTTTTTACGAATAGGAAGGGGGAAGTCTTCGCTCAAGGCAATTTCCACGATGGCCCGCTTGATTTGAGGATCGTCAAACTCCCCCAGAGCTTCTAATAGGGTTTGGACCAAACTGTAATACTGCTTTTTCCCCATATTGTAAGTATCGATTAATGAAAGGACGAGGTTTTCTTCGCGTACTCCGGCGATGGTGTTGAGGGCGAATTCCCGTACTTCCAGGTTGGTGTTCGGATCTCCCAATAGCTCCGCAAAGGCGACCGCCACTTCTTGAGGATTTTTCCGCCCTAAAATTTCCACCGCCCGGTTCCGAACACCCACGTTGATTTCCGGGTCTTTGGCAATGGACACCAGAATGGGGATGACTTCCTGGGATCCGATGGCGCCCAGGGTTTCGGCCAGGAGTTTGTCGGTACGGGTAACGTTGGAACGGGCCGCTTCGTACAGGTCAAGCAGCGCCAGGACCTGGTCTTTGGTCCGTACCCGGTTCAAATTCTTAACCAGGGTCATGTACAGGTGATTGCTTTTTTCATCGACTTGATGCATGGCAGCCACCATGGCGTCGGCGGCTTTAGGGTTGTCCCGAAAGGTGGCCAGGAGTTCGATGGAAGCTTCCATGAGGGTAAGGTCCAGGGCTTCGGCATCCGCTACCACCTTGGCAAGGGCATTTAAAGCTGTTGGATGGTGGGTTTCCGCCAGGGCTTTCCCGGCGGCTATCCGTACATCAAAAGGTAAATTGGAGTCATTGTACATGCTGATAAGCTCTTCCAGGGCCTGGAGTTTCCCCTCTTGATAAGCTAAACGCAACATCTCCACGTCCCCAACGGAGGTTCCTTCAAAACCTTTTTTACCGAATAACTTTTTCACCATGGTGCAGCCGGAAAAAGCCAGGGCTGCCGATAGCAGGACGATGAGGAGCTTATTCATCCCTTTCCCAGAATTTTAGTTGGAGTTCATCCCCGTCAAAATAACCATAAGAGAAATAATTTATCCAGTCTCCAAGTACCAGCAACGTTCCCCCGTTGACTGCGGCCATATTGGCTTGGTGATAATGTCCGCTGATGACGTAATCACTCCCCTGGGCGGTGAGGCGTTCGGCAAACGTTTTTAGTTCCTGGAAAACCATCTGGTTATACTCTTCGGTGTGGGTGTAATGATGGCCTCGGTCCGAGATCCAACGGGCAAAACGATATCCTAACCGCGGGTGTAGCCAGCGAAATCCCCAGATACACCACCGACTGCGGATAATGTACTTTAAAAGCCGATAACCTCGATCCCAGGAAAGAACACCATCCCCATGCGTCAGGTAAAACTGTTTACCAACCAATTCAAATTGGGTGTCGTCGAAGTAAGTTTTGGTGGTTATTGTCTCCGTGACAAATTCCTTTACCCAGTAATCGTGATTCCCCAATACGTAATGGATTTCTATACCGTTGTTCTTTAAAGTGTACAGCCAATTAAAGATACGGAAATATGTTTTGGGAATGGTGTCATAATACTCAAAATAGAAGTCGAAAATATCTCCCACTAAGAAGAGGGTTCCCCCCGTGTTCTGCACCTCCTGGAAGAAGCGGGACAGTTTTCGCAACTTTCGAGCTTCCCGTTCAGATGGGGTGAGCATGAGATGCAAATCGGAAATAAAATAGACTGGCAACTCCATAAGCGGATGAACTTACCGTTACGAAAGTGATGAGGCAAAGGAATTGTCAGGTGTCAGCCCATTGTGAGCTGTTGGTTAGTGGGGACCCAGGGTGGAAATTTGGGTGCTGGAGATTTTGTCGCGTTAGTGACATAAAAATTGCACTGAAGTATTGCAACATGGAGGATTCATCTGTATTTTTCCGAATATTGGAACCATGTTTAGTGGAACAGGAATACAAACAGGACGTTTAGCGGGCGTGAGGAATATCTTTATCGTCTATCTCTGGATATTCACAGGGATCGTTTTAGGGCAAAGTTTTGGTCAAAACAAAGTCCAATACCGGGATTTTGACTGGTCGTACATCTCCACCCCCCATTTTGACATTTACTATTATTCAGACAAGCTCGATCTGGCAAAGTTCACGGCCACCGTAGCGGAAGAGACCTACGAACAGGTTTCCAAACACCTCCGGTGGACCCTCAACAAGCGCGTCTCTATTATCGTGTACCATTCCCACAACGATTTTCAGCAGACCAATGTGACCTGGGAGTATATGGTGGAAGGAATCGGGGGCGTAACGGAGTTATTTAAAAACCGTGTCGTCATCCCCTTCGAAGGGAATTACTCCCAATTCCGCCATGTGATTCACCACGAATTAGTGCATGCTGTCATCAACGATATGGTCTATGGAGGCACCATTCAAAGTATCATCTCTGGAAGGGTCAAGCTGCGCATTCCCTTATGGGCCAACGAAGGATTGGCGGAATATCTATCTACCAATTGGGACACGCAGGCGGATATGATCATGCGGGACCTGTCTATCCATGAACAAATCCCCACCATTGAGGAATTGGATTACTACCTGGCCTATAAGGGGGGGCAATCGGTGTGGAGGTTTATTGCGGAGAAGTATGGGCGGGAGAAGATCGGTGAAATTTTCAGCGACATGAAGAAGCTCCAACGGGCGGAAAAGGGGTTTGAAAGAGCACTGGGCATGGATTATGAAGATTTGACCAAGCAGTGGCACAAGTATCTTAAAAAAGATTACTGGCCTGATGTAGCCGGGCGGGATGAGATCGAAGACATCGCCAAGCGGTTGACGGATCATAAGGAGTTGCAGAATTATTTCAATATATCGCCAACCATATCCCCGGATGGGAGTAAAATCGCGGTGCTTACTGATCGCTCGGGATATGCGGATATTTATTTAATCAATGCTATCGATGGTAAGGATATCAAGCGTTTAGTCAAAGGGAACCGTTCCATCGACTTTGAGGAGCTTAAGTGGCTTCAGCCGGGGATTTCCTGGGCGCCGGATAATCGCCGGGTAGTCATTGCCGCGAAATCCGGCCGTCGCGATGCCCTCTATCTCATCGACATCAATACCAAGAAAAAACGGAAACAGTCTTTTGATCTGGATGGCTTGTTCACGGCAGCCTGGAGCCCGGATGGGAACAAAATTGCCTTTGTGGGTAACACGGACAATGCCAGCGATATTTATGTTTACGATCTACAAACCAAGCAATTGACCAACCTGACCAGGGATATTTTCAGTGATTCTGAACCGGCCTGGAGCCCTGACGGGACGAAGATCGCTTTTGTCTCTGATCGCCGTAATCACCTCCAGCCAGGGGTTGGCGTCGATTCGACTTTTGATATGGCAGAATACGACTATTCCAATAAGGATATTTACGTGGTAGACCTGGCCACGGGAACACTCCAGCGGATCACCGTCACCGATTATGACGAGAACTATCCCACCTGGGCGCATACCGTTAATAAGCTTTTATACACTGCCGACCGCAATGGCGTGTGGAACTTGTACGTGTACGACTTCAATTCTCAGATGACCACCGCCCTAACCAACGTGCTTACAGGCATTTTTCAACCGAGTCTATCGGCAGATGATAATCTCCTGGCGTTTTCTGGCTATTCCGACGTAGGATGGGACATCTACACAATTAACAATCCCCTGGGATTAACACCGAAGGAGGTCCCGGTTACGAATTATGTGCAAAATAAAGACAAGACGGGAGAATACGTAACCGACCTGCGACGGAATAAACGCGGTGTGAAGGTACCTGAAGAGGAAGGCATCGCGGACTATTCCGGCTGGATTTTTGCGCCAGAATACACCCACATGAACGAACCCTTAGCGGATAGCGCCCCGGTTCAAGAAACCATTCCCCCGGAGAGCAGCCGAACCGAAAGCGGAGAATTTATTCCTCGACCCTATATTACCCGGTTCACCCTCGACTTCATTAATGGGTATGCTTCCTATAATAACGTTTTTGGTGCTTCTGGAATGACCATGTTTGCTTTTAGCGATATTTTGGGGGATAACCAGATCTTTTTCGGTACCGAATTGGTTCTGACCCTGGAGAATAGTGATTATTTTTTCAGTTACGCCTATTTGAAACAGCGGACGGATCTCTTTTTTACTTTTTTCCATGTGGCGGATTTTTTCGGTGCCGGGAGCACCATTGGCCGCTTGCGACATTATAGTCTCATGACCTTTCTCTCACGACCTTTCAATCGCTTTAACCGCTTGGAAGGCGGCGCTGCATACCACACTATCGATTACCGCATTTTCACGCAGACAATTTTTGGCGAAGTGATCGAGCAAAAGGAATACCGTCAGGGGTTCTCGGTACTCATTCCTTCCATTAGCTGGGTCTATGATAATTCCATTTTTGACGCCACGGGACCTATAGACGGTTTTCGGGAGAATACTACCTTTACGGTGAGTCCCGGGTGGGGCAAAACAGACATGCAATTCCAGACTATTAAAATTGATCTGCGGCGTTATTTCCGGATTGGAAGGAGCTACAGTTTTGCCACACGCCTCATGTTAGGGCACAGCGGCGGTTCGGATGCCCAAAAATTTCTCTTGGGGGGTCTTCCCAACTGGATTCTCGGTTACGGGGAAACTGACGGCAAACCCGATCAAGGTCGCTTCCGAGAGGTTATCCTGGACACCTCCCGGGAATCGATGCTGAAAGACATTTATTTCTCCGAATATGCCCTGCCCGTCCGGGGCTACCGGTATATGGATCGCTTTGGGAAAAACGTTGCCCTGGCCAATTTTGAGTTTCGGTTCCCCTTTATCCGCTACCTCGCCACCGGATTCCCAAGGGGGGTGATCGGGAATATCCAGGGACACGCTTTTTTTGATATTGGGGCTGCCTGGGATCGGGGGGCTGAATTCCGCGACCGGGCCCTCCTAAAAGAGAAATATAGCGACGCTAACTTACCCGCTCGTTTCAGTCCGGTGATAAAAGGCATCGGCCTCGGTATTAAGTTCAATATGGGCTTTGCCCTCTTGCGTATCGACGCCGCCTGGGATGTGGAACCTGACGGGTACTCCAAACCCCAGTACTATTTCTCCTTAGGTCCTGATTTTTAACTGAGTGGCCTTTCAATTTTTAGCGCTAGTTTACCGGGTCGCTAACTAATAGCTGGCTGAATATTTTCCTTCTATTCCCTTGACATTCCCTCTGGAATGTATCCAATTTTCACGTACTTATGGTGAAAGCAAAGGGTAAGACGGTTTTTCTCTGTTCCACGTGTGGCGAGGATTTCCCCAAATGGTTCGGGCAGTGCCCGGCCTGCCGTGAATGGGGTACGTTGAATGAATTCAACCCTCCCCGTAGAACCAGCGCCCGGCGACCTGCCAAGTCTCAACCAGCTACCGGCCTGCAGGAGATCCTCCAACGTCCGCCCCACACGCGCTTGTCAACCGGGATGAGTGAAGTAGACCGGGTTTTAGGAGGGGGCATCCTGCCAGGGTCTATGATCCTGTTAGGGGGCAATCCGGGTGTGGGGAAATCCACCCTGGCCCTGCAAATGGTGCCTGGGATTGGGCAGGCCACCCTTTACGTTTCAGCGGAAGAGAGCGAAGATCAGGTGGCCATGCGGGCCCGCCGTTTAAAGGTCGAGACCCCTGCTTTGCACCTTTCCGGAGAAAATTCCGTCGGCACTATCCTAGACCAGATTTCCCTAGTGAAACCTAGTTTAGTAATTATCGATTCCATCCAGACGGTATTTTCCGATGAAATTGATGCCTTACCGGGATCAGTGAGCCAAATTCGAGAGACTGGTCAACAATTCTTGCAGCTGAGCAAGCAACGTGACATTGCTGTGTTAGTGATTGGGCACGTAACCAAGGAGGGGGTTATCGCTGGACCGAAAATGTTGGAGCACATGGTGGACACGGTGCTCTATTTGGAGGGGGAAGACCAGTACGATCATAGGATATTGCGGGCTACTAAGAATCGCTTTGGTCCCACCAATGAAGTGGGGATTTTCCGCATGGAACCAGAAGGATTGCAGGAGATCAAGAACCCTTCGGAGCTGTTTTTAGCCGAACGTATGGAAACTGCAGCAGGGACAGCCATTTTCGCATCGTTGGAAGGGACTCGTCCCATCTTGGTGGAGGTGCAGGCCTTGGTGTCCAACGCCAATTTCGGCACTCCCCAGCGAAATGTGAACGGAATCGACTACCATCGTCTGGCCATGCTCTTAGCAGTGCTGGAAAAACGGCTGGGCCTGCCCATGGGGACCCGAGATGTTTTCGTGAATTTAGTGGGAGGTTTACACATCAACGATCCGGCGGTGGATCTGGCGGTGATCTGTGCCCTGGTGTCCAGCGCCCGGGATAAACCCCTACCTCCCGAAGTGGTGCTCATCGGTGAAGTTGGTCTCGCCGGGGAGGTGCGTTCGGTGGGACGCTTGCGGGAACGGGTGCAAGAGGCCCAGGCGTTAGGTTTTAAGCGGATCGTGGCTCCTCGGTTGAATATTGAGAAGATAAAACCCAAACCGCGTGGTCTCACGCTTACACCGGTAAAAACCGTCCGGGAAGCGATCCAGGTCCTGTTTTAAACCTGGGGCTTGGTTATGCGATTTACCATTCTTAATCGTGATAGCGCAACGTCCGCCCGTCGGGGAGAATTACAAACGGCGCACGGTGAAGTAATCACCCCCGTCTTTATGCCCATCGGCACGCACGGAGCGGTTAAAGCGCTTTCCCCCTCTGAATTAGAAGCCCTTGGCACCCAGATGATTTTGGGGAATACCTATCATCTGTACCTCCGACCTGGCGACGAATTAATCAAAGAGGCCGGGGGTTTACATCGATTCATGGGGTGGGAGCGCACGCTACTGACCGACAGCGGCGGGTTTCAGGTTTTTTCTCTGGCGCATCTGAATAGTGTCACCGACGAAGGGGTGGAGTTTTGCTCCCATCTTGACGGGAGTAAGCACTTTTTTACTCCGGCGAAATCCATGAAAATCCAGCAACACCTAGGAGCTGACATCATCATGGCTTTTGATGAATGTCCCTCCGGTCAGGCCGATTATGCCCGGGTTGAAACGGCCACCTTACGGTCGGCAAAGTGGCTCCGGGAATGTCACGGTTATTTGGACAATACACCGCCCGGCTTTTCCTGGGATCAGACGTTATTTCCCATCATTCAGGGAGGGATTTATCCCGAGCTAAGGGAACGTAGCGTGGAGGCGGCCCGGCCCTTTATTGAAAGTGGTGTTTCCATTGGCGGATTGGCCGTGGGTGAGGAGAAGGGGGCCATGTTTGAAATCCTGGATCTCATGGATGAATGTTTACCTACTGAAAAAGCCCGTTATTTGATGGGCGTAGGCCGGCCTACGGATATTGTTCGGGCGGTGCGTCTGGGAGTGGATATGTTTGACTGTGTACTGCCTACTCGGAACGCCCGGAACGGTCAGTTATTCACTTCCCAGGGAGTAATCAATATTCGGAACGCACGCTACCGGGCAGACTTCCATCCCGTAGATGAGGAATGCAAATGTGTCCTATGCCATAGGTACACCCGGGCCTATTTGCGGCACCTAATAATGGTCAATGAAATTTATGGGATCCGCCTAGCCACACTCCACAATCTTACTTACTATCAATCCTTAATGGCGTTGATACAGGCGCAGATCAAGGCCGGGACTTTCGCCAGGTGGGCCGAATCGTTCGTAACCTGTCATGCTAATGACACCCGGATGTAAGTTATGACACGGACGGTTGTTTCACTGGTAGAAGCTTTTGTATTTCGTAGAACCGAAAATAGTCTTCGTTTTCTGCTTTTGAAGCGGAGTTCCTCCAGCCACTACGGGGGCTTGTGGCAGGGGGTGGCGGGTCATATACAAGCCAGGGAAAAGGCGTGGGAAACCGCCCTGCGAGAATTGCAGGAAGAAACCGGGTTGGCTCCCCAAAGCATCTTCGTAGCCGATCATGTTAATCACTTCTACGATTCACATACCGATGGTATTAATCTGGTGCCAGTTTTCGGAATAGAAGTGGTCTCCAGTGAAGTCAATTTGTCTAACGAGCATAGTGAATTTCGTTGGCTAGCCCTGGAACAGGCGTTAGAACTCCTGACCTGGAAGGATCAGAAACGAGCCTTACGCACGGTAAATGAAATGATTTTGTCAGCCGATGATCGGCTGCGCAGGTCCATTATAACATTCGACCGTTGAGTCTGTTGATAAATTTTCCCAACTTGGAAAACTCACTGTAAAATCAACGGATTGCGAGGGAAACTTCCTAATGACACCCTTAAGACTTCGATAATAGCACGATACATGATGGCTAATCGAGGTGTTCATAAATATTTACAAGGACATATTAACGGTTTTTCTTATAGTATGTTGGGTTATCTTGTATCTATTATTGAAATTAGGAAGTTCACCACTTTTACTATCCTTAATGTGGCTGGGTAGGATGGAAACAGCACCCTGATTTTGATAGGCCCAATTTCTGTTCCAGGGAGGGTTAGATTTCCTTCCAAACCATCGTTTGAGGGGTCATTATTTTGTAATTTACTCCCATGTGAAATAATCTTTTGAAAAGGAGATACTATGCTTGAAATTGGAGCAACAGCACCTGTTTTCACCTTGCCGAATGCCTACGGAGAAGACATTACCCTTCGTGACTATCGAGGGCAAAAAGTGGTCCTCTGGTTTTTCCCCAAAGCCAATACCCCGGGCTGAATTGTGGAAGGCCAGGGATTCCGGGATGAATTCCAGTCGTTTGAAAAGCAGGGGGTCGCTATTATAGGGATGAGTGCTGACCCGCCGGCTAAGCAGAGAAAGTTTGCCGAAAAGTATGCCTTTCCCTTTCCCCTGCTCTGCGATGAGAGTCACGCAACCTTGCAGGCATACCATGCCTGGGGGCCGAAAAAATTCATGGGACAGGAATACGAAGGCATCCACCGTATAACCTATGTGATCGACGAGGAGGGGCGTATTGACAGGGCCTATCCGAAAGTGAAGGTAAAGGCCCACGCCCAGGAGGTACTCCAGGACCTTAGTGGCTGAACACGTGACGTTCTTGCGGTCTAAACGTGCCATTTAAATTTTATCGCTCCCGGCGCCTCCGCTTCCTCCTGGGAAGTGTGGGATTGTACGGGGTGTTGAATGTGTTTTATCGTCTTCTTTTCCTTATTTTTTTTGCTGGAGAGACCACGTCCGCGACGAGTGCCGAGATTTGGCGCGCCCTATGGCTCGGGGTACGCTTCGACCTCCGTCTGGCGATTCTCGGTACCTTACCGTTAATCGTGTTGACGCTTTTGCCCAAGGTTAATGTAACCAGTCGCCCTGAGATCAGGACGTTGGCCCGAGCGTACTGGGGAATAAGCGTTGCGCTGTTGAATGTTTTTTATGCCTTTGACTTAGGACACTACGCCTACCTGAAGCAACGGCTTGACATCGTGGCCCTGAACCTGTTGGAGGATCCATTGATCGCGCTCCAGATGTTGTGGGAATCCTATCCCCTGGTCTGGATTGTGATAGGGTTGGTGGGGTGTGTGTTCTTATTGGATCGCTTGTTTGTCAGGTTGCTGCAAGGTACCGTTTTGAAATCCTCGCAGCTTATTCCCCGGAAACAGAAAATCGCGGGCGTGGTACTTACCTCCGCGTTGTTACTGATTGGTTATTGGGGAACCTTAGCCCAATACCGGTTGCTGTGGAGTGATACTACCTTCAGCACGAATCCTTTTGTGTCCTCCCTGGCCTTAAATCCAGTATTATATTTTTACACTACCATCCAATTCCAGAAGCAGGATTACGATGAAGTCGCCGTCCGTCGTAATTACGACTTGTTAGCCGACTGGTTGGGGGTGGAGGAAAAGGATTCCTTGCGTTTGAACTTCCGCCGCGTGGTTAATCCAACCCCCTTGAACGGTGGTCAACCGCCTCCCAATATTGTCATTATCCTCCTGGAGTCGGTGGGGGTCAACCGCCTGAGAACCCTGGGCAATCCCCTCAATGCGACCCCTACTTTAGACCGTCTCATTGATCATGGCCTTTTCTTCGAGCGATGTTACGTGCCCTATGTGGGAACGGCCCGATCGGTTTTTGCCCTGCTAACGGGTATCCCGGATGTGGCTCAGGTACGCACCTCCTCTCGTAATCCCCTGATTCGGGAACAATATATACCACTCTCGGGTTTGAAGGAATACCAATTGTATTTCCTGTTAGGGGGAAGCGCCAGTTGGGCCAGCATCCGTAACCTGATTACTTACAATCTCCCCGGTTTAACCTTGCTGGAGATGGATGATTTTGATCGTCCCCGCCTGGACGTATGGGGGATTTCCGACTTGGACCTGTTCCGGGAAGCCCATGAGCTCTTTCGTTCCCGTCCGCTGGAGAGTCCCTTTTTAGCGATCATTCAAACGGCCACCAATCACAAACCCTATTCCATCCCAGAGGATAATGCCGGGTTCAAGGTACGCTCCGTTCCCGAAGATTCCCTACGTCGGGCTGGGTTCCAATCTTTAGACCAATACAACGCCATGCGCTTACTCGATCACTCCTTGGGGGAATTTCTCCGCCTGGCCCGGTCGGCCCCTTATTTTAAGCAGACCGTGTTTGTGTTAGTGGCCGATCATGGCCGCGCCGACCCTAAAGCCTACCACATGCCGCCAGCGGATTTTGATTTAAAGTTACGCTCTTACCATATTCCCTTCATCATCTACGGCCCGGAGTACCTGCCCGAACCCCGCACGGTAAGTACGGTGTGCAGCCTCACCGATGTGTTGCCTACGGTATTAAGCCTAACGGGGGTATCCTATCGAGCCCAGACCATGGGTCGGGATGTGCTCCATCTGCAGGGTCAGGAACCCCTGGCACTAGTCATCAATAAGAAATTGTCGCCTCCCAGCTTTGGGGTCGTGGGCCAGGATTTTTATCTACAGGTCTTTCTCGATGGATCGGGGGATAATCTCCATCGGTTAAATAGCGATACGCCGTTATTTGATATGCGCGCTGACTATCCTGGAATTTATCAGGCTTATCGGCATTACGCTATAGCGCTGTACGAAGGGGCCAAGTATATGCTATACCATAATAAGTACTGACGTACGCTCAAGGCCGTTATGCCGGGACAATTTTTAATCGTAAGGCCTATTATCTTTTCCAATAATAGGTATAGCATGCCTAGATTGTTGTTTCCGAGAGCTAAACAATCAATGTCAATAGGAGTAAAGCGTGCAACGTAGTTCGGTTTTAGTACTATTTACTATGACTGTGCTGTTTGCCCAACAAGACATTCCTTATCCGGTTCATGGATGGGGAACAAAAGTTAATCCTTTCGCACGGGTTCTAAGTGAAGAGTTAAAGGCAGTTATGGGCCATACCGACCGTTTTGCTATTGACGGTAACACCACTCTCATTGCCCACTTGGGAAGCGGTTACTGCCATGGTGTAACCGTAGTTGATAATATCCTCTATTTTGGCAATGGTGTGTATTTGGAAATTGTGGATATTTTTGATCCGGACAGCCTGGTGGAGTTAGGGGATTATATTATCTCCGGGCTAATAGATATTGCTGTGGGGGGCTCTTATGCTTACTTGGTGAGCGGTGGAGATAGTTTATATATCATTGACGTGGCTAATCCTTCGAATCCGATAGAGGTGGGGCGTCTTAATACCTTTGGTCAAGCGATTGGAATGGCTGTGAACGATAGATTCGCCTGCGTGGCGGCCTTGGGTGGTGGTTTGCGTATCATTGACATCAGCGATCCTACCGTTCCCCAGGAGGTAGGATCTTTTACGCTGCAGATTGCCTATGATGTGACTATACGTGGGAATTATGCTTATTTGGCCGCTGGAGCGGGAGGTTTTTGCGGATTGTCGATATAACCACTCCGTATAGCCCGCTGGAAGTGGGCTATTATGAAGTGAGTGGAACTGCGCATGGTGTGGCTCTGAGCGGGAATTATATTTATCTGACGGTTACCGGTGATGATTTGTGGATTATTGACGTTACCGATCCCACCGCTCCCCAAGAAGTGGGATATTGTTACAATGGGGGACCTCTCGATGTAGCTGTAAATGACGATTATGCCTATGTGGCTGCGGGTAATGCAGGCTTACAGATCATTGATGTCACAAACCCCGCCAACCCCTAGCATGTAGGCTATTACGATACGCCTAGTGTCGCAGAAGGTGTGGCAGTATCCGGGATTTATGCTTGTGTGGCTGATTTTAATGACGGACTATATTATTCGAAATGACTTGTTATTATCCACTCAAGATAATGGTTCTGTTATACCAAAGTCGTTTGCCCTCCACCAGAATTATCCCAACCCTTTCAATCCCACCACCATGATTTGCTATGATTTACCGGAAAGATTGCAGGCTAAATTATTGATTTACAATTTATTAGGCCGGGAAGTACGACAGTTGATTAATAACGTGCAAGAAGCAGGCTATAAAACCCTTATTTGGGACGGGAAGGGTACCCAGGGCCAGAAGGTACCAGCCAGTGTTTACTTGTATCGCCTACGAGCCGGAGACTTTACGCAGACGCGGAAGCTGGTTGTGCTGAAATAATCGGTTGCCAAGCGTTAAAGGTTCGGGAACTAAATCGGTCTGTTCTCAATTCCCAATTCCTTCAGTTTTCGAGAGAGGTTAGACTGTTGCATTCCCAAGTGTCGGGCTGTTTTACTGATATTCCCCTGAAAGCGTTCCAACTGGCGCGTGAGATAAGCCTTTTCGAATTCCCGGCGGGCCGCTTTAAAATTTTGGAAAGAAAGGAAAGAACTTGCTTCCGACGTTTTGCTCGCTGGGAGGTAGGGCCGTAAATCCTCCGGTTGGACTTCGTCATGGGAGAGGAGAATGTACAGGCGTTCCACCAAGTTCTTGAGTTCGCGCACATTCCCGGGGAAAGGATAACTTTCTAACAGTTCCAGAGCCCGGGGGGTCAGGGACTTGCGGGGCAGATTCAACTCCCGGGCGTAGAAATCCAAAAAGTGATCCACGAGCAAGGGTAAATCGCCCTCCCGTTCCCGGAGAGGCGGCAGGGTGATGGGGATGACGTTCAGGCGATAAAACAAGTCCTTCCGAAAGGTGCCTTCCTGAACCATGGCTTCCAGGCCTTTATGTGTGGCGGCGATGAGGCGCACATTTAGGTGGTATGTCTTGGTGCCGCCCACCCGTTCAAAGGTGCCTTCCTGCATGAACCGTAAAATCTTGGCCTGGGTGGTAAGGCTCATATCCCCAATTTCGTCTAAGAACAGGGTGCCTTTGTGGGCCAGTTCCAATTTTCCCACTTTCCGGCTTCCGGCGCCTGTGAAAGCCCCCTTTTCGTAACCGAACAGTTCACTTTCCACCAACTCCCTGGGAATGGCGGCGGAGTTAAAGGTGACGTAAGGCTCCTGAGAGCGGGCACTCTGGTGATGAATAGCGTAGGCGACCAGTTCCTTCCCAGTGCCACTTTCCCCCCGGATGAGAACCTTGGCGTTCGTAGGGGCGGCACGCTGGATGAGGTCCCGCACCCTCTGCATGGCGCGGGAATTCCCCACTAACTTGTATTGCTCCGTTTGCCGTACCTTCTCCTGGTGAACCCGTAGCAGAAGTTGGTGCCGCTCGGCAATGTTGCGTGCCGCTGTGAGGACCTTGGCCATGGAGAGGGGCTTCTCCAGGAAATCGTAGGCTCCCAATTTTACCGCTTTCACGGCCGTCTCAATGTCGCTATGACCGGAGATCATGAGGACCTCCAGGGAGGGAAAGCGGGCTCGTAAGGTTTCATAAGTGGCAATGCCGTCCATTCCCGGTAATTTTACGTCCAGGATTACTAGCTGGAGTTCTTCCCTATTGGCCACCTCTAAGGCCCGTTCACCGCTTTCCGCCAGGAAGGTACGATGACCCTCGTCCTCCAGGATATCCCGCAAGGTCATACGAATGTTTCGTTCGTCGTCAACGATCAAAATGTTCATGGAGTGACCTGGTTGTTTAATGCTGAACATTCCCGTTTGGTAAATAATCTCATGGAGCGATCACGGAAGAGTATCTTTGGCTGTTTCATGGGTTCAATTTAACGCTTATCCTTAGTAGGGAAATGTAAAGTAAACCGCGTACCGGTGCCCACATCGCTGGCAACGTTGATGGTCCCGTCGTGGCTCTCCACAACACGCTTAACGATGGAAAGGCCCAAGCCGGTTCCTTTGGTCCGCCGGGTGAAGTAGGGGTCGAAGATTTTCGCCAGGTCTTCAGCAGGAATCCCCTTGCCGTTGTCCTGAAAAAGGATGGTGATACCTCCCCGGTCTACCCGGGTTGTGATCTGAATGTGGCAAGGGTTTTCCGCCGACTGAATGCTGTTCTGGATCAGGTTGGTAATAACCTGTTTCAACTGGTCTTTGTCCCCGAAGAACGTTGGCAGGTTGGGGTCCAGGTGCAAGGTGAAATCAGCCTGGGACTGGTAAGGAGCGGTTAGCTCCTGGACTTGGGCGTTAAGGTCGTAATGGGCGGGTACAGCGGGGGGTAGTTTGGCGAACTGGGAGAATTCCGAGGCCAGCTTCTGGAGATTGTTTACTTCCTCCTGGATGACCGTAGTAACGTGGTCGAAGACGGTTTTAAGGTCTTTAGCGCCACTGGTGAATTTATGTTGTAATCGCTCCAGGGAAAGACGGATGGGTGTGAGGGGATTTTTTATTTCGTGGGCCATGATCCGGGCCATGTCCCGCCAGGCGGCCTCTTTCTCTGCCTGGATGATTTTATTGCGACTCACCTCCAATTCCCTAATCATCGTGTTGAAGGAGACGATGAGGTCATTCAGAGGGGAAAAAGGGCTCTCTGGTACCTGGATATTCCAGTTCCCCCGGGAGAGTTGTTGGGTGGTGCGTTGAAGGCGTTGAAGGGGACGGGTGATGAGGTTAAAACTGATGAAAAAGAGGAGTAAGACCGCCAACGTGAGGAACACAAAGATGAATTTAGAGTACAGGGCTACCTCTTTCTGGAACATTTCCCGGGCCAGTCCCTTTTGCCATTCGGCTGCCAGAATTTTTTCCATGTCCTCTTTAAAGATTTTCCGCTGAGCTTCGTTGAGTTCCGGGGCGTATTTCTGGTATAAACGGTTGAAATCGTCCCGGGTGTTGAGGGTTTCCACTTCCGCGGTGAAGTTCTGGAGACTATCCAGGAAATAGTTGCGGTAAAACAGCACCGAATTGAAAACCAGAAAGAGGACCACCAGAAGAATCTGGGTGCGGAAGGACGGTAAACGAATTTTCATTGGGTGAAAACAGCCTTATTGAAAGTACGCGATAGACCGGTGGGTTTAATGCTGTTCCAGTAAAACATGAGGTTCAAGGGTTCCTCCATTCCCTGGAGTTGAATTTTATTCATCCAGGCCGTTAGCCGGAGGTAGTAATTCTCGTCGGGGTCCAATTGGTTCGTAGAGAGCGCCGGGAATTCTTCGATCTCCGCCAGGTAGTCTTTAGCAGTTTTCAGGTTCAGATTCTGGTAGGTTTCCTGGCTTTCGGATCGGTATACGTCAAATACATCGTCCAAAAGGGAGTAGTGGATCGAGTGATAAAAGGTGGTTTCACCGACGGGTTTGATACTGTTCACCGGAATGACCTGCACTAAAAAGTGAATCTGGATGGTCATCCCCGAGCGGAAGATTTGGTCCAGGGCCTCCGAGTAACAGTTGTTAAGCTGGGTGGTCATCAGGAGACGATCCCCCTCCAAGGATAGGTCAATTCCCCCGAAGGTCGCATTTACGCCGGGAATGGTGGAGTAGAAGAGGGACCCAATGGATATGATCGTGGTGACGATCTTGCGGGAAAGAATGCTGAAAAAGGAAGGCTCCATGAATGAAATTACTAAAGCCAGGTATTCTTTGAGGGTAGATTCAAAAAAGACCTGGAGTAGAACAAGGAGGAGTGACCCCTGCCTCAGTCACTCCCCCTCATGTTTTAGAAGCCGAACCAAAACCCCAGTGAATAAGAAGGCGTTTTAGGAAGCGCTGGTGAAGATTTTCCGGTCGCTGGCGTTACGGTAAAGTCGAACAGGTCGTCGGTCCAACTCTGGTCGGTGGTGTAGGTACCGAAGTAGCCCACCGAACCGTGAATTCCCACCCAGTTCTTGATGCGAATCAACAAGCCGAGGGAAGGACGATAGACAAAGAAGTCTTTCTTGTAGGTGACTGAATAGGTTTCACCGTTGTCCACCCTATTACCCCAGGAAAAATTTCCGTCGGTCTGGCTAACGGTCAGGTTAACGGCCCCGCCGCCAAGCATGATGCTTAGATCGAGCACGAGTCGCTCAGTGAAGACGGGATATCTTTTGGTGATGGTAGCCCCACCGTAACCAAAGTCCAGCCGATACTTACGATAGCCAATGAGAGCGTTGTCACTATCCAACACCTGGATTTTTTGTTCGTTAGTGAGACCGGCTCCCATGCCACCGATGAACCAACCTTTGCCGATGGTACCCATGCCACCCCCACCAAAGGTTACCATGTAACCGGAGTTCAGGTCTTTGAAACCGTTCAATTGGAGATACTCTCGAATTTCGGGAAAGTCGTAATCGATGACCAGAGTTTGAAATCCACCCCCTCCATAGCCAGGGGAGAGTTTTTTCTTGGAGATAGGCTTCCCTTTTTTGTCAACCTCAGGCGCCGGAGGTAGGAAGTAGATTTTCGTGGTTAAGATTTTTTCATTCCGGAAAAATTTTACCTCCGCCGTATCCCCAACATGCTTGGTGTCCCGCAGGCTGATGAGATGGTCTTCGAAGCGCACTTTTTCGCCATCGAATTCCATGATAATATCGCCTTTAACCAGCCCGGCCTGGTCGGCGTTACCCCCCTTCACCACACCGGTGATGAGCACGCCGTAGTTTTCTGGATAGTGCCGCTCGTAGGCCTCTTCGAAATCGAGGTCGTCAAGATAGAGACCCAATTTTACCCCGCGCTCATCTTCGGGATTCAACGAAAGGGCTGGCAGCTCGGGAATGGGTCGCCCGGCCTCTACCGCTTGTTCCACCTCCTGACCCCACTCGTCCATGCGGTTCCCCCATTGTTCTAATTGGTCCCCCGTATCTTCCAGGTTAGTCTCTACTTCCTGTTCTTCCACCTGACTGTAGGAAAGTCCCGGTAGGGCGATTCCAAGAAGCAGGACGACTGCGGAGCGTCGTAGTGTATTCATGGTTATATTCCTTGTGTTAGTAATGAAGGTGTTAATGAAAGGTTGTCTGGCCCTAACCTTACAGGAGGATCAGCATCCAGAAGGGACAGAAGGCTAAGGCCAAGACAAAAAGGGTAACCAGCCAATGATTATTCAGCCGATTTATTTTTTCTTCGTTTTGATTAAGTACGTGATCCATGATTCCGTTCCTTTTCATAAGTTGCTACTTAAGGAAGTCAAAAGCCGTGCCAGGAATTATAGTTTACCTGTATTTTGATATATTGTGGAGGATATGAGGAATGAACAGATAGAATATTATGCTGGAAATAATATCATTTTGGTCTGGCTATATCAAATTGATATATTAATGTCGCCCATATCCAGGGACCTAAGTATCTCTATTCCACCACGAGCACGCCGTCGCGAAAGGCCACATCGCTCTGGGCGTTGTCCCAATAACCCATCATCACGCTGTGGCCCTCAATTTTTAAAGGTCGTTCCGTTCCTTGGAGGTTCGTTAAGTGCACCGGTTCTGCTCCGATGGCTAGGACAGCCGTGTTTTCCGGGAGGATGAACAGGTGGGGTGGGTCTGTGGCTTTAATCGTTTTCCAGTGTAGGTCGATGATATAACTGGGGGCTCTGAATTGATCCGGAAGACCGAGGATTAGATGGGGATTCTGATCGGTAAGGCAAGCCCCGGTATAAAAAGGGAGCAAGACTTGGAGTACAACCCAGGCCGTGGTTGTTGGGGGTAATTGCACCAGGAAGGTCTTGTCTTCGTAGAGGTCCAGGGTGTGTTGAATTCCGTTGACATTGACTAACAGATTGTAGTGACTCAGGCGAACACCACGTCCTCCTTCCCAGTACACCACGGCTTCATCCGTCAGGTGAATGCTGGAGTTCGGTTCGTAGAGGCTATTAACATCCTTGATGGCGGTAAACAGGTTCCAGTCCTGGGGGAGGCATAGCCGGGGATGGACTTGCTGGAGGGCCGGGTTTGGGTCTTCATCCCCAACGATGAGGAGGGAAGCCCCGATCAACCAGGAGCCGAAGGCCAGAATTTCCGCCCGGGGAAAGGGGAGCGGGGGTAGGTAAACACGATCACCGGGACGAACTCCCTGTTTTCTCAACCAGGCGGCCATCTGCCGGGCCCAATCGTAGAAGGTCTGGTTGGTAATATTGCCCTCGGCATAAGCCCAGGCCGCTCCGCGCTTGATGGTTTGCCCCTCTAACAGGGAGGGAAGATCCGGATAGGGAACCATGTGTTCGATGGGTTCCACATTGCCCAGGCACTGGGCGGCGTAAATTCGTTTCCCAAGCTCTTTTTCAGTCACCGGCAGACTCATTGAATAGCGAGAAATCTTTAATCTGGTTTTATTTTTCGGATGATTTGAAAGGTGTCTTTCACCGTTGTGTACTCGTGGCCGCCCAACCGGCCGATGGGGTGCAAGGCTTCCACATGTATCCGTCCGTCAATATAGACTTCTTCCGCTACGTGGAAGAGGACAATCCTCCCTAAAACCAATTCGGCGTTACCGGTACAGACGGGTATCAACTGCTCTAACTGACATTCAAAACTTACCTTGGCCTCCCCCACGCGGGGTGGCGTGACTTTCTGCGACGGGGTGGGAGTGAGGCGCGCAATATCAAATTCGTTCACCTCGGGGTCGTAGTCCGTAGCGCAAAGCACCATCTGTTCGGCGAAATCCCGGGAGACGATGTTCACCACAAATTCCCCTGTATCCCGGATATTCACCAGGGTGTCTTTGGGCTGACTATCGTAACCGCGGAGGGCAGGGACAAAGAGTAGGGTGGGGGGCCGAGCGCAAACTCCGGTAAAAAAGGAAAAGGGCGCCAGGTTGGGAATACCATCTTTGGAAAGGGTCGAGACGAAGGCGATGGGCCGTGGCAGGATGGAGCCGATCATCAAGCGGTAGTTGTCCTTGACGGTTTGTTCGTTAGGATCTATGATCATGGTTCTATTTCGGTTGGTAATTGGGAAAGAAAATGTTTTGAAACACAGATATTCACCAGGGGAAGGTTTTGTTTTGGGAAACCGTGACCTAACATTCCTGGTGGAAGTGATTTACAGAATGGTTTTCAGTACGTCGATGAACCGGTGGTTTTCGGTTTTCAGTCCGATGGAGACCCGGATGTAATTGGGCCAGCCGAACGGTTTTAGGTGGCGAACGATAATCCCCGCTTTTAGCAGTTCCTGGGCGATTTCTTGGGCACGTTTTTCCGAATCCCAAATGGTAGTAATAAAGTTAGTGGCAGAGGGGATGAAACGGACCCCGAGTTTTTCCATTTCGGTGGTGAGGTAACGGTATCCTTCCTGGTTGAGTTTCAGGGTGCGGTGGAGAAAATCGTGGTCTTTTAGGGCCGAATAGGCCGCCACCTGTGCTAGGTAGTTAGGCTCGAATGGGACCTTCACTTTCATGAGATTCCTGATGAGCTCATCATGGGCAAAGCCGTACCCCACCCTGAGTCCCGCCAGACCATAGGCCTTGGAGAAGGTCCGCAGGGTAATGACATTGTCGTAACGGTAGGTCATGGAGTTGGGATAATCTGGCAGGTCGAAGGTGAATTCGAAGTAGGCTTCGTCTAAAATGATGAGGACCCGCTCGGGAACGTGGGAATAGAATTCGTCGAACTCCCGGCGGGTAATGTAGGTCCCCATGGGGTTATCCGGATTGGCTATGTAGATGATTTTGGTGTTTTGGTTTATTTTTTCCGCCATGGCTGGCAAGTTGTAACGGTGTTTAAACATGGGCACCCAGTGGATTTTCCTACCGGTGGCGGTGGCCAGAACCTGGAAGCCGATGAAGGAATGGGCAGCGGTGACGATTTCATCTTCCGGCAAGAGGAAAGTCCTTAATATGGTGGACATGATTCCTTCAGAGCCCGCGCCTAAGATAACGTTCTTCAGACGAACCTGGTACCGTTGGGCCAGTATTTTCCTTAGGCGGTAGCCGGTGGCGTCAGGGTAACGGTGGACGGAGTTCATGGCCTGCTTCATGGCAGCCACTGCTCGGGGGGAGGGGCCTAATAGATTTTCATTGGAAGCCAGTTTTACTACCTCCCGGAGCCCGAGTTCTTTTTGAACTGCTTCGATGGGCTTTCCGGGCACGTAATTGGCCAGGTCGCGAATGTAATCAGGGACGAGGGGCATAATCAGGTTTATTACGGTTACCGGAAATTACGCCAACCGGGAGATTTTTTACACTGCCTACCAGAGCTAATTTGAGTTAAACCGGGGCCTGCTGGAATCGTAGGTCTTTATGGTGGTGTACTGTTAATTTCTACGAATGAAAATTGCCGGGCCATTGCTGCGCGGGAGGTTCCAGAGTCGTCCCAACCGCTTTTTGACCATTGTGGAAATGGATGGACAGACGGTGGAAAGTCATCTTCCTGACCCCGGCCGCCTGATGGAATTATTACTGCCGGAAACGGAGGTCCTGATACGCCCAGTTGCGCTTGCCACCCATCGTAAAACAGCCTATTCCACCGTCATGGTGCGTCACGGGAACTATTGGGTCTCTGTGGATACCCTGTTACCCAATCGTTTCGTCAGCCAGGCGTTACAGGAACATACTCTACCCATGTTCCGCCATTATACCATGGTAAAGCCAGAAGTGTGTTTGGGTCGACATCGGTTTGATTTTCTTATTGAAGACACTCACGGGAATCCCTTTTACTTGGAAGTGAAGTCAGTGACTTATGTTCAGCAGGGTGTTGCTCGTTTTCCCGATGCCGTGAGTCTTCGGGGACGCCGTCATGCGGAGGCCTTGCAGAGGCTCGTTGAACAGGGTGTTGGCGCGGGGATCCTTTTCATTTGCCAGCGGCCCGATGCCCGCCAGTTGCGACCTTTCTGGTCCCGGGACCCCCAATTTGGGGCCGCCCTTCGCAAGGCGTTCCAGACCGGGGTGCGCCTGTGGTGTATTACGCTCCTGGTGACTGAAAAAGACGTCACTTATCAACGGGAAATTCCAATAAATTTGACCCCGGATTAATCTCCTAATGTTCCCGCTCCCTTTCAAGACAATTGCTTTGCATCGGCTGGCGCCAGCACGAAAGTGGTATCTTTTTTTAGGATACTCAGCCGTCCTACTCTACGGTTTTTACTGGGCGTCTTGTGCTGCCGTGAAACTTCCTGGGGGAGGCCCTCCTGACACGACGCCGCCCATGTTGGTCTTGGCTGAACCGCCCAGCGGCACGACCCGCTTTCAAGGAGGGGACATACGTTTGGTCTTTTCAGAATATATGGATGAGGACCGCCTGACAAAAGGGATTCGCGTGTATCCTCAGCTATCTTCACCACCCGCGGTGCAGTTTCAGGGGAAAGAATTGGAAATTTCATTACCCGAGGACCTGCTACCGGATCAAACTTATATTATCTCCCTGGGGCGGGAAGTGACCGATGAACACGGTGTTGAACTTGCGGCGCCCGTCTATCTGGCCTACAGCACCGGTGAAGCCATTGACAGCAGCCGCATTACCGGACGGGTGTACGGAGCGATCCAGGTCTCTCTCCATCTCTATTCCCTGGGAGGCGGTCTTTCCCTGGACAGCCTGTTTCAGGAGCCCCCCGATTATATCACCGAGGCCACGGACGAGGGGACGTACGAGTTTAACTTCCTGGCGCCGGGGCGCTATCAGATTTTGGCTTTGGGACGCCAGGCGGCCGGGCTACCCCTGGATCCTCTCCGCATGCAACATGGGATTTATTGGGATTCCTTCATTTCAATAGGGAAAAAGGAAACCGTCACGGGTGTGAACATGCGCCTCCACCGCAAACCGGAACCGTGGCGTTTGCTGCGGGGGAATTGGTCACCGCAAGGTTATGGCCAATTGATTTTTAATCGTATCTTACCCCTGGAGGAGATAACAGCGAAAGTGGCGATCCAAACGCCCGCTAGGTTAATACCGGAAACGGAAACCTTCGTAGACCCCCGGGACCGACACAATTTAATAGTAGTGACCCGGGATTCCCTGCCAACTGAAAAGGTCAAGATTGTGGTGCAAGATTTACGTCATGGCGATACGACTTTCGTGGACTCGGCTTTCATCACCGTGCACATTCCAGAGGAACGTGACACCACCGCCCTGGAGCTGAGTCAACCCCCGCAAAAAGCAACTTTAAAGCTGGAAGAAAACCGCACAAGGGCCCTGGAACTTGTCTTTACGAAACCGGTTACTGTTTCCAACCCCGATGATCATATCCGACTTTTTCTCCAGGACACTTTGAAGGTGGAGCTGGAAGTTGAAATCGCAAATCCCATGGTGGTGAAGGTGCGTCCTGTCCAGGGATGGCAGCCAAAAGCCAAGTATCAATTATTTTTATTCAGTCAAGGTTTCACCGCCTGGAACGGAACGCAATTAAGAGATTCGCTGCTTACTTTCCAGGTAGGTACAGTGGAGCCTCCAGGTTACGGGAGCATTTTGGGCTCCCTTCAGGGAGCGCCTTCTCCAGGGTTGATGGTAGAGGTCAGCGAGGTGGAAAAGGCATCCAAAAGAACCCTTGTGGTTGTAAATTCTCAGGCGAAATTTGAATTTAATGCTTTGCCTGAAGGCCGTTACACCTTGATGATTTTTGAGGATCGCGATGGCGACAGCGCTTACACCTTTGGCACAGCCTTTCCTTTCCAGCCCAGTGAGCGGTTCTTCATCTATCCGGATACCCTCCAGGTGCGGGCCAATTGGGATTTGGAAGTAGGTCCCCTTCCCTGGCGTGCCGGCCTCTTAGGAAAAACATACGATTAATCTCGTTTTGTACATAAAGTTCAGAGCAGACTACACCACCATGCCATCCTGGGTAAAACCAACCAGGGCGATTGCCCTTGGTGGGGTTAGACCCCGTGTTTATTGTGCGGTTTGTTCCGGTAGGAGTGGGTAATTAAAATGTATTGTGTAATCATGGCCGGGGGTCGGGGAACGCGTTTCTGGCCTTACAGCCGTCACAATCGCCCTAAGCAGTTGTTAAAAATCATCGGGGATCAGTCCATGCTTCAGATGACGGTAGACCGACTGCGAAAGATCAAATTTGTAGAGGACATCTTTCTGGTGACCAGTGCTGATTTGGTGGACTTGATCCGGGAGGAAGTAAAGGGCTTAAAACCGGAAAACATAATCATTGAGCCTGAAGGGAAAAATACGGCTCCCTGTATTGGACTCTCCGCCTTGCATATTGCCAAACTGAAGGACGATGCCGTGATGGGTATTTTCCCAGCTGATCACCTCATCATAGGACATAAAAAGTTTGAACGGGTACTGAAAACCGCCCGGGTAATCGCCATCCAAAATGGTTCCCTAGTCACGGTTGGAATTCAACCTACGTATCCCGCCACGGGCTACGGATACATTCAGTATGACCACAAGAGGCCGGGAAAACACTTGAACGCTTTCAAGGTTAAAACATTCGCTGAAAAACCCCATTTGCAGTTGGCGCAGCGTTTTCTGCAGAGTAAAGATTTTCTCTGGAACGGGGGCATTTTCATCTGGCGCGTGGATTCTTTCTTCCACAAGTTGCAACAACACATGCCCGAACTCTATGAACAACTCATGGCCCTGAAACCGATACTGGGTAAGAACGAAGACATATATCGTGAAATCTGGAGTACGATCATTCCTGAATCCATTGATTACGGTCTTTTGGAAAAGGCCAAGGATTTTTACGTGGTGCGCGCCGACTTCATCTGGAGTGATCTGGGATCCTGGAATGCCCTTTATAATGTGATTCCTAAAAATGCCAAGGGAAATGTCGTGCGTGGTGACGGCGTCGTGTTGGCGGGGAAGAATAATTTCATCCAATCCACGGGGAAATTCACGGCGGTGTTAGGACTGAATGACATTGTAGTAGTAAACACGGAAGATGTGACCCTGGTGGTGCCCCGGGAACGTGCTGAGGAGGTGAAAGTATTAGTAGACCTGCTCCGGAAACAAAAACGCGACTCTCTCTTATAGGGGCTCGACAAATGAATGGTGAGGTGTTGCTGAATCAATTCCAGGAGCTGGCAGAGCGCTTGGACATTACCATTGTCCAGGGGAAAGGGGATTTTGTGGGCGGTGGCTGTACGGTGAATTCCAAACGTTTCATCGTCTTGAACAAGGTACGACCCTTAGAACAACGCCTGCGTATACTGGCTCAGGAGTTTGCTAACCTGGATTTGGAGGGGGTATATGTCATCCCGGCCCTCCGGGCCTATATCGAAGAGCAACAATTATTGCCCTGGGACGCTGAAACGGTGTAAAACCCTTGATTTCACCCTTGCAAACTGGTTACAATTGAGTTCTTTTTCCCCGTATTTATTTCCCCCTTACCCACCCCTAATTGTAGGGATCATCAAGGAAAAATTATTAGGATGGACGAATGAAAGAGTATCAAACTGAGGATATCCGCAACTTTGCTCTGGTGGGGCATGGCGCCTGTGGCAAGACCATGCTCAGTGAATCCTTTTTAGTCACTGCTGGCGCGCTGAATCGTCTGGGGAGCATCGCTGCGGGGAGCACCGTTTCCGATTATCACACCGGCGAGAAAGAGCGTCAAATTTCCATTCACGCCACACCCCTCCACCTGGAATGGCTGGAGAAAAAATTCAACTTCATTGATACCCCGGGGTATTTAGACTTTATCGGGGAAACGCTCAGCTCCCTGGTGGTGGCCGACTTTGCCCTGGTTGTCGTAGGAGTGACCGCTGGTGTGGAGGTGGGCACCGAACAGGTCTGGAACTACGCCAGTAAACTGAACCTGCCCAAGCTATTGGTCTTGAACGGCGCGGATAAGGAGCATGTTGGTTTTGAAGGCGCCCTTCAGGACCTCCGGGATCATTTTGGACAGAAAGTGTTTCCCTTGATGTTGCCCGTTAATCCGGGACCAGGATTTAACCAGGTGGTGGATGTCCTGCGGAAAAAAATATTGACCTACTCCGCTGATGGGGATGGCACTTTTACTGAAAGCGACTTAACTGGTGACTGGGTCACGCGGGTAGAGAAGCTTCATGAAGAATTGATCGAGTATGTGGCCGAATCTGATGACGCCTTGTTGGAAAAATTCTTTGAGCAGGAGGGTTTAACAGAAGAGGAAATGCGCGGGGGGATTCATGCCGCCGTGCAGAACCAGGCCTTTATCCCCGTTTTTTGTACTTCAGCCGTACGCAACCTAGGCGTCAGCCGATTAATGGACTTTATTGCTAAATACGGTTCCTCACCCGTTGACCGGGCCACCGTCATGGCGGAAAATCCCCGTGACGGAAAAGAGGTACCGGTGAATCTCTCGGGTAAGGAGCCGGTAGTCTTTATCTTCAAGACCCTTTCCGAGGCCCATGTGGGGGAACTGTCCCTTTTTCGGGTGTATTCAGGAAAGGTCTCCACCGGACAGGATCTTTATAATGTCAGTCGCGATAAGAGCGAGCGCCTTGGCCAGCTTTTTGTCCTCAATGGGAAGACGCGCACCAGCGTGAATTTTCTGAACGCCGGAGACATCGGGGCGGTGGTCAAATTGAAAGACACGCATACTGGGGATACCCTGTGCCATCCCAAGTTTACCGTAGAATTGGCTGGGATTGACTACCCGGAGCCCAATATCCATGCGGCCATTAGCATTCATTCCAAAGGTGATGAGGAGAAGGTAGCCGTGGGTCTGGCTACGCTCCATGAAGAAGACCCCACTTTCAAGTATCGGGTGGACGCCGAGTTGAAACAGACGGTGATCTCCGGTCAGGGGGAGTTGCATCTACAGGTAGTGAGCCAACGTCTTAAACGCAGGTACAATGTGGAGATTGATCTGAAGGAACCAAAGATTCCCTACCGGGAAACCATCCAGGCTAAAGGGGAGTCCAAGTATCGTCACAAGAAACAAAGTGGCGGCGCGGGCCAGTTTGCCGAGGTGTGGATGCGCATCGAACCTAAGGAACGCGGTTCGGGGGTTGAATTCACCGAATCGCTGGTGGGACAAAACGTAGATCGAGTATTCGTCCCTTCCGTGGAGAAAGGTGTGAAAGCCGCTTGTGAAGAAGGGGTGATCGCCGGCTATCGGGTGGTGGATTTGAAGGTGGAATTTTACGATGGGAAGCAGCACCCCGTAGATTCTAAGGACATTGCTTTCCAAATTGCCGGAAAGGAAGCCTTTAAGGAGGCCTTTCGCGCAGCAAAACCCTGTCTGTTAGAGCCCATTATCAATTTAGAAGTGAAAGTGCCCGAGGATTATATGGGGGATGTCATGGGGGACATTTCCGGGCGCCGGGGTAAGATTTTAGGCATGGATACGGAAGGCAGCTTCCAGGTCATCAAGGCTCAGGTGCCCCAGGCGAACCTCTATAATTATTCTACCACCCTGCGCTCTCTTACAGGGGGACGAGGATTACACTCGGAGTCTTTCAGCCACTACGAGCAAATGCCCCGGGACCTGGAACAACGAGTCATCGAGAAGAGCAAAAAGAAAGACGAGGAGTGATTGGTGTTGAGTGGCAGCGTAGATAACAGATCACTTCTTAATCCCCGGTCAACGCCCCAGAACCTATTAGGCGAGTTCCCCTCGCCCATCCTTTCACCCCTCACGCTTTTTAAAAATGGATAAACTTTGGGCTCCCTGGCGGATTGAGTATGTACGACAACCCAAGGAGAAAGAGTGCATATTTTGCACGAAGCCCCAAAGGAAAGATGAGCGGGAGACCCTGATCCTGTATCGGGGGAAACAAGCTTTTGTCTTGATGAACCTCTACCCCTACAGCAATGGTCATCTCATGGTAGCTCCGTACCAACACTGCGATAGCACCGAAGACCTAAAAATCGACACCCTGACAGAAATCATGACGTTAGCCAATTACTCCATGAGCATTTTACGGAAGACCATGCGTGTAGAGGGGTTCAACTTTGGGGTGAATATTGGTCGGGCGGCTGGCGCCGGTATTGAAGAGCATGTTCATTACCACCTGGTTCCCCGGTGGGTGGGGGACACCAACTACATGCCCATCCTGGGCCATACCAAAGTCATTGTTGAGGGATTGTGGGAGACCTACGATTTACTAAAACCGGAGTTTGATCGCCTGTCATGACCGAAGCCCTTCCCTTTACCCGTACCTGGTTACCTTACCTTTATCTCTACGGAGCGGGAGGGATCCTATTTGCAGCGGGAATTTGGGTTGTCCTCAGATCGGGCTCTTTGGACCTGAGGCGGCCGAAACATAAGCTCTGGTTCGGGGTCCTGTTTTTTGGTTTCGCCTGGTACATGACGATTCACGCCGTCACCACCCTGGCGGCTTTGGGAGCCAGCAACACGATCATTTTCATTATCATCGTCCTGTGCATTCTTGTGGCTGTTTTTACCCTGAGACCCGTCTGGAGGAGCTACTCATGAGTGAACAGATTATTCACACCTCCTTCACTTTCTGGGTTATAATTTTCGGGTATTTTGCCCTTATTTTGGGCTTTGGGTCTTATTTTTCCAAGTACAACCAGACCACCACTGATTTCTTTTTCAGTGGCCGGCGCTTTTCCTGGTGGCTCATTACCATGTCTATCGTGGCCACCGGGGTAGGGTCACACAGTTTCTTGAAATATTCGGCCAAGGCCTATCAGTACGGCTTCTCCTCCACCATGACGTACATGAACGACTGGTTCTTCGTCCCTTTCTTTCTCTTTGGCTGGTTACCCATCGTATACTACACCAAGATCCGTTCCATTCCTGATTACTTCGAGCGGCGCTTCAACCGGGGTGTTCGTATCCTGGCAACGGTGGCGATTTTAGGTTACATGATCGGCTATATCGCCATTGGGTTCTTGACCATGGGGAAGACCTTAGAGCCGGTCTTGGGGTGGAATCTGTACACCATCATTTTCGTCGTGGCGGTCATTTCGGGGATTTACATTACTTTTGGTGGTCAGACGGCGGTCATTTTCACCGATTTGGCCCAGGGGTTTATTCTCCTCTTTGCCGGTATTTTTATCTTTGTATTGGGTATCCAATTTGTGGGCGGTTTTGGATCGTTTTGGGGTGCCCTGAGTCCCGAGTTCAAATTGCCCCTGGCAGATTTCAATAAACCCAGCGACTTCAACTTCGTAGGCATCTTTTGGCAGGATGGCGTTGCCGGATCTATTGGTTTCTTGTTCATGAACCAGGGATTGGTGATGCGTTTTATGGCGGCTAAGAGCGTACACGAGGGACGTAAGGCCGCGGCGTTCAACATTCTGGTGCTTTTACCCATTTCCACCATCGCCGTTTCGAACGCTGGTTGGATTGGGAAAGCAATTAGTATCCTGAAGCCCGATAGCTGGCCGGTAGTTATCAAGTTTGACCATGTCTTTACCTACGTCGCCAGTATCGTCACCAGTTCGGAAGTGGTTTTTGCGTTTCTCATTGCCGCGGTGGCCGCCGCGCTCATGTCCACGGTGGACACGTTAATCAATGCCGTGGCCGCCGTGGTAGTGAATGATGTTTACCGTCCGATTGTAAAAGGCCGGAACGACAAGCACTATCTCCGCGTGGCCATGATTGTCTCCGCAGGCGCCACGGTATTAGGTGCTGTGAGTACCGTTTTCTTCAATAATTTCCCCACCCTTTATGAGGCGCACGGTTTCTTCCATAGTACCATGACGCCCCCTTTGGTGGTGGCGATCTTTCTGGGGATTTTCTGGCGCCGCTATAACACCACGGCGGCCATTGCCACTTTTCTAGGGGGAGCTTTTCTTATGTGGTTAGGGGGACGATATCCCGGCACGTTCATTGCCCCCTTCGACCACGGGATTGCCATGAATCCCGAGCATCCCTATACCTATATTCGCGCCCTGTATAACACTTTTGTTTGCCTGGGAGTGGCCGTGGTAGTGACCTTAATCACCCGACCGCCCACCAAGAAAGATATTGAGGGATTGACCGTATGGACAATTGAGAAAACCCGGGAGTTTTTCAAAGGTGCCAAGCCCAACGATCGGGTGGGGGCAAAGGTGGAAGTCCAGTGGAAGTTGGTTCCCGGGGACGAGGAAGCCCTGCGATTTTCCAAAGAGGATATGGCAACCATGGCGGCTGACGTGGGCGATTTGGTTTATTTGTGCGACCGTCGGAAATGGTTAGGCGGGTTGAAATCGTTGCACTCGGTTTATGGGCAACCCCATGATGAGCCCGGAATAGTCTACATCACCAAGGAGGAACGACGCCAGGGACTGTTTATTGCAGGGAAACCCCTGGTGGCCGAGAAAGAGATGTAATGGTTTATTCCTTCTTGAATTTGCCCTAAATTCGCCCCCCATAAAAACATCGTTTCAGACCGGTACCTGTGTCATCTCAATACGGCCTCCTTCTGGCGTTCTGGGAAGGTAATGTTGGCAATTTAGAGGAATGAATTCCGGAGTAGCTCAATGGTAGAGCGGGTGGCTGTTAACCACTAGGTTGGGGGTTCGAGTCCCTCCTCCGGAGCCACGTGATAAACGGACATGGAAAA
>CAZVNL010000002.1:6510-97496 GCA_964628055.1 uncultured bacterium | reverse complement strand
CTAAAAAAAAGTTAGAACAAGTATGTAGTGCCATACTATTCGCTCTTGATTTGTAGTTGAATAGTAACTATTCAGGCTGAGGATTATGATCGGAGAAAAGTCAATTAGAATGATAGAAAGGAAGGAGCTTCTCTGTGGAATGATTTTAGTTAGGTCAATAAGTCGATTGCAAAGTCCTAACAGTCAGTCGTTTACGGAAAAACGAATTAAATATGATTGATTCATTTGAATCAAGGAATAAGAACACAGAAGATGCATCGTATAGATTCCGTGAAAGTAGCAGAATCAATATCTTGTATTATGTTCACCTCTATTATGAAATCTTAGCCTTAGCCTCAGCCTTAGACTTACATCTGTTGAAAGGATCAGGATAAGTATCTGAATAGTTACGTTGAATATATTATCCCGGTTGTACCTCAGGGCGTTACCCTGAGTTATATTACAATTCACTTTCAAGGAACCTTGTTTGGCTATTGGTGAGAAATTCAAGCTAAGCACCTTGAAAAGGTCTTTAAGTACCTTTTCAAGGTTTATTTACGAATCAAATCACCGGGGGTCTGGCCGAAGGTGTTGCGGAAAAGGAGGGAGAAATATTCCACTTTACTGAATCCTACTGCACGGGCTACTTCCGACACAGTAGACAAAGCCTGTTCATCCAGGAGCTGTTTTGCCCGCATCAAACGAATCTGACGGATGAAGTGGGCCGGCGTGAGACCGGTCAGATCATTGAGCCTTCTATAGAGTTGCCGCCGGCTGAAGAATACCTTCCGGGCAAGGACTTCCACGTTGAAATCATTATCGGAAATATGTGCTTCTACCACATTGCGTACCTGTTCAAGAAAAGCCTTGTCAACAGAATCCAGTTGAAGTTCTTCGGACCGCCAGGCCACCACTTTCCGGTTGAACTCCTCCCATAGCTTCTTCCGCCTCTCGATGAGATTGTGAATCCGTAGTTTCAGCTCCTCCTGACTGAATGGTTTGGTGATGTAGTCATCCGCTTTGGTTTCCAGACCTTTTAAACGATCTTCCTCACCGGCTTTTGCTGTCAATAAGATTACGGGGACATTTCTGAGTATGTCGTCTTTTCGGATCTCTCGGCAGAGCTCTATCCCATCCATTCGCGGCATCATTATGTCGCTGATAATAAGATCAGGGAGGACCTCTCTGGCTTTCTGCCAGCCTTCCACACCATCGCCCGCTTCCTCGACATGGTAAGGTGGCGAAAGGTGCTCCCGTAGATATGACCGCATATCCGCGTTGTCTTCCACAATTAGGACTGTACCGGCATCCTTCGGCAGTGTTACTTCGTCAGTTTCGATAGTTTCTTCTCCCTCCAGTTCCTCACCATAAACAAGCTCCTGCCTGGCTTCAAGTTCGGCCGTCTCATCCTTTGAAATCAGTTCCTCTTCCGAAAGGTGAGCTGTCCCTTTCGGTAGCGTCAGTGTAAAGGTCGTTCCGGTTCCCACTGCACTCTCTACAGAAATCTCGCCACCGTGCAACTCCACAAATTCCTTTACCAGAGCCAGGCCGATGCCTGTCCCCTCGTACGACCGGGTCGCAGAGCTATCCACCTGATAGAAGCGATCGAAGATTCGGGGCAAGGCTTCCGGTGGGATTCCAATACCACTATCGGCAACCTTAATCATGACAAACGAGCCGGTACCACGGTCTTCATAATTTTGTGCCAGATCCTGAACGGAAACAGTTATGGTCCCTCCATCCGGAGTAAACTTGATGGCATTGATAAGAAGATTGTTCATAACCTTTTTCAGTTTATTATGATCGAAGTAAAGCTCAATCACCTGAGTATCCGCGTTCAAATTCAGCTTGATACTTCGCTTTCGGCTGGCTATAGAGAATGAATCCACTATCCTTCTAATGAAGGCACTGAGATCCCCGTAGGAAGCTTGTAGGGTGAGCTTCCCCGCTTCCAGCCGGGAAAGATCAAGCAATTCATCAATTAATCTCTGCAAACGATCCACATTCTTGAGGGACATATCTAACTGTTTCCGCACCGGTCTCGAAATAGGTCCGTAACGTTTCAACCGTATATCCTCCATGGGACCTTTAATCAGGGTTAACGGTGTGCGGAACTCATGTGAAATGTTGGCAAAAAAGTGTGACTTCATCTGATCTAATTCCTGCAGTTTTACGGCTTCCATATGCTCCAGTTGCAACTGATTTTTCAACCGTACCTGTTTTATTTCAAACCGGATAATGCCGGCTACTGCTGACCCGATAATGATGATATAGATAACATAAGCCCACCATGTTTTCCATAGTGGAGGAGTAATTATCAATCTGATGGAAGTCCCCGCCTCGTTCCAGATGCCATCGTTGTTGGTCCCTTTGACTTTAAATATATATTTACCCGCCGGAAGGGAAGTATAGGTAGCGAACCGTTTTTTGGCATCGGTATAAAGCCAATCGCTATCGAACCCTTCCATCTTGTAGGCGTATTTGTTTTTTCCCGGCGCTGCGTAACTCAAAGCCGCAAATTCGAAGGAAAACAGGTAATCCTTGTAAGTCAGTGTTATCTCATCCGAATCTGAAATATGTCTCCGTAGAATCTGACGTTCTTCCCCCGTTTCGCCAATGGGAACCGATTTATTGGCTATCTGGAAATCGGTAATAACAATGGGGGGTACATACGGATTATCTCTTATTTCAGATGGGAAAAAAGCGTTCAATCCGTTTATCCCGCCAAAGAACATCTCACCACTTTTGCTTTTGAAGTACGATGCGGTGTTAAACTCGTTACTCTGTAGTCCATCATTCACATCGTAATTCCTGAAGGTCTCGGTTTCCGGGTCAAATCTTGATAATCCGCCATTGGTACTCAACCAGAGCTTCCCATCGTCATCTTTTCCAAAAGATCCTGCGGACAGTATCCCATAAACAACATCGCTTGGCAGTCCGTCTTTTTCCGTATAATGCTTGAAAGTTTCGGTTTTTCGATCGAACCGATTAAGTCCGCCACCGTTAGTTCCGATCCACAGTATATTTGTAGGGTCTTCATAAATTGATTTGATTCGATTATTGCTCAGACTGAATGGGTCGTCAGGATCGTGCAGAAAGCGGGTAAATTGTTCTGTCTGACGGTCGAAGCGGTTCAATCCGCTCGCTTCTGTACCAATCCAGAGTTTTCCTTTACGGTCAGCATAAATGACCCGCGTCTTGTCGCTGCTTAAACTGAGTGGGTTATCCGGCTCATGTATATAAACAGTGATTTCATTAGTTGCTTTATTCATTCGATTCAATCCGCCATCCGTTGCAATCCACAAGATTCCCTCAGCATCCAGATACAAATCGAAAACAAAATTACTACTTAACGAATTTTCAACATCCTTGTTAGAAACATCGGGTCTATATGAGTAGTGTTTGGCTTTTCCACTATTTTTATCAAATCGATACAGCCCACCGCCTTCGGATCCGAGCCAGAGGATATGATCGTTATCCGGATCGCCGATGATTGTATATATGAGGTCGGTGCTTAATTGATGACCATTGGCATTAGTGGTATTGAAATGTGTAAACCGGTTGTTTTTCCGCTCGATCCTGTTCAATCCTCTATATCCACCAACCCACAAGATTCCATTTTCATCTTCGTAAATTCCTCTGACACTCGGATGGCTCAAGCTGTTTGGATTGCCTGGGATATGCCTGTAATGTGCAAAATTCTTGGTCGAGGGGTTTAACTTACTAATCCCACTACCTCCCGTTCCAAACCAGAGTACTCCTGACCGGTCTTTAAAAATCGTGGTAACCGGGGTTCCACTCAGGCTTTTTGGGTCTCCGGAATCATATCTATATCTGGTAAAACTTTCTTTTCCCGATATATCGGGATCAAACTTATCAACACCTAAATATGAACCTATCCACAGTTTACCAAATTGGTCTTCACAGATGGATTGGACACCGTATCCTTCTGCATCTGGTCCAAGAATGATTTTTTTGTAGCGGATAGAGGTTTCCGCTTCCATCTTATTCAAGCCTGCAAAAGTTCCAATCCAGAGTGTCCCTTCACGGTCTTCACAGATACTCAAAATACCGGAATGGTTTAAAGAATTGGGATTTTTAGGATCGTGGTAGTACCGTTCCCATTTTCCACTTTTCTGGTTAGATCCTTCGTTTTCCCCTTCGCTTTGCTCAGGGCTTTGACTCAGGACAAGCCTATTCAACCCATCTATTGTCCCTACCCAAAGATTACCGGCTGAGTCTTTATAAATAGCTTGAATTGAGTTATTACTCAAACTGTTGGAGTCATTTGGATTGTGTTTATAGTGAGTAAATGTATTATTCTTGGAATTAAATCTATCAAGTCCTTTTCCGTTCGTTCCAATCCAGATTATTCCCGATTCATCTACGAAAATGACCCGGACACTGTTTTGACTCAGACTGTTGCGATTATCCGGTTCATGCTTGAAATGGGTAAAGGTCTCGGTAGAAGGATCGAACTTGTTCAGACCTCCGTTTTCCGTTCCAATCCAAAGTATGCCTTCTTTGTCTTCACACATTGATCTCACATAATTATCGGAAAGAGAGTTCGGATTCGAGGGATCGTGCTTGTATACCGTAAATTCATAGCCATCATATTTGTCCAATCCGTCCTGCGTACCGAACCACATAAATCCTTTTTTGTCCTGCAGAATCCACGTCACATAACTATTTGAAAGTCCATCATTAATGGAAAGGCGATCGAATCTGATGGTTTCGGTTTGGGCGTTGAGCACAGCACTGCAACCAACCATAATAGTGGCAACAATCCAAGCAATGGTTCTTATGAATCTTGTTTTCATTTCACATGTCTAATCTTGGCAAACGAATTGTTAAACTGCCGGTGCTATTCCTCCGTTGTATCACTCGAGAATGTCTCTGTCAGGGTCTGCTGAAAAAGCAGTTTTCAATCGCGTGGTAAGCGGTGGGTGGTGACGAACTTGTTTCATTGGGCTCACGCCAACCCACTGGTAACATCCTTGTCAGGGAATCGCTCCTTGAAAAGCGGCGGCGTTTTGCGATCCTTACCCTGATACGGCGGTCCAATCGCCAAACAGAAGGCCAAGGTTTTTGGAGGTCGCTTCCCGAAAGGCTCGCATTTAGGTCCTCAATCCCACTTCGAAACATAATAAACTGACCTAATAATATAAAGAGGCTAAAAACAGGTAAAAAATTTTTTCAGCAGACCCTATAATAAAGGTGGGTCAGGTAGACAGGGTTCTGAAGACACTCATAACAATCCTTTAGTGCTGTTTCACCATTATTCTGACACAGCAACCCCGCAGTAACCACAAAGTACTAAACTGATAAGACACAATTGCTTGGGTCAGTGGCTTGATCGTTATATATTATCCTCAAAGGAAAATTTCCAACAGCTTGAACTCTGAAGGTGTTGGAAATTCCAACGCTTTCCAAAGCAATTCTAAGAATGAAAAAACCCCTTCAAACAAGGATTTTCCCGACGACAAAGTCCGTGTGGCCGGAGACGGAATCGAACCGCCGACACAAGGATTTTCAGTCCTCTGCTCTACCGACTGAGCTATCCGGCCACTAAGATAGCCGTGAAAATTAGGATTCCTATATTCGCAAAGCAATTGTAAAACGCCGTTGTGAACGGGGATCATTGCTTTACGAAAAACTCTTGATTGGTGCTATAGAAGCTTCTATGTTCCTCGTCGAATTATGCGGAAAGAAGATGAATATTGTTCTTGCCACCCATAATCGTCATAAAATCCGGGAATTGGTCCCCTTACTTGAGCAATGGGGCATAAAAGTACTTACCTTGGAACAATTTCCGGAGATTGGCGAGCTCGAAGAGAGTGAGGCTACGATCCTGGACAACGCCCTGATGAAAGCGAGGCAGGTTAACAAGGTCACGACTTTACCCTCCTTGGCTGACGATACCGGGCTGGAAGTAGACGCTCTCAACGGACAACCGGGCGTTAGGTCCTCCCGCTGGGCAGGATTAAACGCCACCTACGAAGATAACGTCAATAAACTATTGGCCGAACTTGGCTCCCTCCCCACCGAAGAACGCACGGCCCGTTTCCGCACGGTGCTGGCTTTTGTGAATTGTACCCACGAATTCACCGTGGAAGGCTCCCTGGCAGGACGTATTACCCACGCCCCGCGGGGCACAAACGGATTCGGCTACGATCCAGTCTTTTTGGTCCCCTCGCTACAGAAGACATTTGCGGAACTTTCTACCGAGGAAAAGAATAGAATTAGTCACCGTGGACAGGCCTTACAAAAATTCCATAAACTATTACCCAGGATTGTGGAACCAACCCCGCAGCTATTAACCGAGGAGCATTCTCTATAGACCCACCGCTATTGCCTTATTAATCCCCAACTGGGGAAAGCAATAACACCATAAAGAATAACAGGAGACTCCCTTTGAGAAAGGGACGGATAGCAATATGCATCTTCTTCCTGTCCGTTGGCCAAAATCTTTGGCTGCGCGGTCAGCAGGAATCGTACACCCCAACAGCAGTTGCAAACCACTTTCCTACCTCCCTGTATGTTACCGCATCCTTCCCGCGGGTGCTTAACCCCTTAAATACTTTTGCGGACACCCTTAAACAACCCTTGGGTCTCCTAGATGTCTCTTATGGCGTTCATGTTTTGGAAGTGGCCATCGACCGGGATTGGAAATTCATTACTCTCACAGAAACCGTCGACGGTGAAATTCTAAAAATTCCCTTTACCGCTCCCCTGGAATGGTATTACACCAGCATGCTGGACGTCAACCAACGGATCAATTTCTTAAACGCTTTCCACCAACCTCAGCAAGAAGAACAAACGGCAGCCACACGCCGCGGGGGAAAATCCATTGAGGTGGTAGGAGTGGACATCGGGGAATTGGGTCGCGTCTCCCTGCGGGTTCGGGGAAATGTCAATATCTCCGGTAAAATGGTATTCCAAGATCAGGAATTAATCCAATCGAACCTGAACCAGACCCAAAATACACACATTGAGTTCGACCAGAAACAGAACCTCAACATCGAGGGGAAAATTGGGGATCGTATCAGCGTTTTGATGGATCAAGACTCGGAGCGTGACTTCGACTGGGAGAACAATATCCGTTTGACTTACGAGGGAGACGAGGATGACATCCTGCAGAAAGTAGAAGCGGGGAATATCAGCCTGAATCTCCAGGGAACCAACTTCGTGAATTTCTCCGGCCCCAATAAGGAAGGCCTCTTTGGATTAAAAGCCCTCTCCAAGTTGGGCCCATTGGATATCACCACCATTGCCTCCATCGAGCAAACTAAAAATGAACAGCAGAAATATGATGGCACTTCCCAGTCCCAGACGCAAAAAATACAGGACTATAACTATGTAAAGAACCAGTACTTCTTCATTCACGAGTGGTTTCGCGACGGCGTCGACACCTCCCTCGTAGTGGGCACAGACATCAAGTTCATCAAAACCTTCCCTTTTTATCCCTTAGACAATGGGGCTCACCGTGTGGGGAATGTGGTAGTCCAGAATTTCGAACTTTACAAGCTGGATGCCTCCACCGACGCCAGCACCGACCCTGGCGTGGCCAGGGTCGACGTGGAACATCCTGACGAAAACAAGGACCAAACCGGGAATTACAAACGACTGGAGCAAGGACCGGATTACATCCTGGACAGTGACCTGGGTTTCGTTCGATTACGAAGCCCTATGAATACGGAGGTCTTGGGATGTACGTTCATTTTGGTGAACCGCGATGATAAATCCGACATGGTCTACACCGTGGGACACGGCATCACCGCCACCGATTCCACGGTGGTGTTGAAAATGTTGAAGCCCAGAAATTCCGATCCGGACCACCCAACGTGGCCCCTTATGTTTAAAAACGTCTACAACCTGGGAGTTTCCAACATCAACAAAGAGGGCTTCGCCGTTCGCATCGTGGACACCCGTGCTACCCCCCAGAGCGACCGGAATAAGCAGGGTATTCCGTTCCTTACCTTGTTCGGTTTAGACAGCCTCGACGAAGGTAGTCAGCGACAATCCGATGAATTGATCGACATCGCCAACGGCAGCATTCTAAACCTGGTGACGGGAGAGTTGATCTTTCCCGCTTTCTACCCCTTCATCGCCAATACCGATTCCACCCCAGGCGGCATTTCCAACCCTGATTTGGCACCTCTCCTGGGAACCGGTAAAATGTACTTCTCCCTGGATCGCAACGCCATCATGAACGAAAACCGCTTCATCATCGAAGTGGATTATACCAATCAAAGTTCGACGATTGTCCTCGGGGGCTTTGGTATCGTCGAGGGGAGTGAACAGGTCTACAAGGACGGCGTTCCCCTTAAGCGCGGGATCGACTACCAGATCGATTACTTCACCGGTACCATCAATCTCACCGACGAACCCAGCCCCACGTCAGAAATCAAGGTCCTGTACGACAAATATGAACTGGTCTCTTTCGATAAAAAGACAATCCTCGGAACCCGGGCCCAGTTGGACCTGGGTGAACGCTCCTTCTTAGGGGCCACCGCCCTTTACTACGATCAGTCGGTGATCAATGAAAAGATCGAAGTGGGTTACGAACCCGTCCGCAATTTCATCTGGGATATGAACGGCCGTTACGAATGGAGTTTAGAAGGCTTAACGAAAGCCCTGGATCGCTTACCCATCATTGAAACCGATCGATTGTCTTCTTTCAGCATCGAAGGTGAGCTTGCCCAGGTATTGCCAAATCCAAATCCCATAAACAATCGCGCTACCGGCGACCCCAACGGCGTGGCCTATATCGATGATTTCGAAGGGGCCAAGCGCTCCACCTCCATTCCTATTCAACGTCGTTTCTGGAAACCGGCCTCGCCACCCCTCAACCCCTTTACTCGCCAACCCCGGTCACAAAAAAACCGCTCCCGACTGTATTGGTATAACCCGTTTCTCCAGGAGCGAACGAAAAATATCTGGCCCAACCAATCCACCTCTATCCGGGCCCAAAATGAAACCACCGACATCCTCGTACTGCACGTTATGACGCGAGCCCTCCAGCACGAAGTACCCCCGGACTCCATCTGGACCGGCATCATGACCCCGCTCTACAGTGGGGACTACGATCAAACGACTACCAAGTACTTCGAAATCTGGTTGAACAGCAGATACGCCCCCCCGAAGACGAAGATCACCGTAGATTTAGGGAGAATCAGCGAAGACTGGAACGAGGACGGGCGCTTGAATACCGAAGATCGCTCCGAAGCGGGGATCGTAGGGGGTGATGGATTATTGGACGATGAAGAAGACGTGGGACTCGACGGTTGCCGTGATCCTTACGAAGATGGTTATGGGGGTTGTCTGGACACAACCTATGTGGCAGCCCTGGAATTACCGGAGTACGAAAACGTCGTCTACAACGGTGTCGATAAGGAAATAGACGACCCTAACCACGACAACTGGAGTTACAAGGAAGGCAGCAACGACTATACTCATATCAACGGGACCGAAAATAATGCCCTGGATGGCGCCCGGTACCCTGACACCGAAGACCTGGACCAAACGGGCTTCCTGGATAAAACCAACGATTACTTCACCAAAACGTTTAGCTTGGACGACAGTGTCTATTTTGTAGAAGAGACCAAACATCCTGACGGCACCCCCACCGGGTGGCGCTTATTTCGCATTCCCTTAACCCACTTTGAGAAATACGATACCACGGCCAGCCAGGAATGGAATGACATTCAAACCGTGCGCCTGGCGATTTCTAACGTGGGAGCCCTCAATGGCGATACCACGGCTACGGTAAAAATCGCCAAAATGGAATTGGTCGGCAACGAATGGCAGGAACTAGGAATCACGGCCGATTCAACAAATGTCTTCAAACAAGAAAATGCCGACAGCATCTTTGCCATTTCTTTGGTAAACACCGAGGATAACCCTTCTTATATACCACCCCGGGGAGTGAAAGGGGAATACGACCGGATTAACGAAATCCGATCCAAAGAACAATCCTTAGTCATGGAGTTTACCGACCTCCCCCCGGACTACCGTGGCGCGGCCATGAAAACCCTGGTCCAACTCAGTGGCGACCGGGCCAAAAGCTACCTCACTTATCGTCGAATGAAAATGTTCGTCTACGGGGAAGATAGTCCCTGGATTGGTGAAAACGAAACCCAAGTGAATTTCTTCCTGCGTTTCGGGTTCGGCGACGCGTATTACGAATTGAACCAACCCGTTTACCAGGGCTGGGACGAAACCAAAGACCGCAATGCCGTCAATTTAGACCTCAACTGGTTGGCACGCTTGAAAATCCAGAATGCCGACAACGTAATCAAGTTTAGGGAAACGGACAGCGTGAGTTTTAAAGATAATTTAATCGAATACTGGTGGACGGATGAAAACGGAAACAAAACAGGGAAATATCTCCGCATCGTAGGTAAACCAGCGCTGTCACGAATCCAATATTTTCTCGTGGGCGTGCACAATACTGGCAATGAACCCGTGACGGGTGAAATCTGGTTAGACGAACTCCGCCTCAGCGGTGTTAAAAAGGACAAGGGTGTGGCCATGCGTATTCAATCCCGCTTCAACTTGGCCGATATCGCCCAGACCAACTTCGTTTACAACCGTCAGGGCGCCGATTTCCATGTGCTGCAGCAACGGTTAGGGAAAAACAGTACCCAGGAAAAAATAAATATTAACACAACGCTACAATTCCATAAACTCTTGCCCAAATCCTGGGGTCTATCCATCCCCATGAACGCAGCTTTCAACCGTTCTATCAGACGACCTAAGTATTATCCTGACAGTGATATCCCGCTGAACCAAAAAAACGTACCCGATTCACTCCTCACCCAATCTCAAGGCATCACTTTCAGCACCTCCATTGCAAAGACCAGTAAATCCGACAACCGGCTTATTAAATACACTCTGGATCGCATCAAGACCAGTCTCTCCGCCGCTAAAAGCATCGCTTCCAATATTAACAACTCCGAAGTGTTGAACGAATCCTACAGCGGGAAAATTAATTATTCCTTCCCCTTTAGCCGGGATAATTATATCACTCCCTTCAAGTGGTTGAGCCCCGTTCCCTGGTTGGGAATTAAAATCGCCGCGTTACATTTGTACTACTCACCCCAGACTATCAATACGAACCTGGATGTCAGCGAAAAACTAACCCAGGTTCTGAAACGCATTGGGGGGCGTGCGCCCGACGTTTACAACTTAGGGCTGAACCGGAACTTTTCCCTGGATTACAACCTCACCGACAATGTCAAAAGTAAATACTCCCGTTCCATGAAAAGTGATCTGCGGGATTATCGTGGCTATGCCTGGATGGCTCTAAGGGATCTGGACCCTGGTATTGTGACCAACATCTCCGAAAATCTCTCCGCGTCTTTCAATCCGACGCTAATTAGTTGGCTCCGGCCTAAGTTCAACTATTCCGCCGGGTATCGTTGGAATAAGGAACGCACCAGTAATATCAACGGGGCCAACATCGGTACGCAGTTGCGTTTCTCCTCCAGTTTAAGTTTGGTTCCCACGCAAATAATCGAACTCTTTTACAAGCCCCCTGCCAAAGCGCCTCCCCCCTCCCGGCGGCGTCGAAGACCAAGGCCCAGCACGGCACCTAAACCGGAAACTAAACCTGCGCAAAAGGAAATTCCTGTCTTGACTAAACTGCACACGGTGATGAAAAAAGTCAGCCCGATCAATTTCACTTACACCGAAAACTTGAACCGGACCAGCCGAGGCGTACAAGGGGACGTACCCCTTGGGTACCGTTTCGGTTGGCTGCCCGAACATGGTCTGCCCTATGACACGGTCACCGTTGGGAGCAATGTGGGTACCTGGGACCATAAACGCGACCTGTCTCTCCGTTCGGGGATCAACTTCAGTCGCAATATCAGCACCTCTTTCATTTTCACCGAAAATGTCTCCACTACCATCTCCAGTTCCAACGTGGAGCAGCGAACCATGACCCGGGATTATCTATCTTATGGAAAAATGTTGGAAAAGGGCTTCCCGTTTTTTGGCTGGAATCTCCGCTGGTCAGGGTTGGAAAAGTGGCCTTTATTCAAATTAGTGGCCCGGTCGGCTTCCCTGGAACACGGCTTCAGTGGAAATGAATCCCACGCCTGGCAATTCGAGAATTTCGAGGGTCCCGCCATGCCCCTTTTCGGTCTGGACAATTTCATTGCCGAGTACCAGGAATTCGAACGCTCCTCCAAGAAAAAAATCAGTTTTGCTCCCCTCGTGGGCCTGACCATGAACCTGAAAAAGGGCATTTCCCTCACGATCCGTCACAACCAATCCCGCAAGGTGGAAATATCCACCAATGGCGGAATCAGGGTCTCGGAAGAAAAATCCACCAATGCCACTTCCAACTATAGCCACCGGGGCGGTATCCGTATTCCCCTGATTTATTTTAACGATATCAATATTCAAAATACGGTTAATTTCACCTTCAATCTCGATATGAGTGAAAGCCGGACTAAGCAAAGTGGTGACGGGGGAATTACATTCACCCAAAATGTGAACACCGGCTGGAAAGCGGGTTTACGCATTTCCTACTCCTTCACTTCCCGGGTCTCCGGGGGATTGGTATATGAATATCGTGAAAACAAGACGGAAACAACCGGACGGAAAATCGACCGTGACTTCGGATTTGACGTGAATATTGCAATTAGTGGATAATGGCAAAATGCTGACCCGTTTGTTCTACGGATTGCTCCTGGTCTTGCTGCATGCTGGTTGCGGCACTCCCACCCCCCCGTTCGATGGTGAACGAGCTTTCCAGAAGTTACAGGAGCAGTGTGCTCTAGGTCCCCGCAACCCCGGCTCCCAGGGTCACCAAGCCGGTTTGAACTACCTAACCGAACAATTAACTCCTCTAGCGGATACGGTATTCCATCAATCTTTTGAGTACACGGAAACCGTGGAAGGGAAAACCTACCAGCTCACCAACGTTATTGCTCAGTTCAATTCACAGGCCAAGCGCCAATTCCTCTTGGGAGCACACTGGGACACGCGTCCTTGGGCCGATCAGGACCCGGATCCGGTCTGGCAGAACCGTCCCATCGTGGGAGCCAACGACGGGGCTAGTGGCGTGGCTGTCCTCCTTGAAATGGCCCGCATTTTTAAACAAACACCGCCTCCCGTCGGTGTTACCATGGCCTTCTTCGATGGTGAAGATTTAGGAGCCCGCGGTAACCCCCGGAGCTTCGCCCAGGGATCGCTCTATTTTGCGAAAAACGTCCCGGACCCCAAACCAGAAGCCGCCATCATCCTGGATATGGTGGGCGATGCCTATCTGCAACTCCCCATCGAACGGTATTCATTCCGCCAGAATCCTGCCCTGGTAAAGAGCCTCTGGTCTCTCGCTCGGCGGCTAAAACTCCCCGCCTTCAAAAATCACATCGAGAGCACCATCTTTGACGACCATGTTCCTTTGTACGAAGTAGCTGGCATCCCGGCTGTAGATATTATCGATTTCCAGTATCCCTCCGAAGGGGTGAATTACTGGCACACCCGGGAAGATATTCCCCGGAATTGCTCCGCCGCCAGCTTGCAACAAGTGGGGACTTTATTGATCCATCATATTTATGGTATTAAATGAGATATCCTCAGTATTTTACTCCCATGCGGTATTTCTTCATCCTTAACGCGGTGCTCATCTTTGTGGGCTGCCCGGGGCCTACTGACAAAACTGAAACCATCCCTGCCATCACTTACATCCAGTTTGATTTTCAACCGGGCGCCAACCGGATATATGTGGCAGCCTTCGTCGAACCCAAGTACCAGAACGAAGTTTTGGATTCAATAAAAGCTCTATGGTTCGGCAGCGATACTTCATCGGTCCCAGACACACTCACTCTCTTCGACGATGGGACCCACGGGGATATTCTTCGCGATGATGATCTCTGGGCCATCCAGGTAACCAACAACGACACCATTCTACGCCATACCCTTACGGCAACGGATACGGGACTCGTGTACGTAAAAATCCGGGCCCATTATCGGGGGAGTGTCCAAGCAAAAACGGCTTCCTTTTCTGTAACCAATCTTGGCCCGGTGATCCTTAGTGTAAGCATGCCCGATACCATGCGCCTTCCTGGCCCTGACAGTCTTACCATTAGCCCCATGATCGTAGAGGTCACCGATCCCAATGGAATCGAAGATGTCCAAACTGTCTACCTCATGTTTCAAAAACCCGACAGCACCTTTTCCAGCGGGAGTCCTATCTCTTTATACGACGACGGGAATACGGTTTCAGAGCAGTACTTATGGGATGAAGTAGCCTCCGATGGAAAATTCTCCCGGTTGATTACTATTGATCACAACAATCCTACCGGTACTTACCACGCTATTTTCTATGCCCGGGACTATTCCGGCATCGTCTCCGACCCTTACTCTCATGACCTGGTGATAATCGAATGAGAATTCCCTTATTCCTACTCCTTATTGGGGGATTGACTTTCGCCCAGCCCCTCCGCATCGTCCCCACCCGCTATACGCTCCGAAGCCAAGCTACCGATAGCCTACAACACTACGGCTTAACCAGTAACGTTGTGTCTGAAATCCGTCTACAGAGTGACTCCCTGGTCTGGCTAGGAACAGGTAATGGGCTCTCGGTCTTACTTGATTCAGTAACAATCCAAACCTTCATGACTACTGCCAATCTCACCAATAAAAGTCCGACCCAACTATTACCGGAGGGAGGCGTCTCCGCCATCGCCGCGACGGGCAACAAGTTATTTGTAGCCCTGGCCATTGTCCGGGATGACGTACCCGTGGGGAATGGAGTGGTCTACGCCTCCAATTCCACCGACTCGGTTGTCACCTGGCTCTATTATGACCAACCAACGGATCTCGCCGATGCGGATACAATTCCCTTCGGGGATATCGGTTTTGTGGCCGCGTTACCCATCACCGTACCCCAAATGAACGTGACCTACGATATGGCTTTTAGTGGGGGCTATTCAGAGACGGGCATCTGGGTAGATGTCTACTACCTCTGGACGGCGAGTTGGGCGGGGGGGTTGCGTCGTTACAAACTCTCTGACGGTAGTTGGGAACGGGTCCCCCTACCCATGGACAATCAGGAGGAATTAGCCACCTGTGACGCCGATGCCTATGAAATGATTGGTAATCAAAATGTTTTAAAAGACTTTTATCTGAACCCCCGGGATCCGCAGGACGGCGGTAATCACAACCACAAAGCCTTTTCTATCCTGACGTATAACGACACTATCTGGGTGGGAACCGCTAACGGGATTAACCGGGGGATCATGGGACCCCAGGGATGTGTAAACTGGGAACATTATGCCTATCCTCAAGATGGGCTTTCGGGCAACTTCGTTGTGGGCTTAGCGTTACAGCGCCAGGGGAACCAAAGAACCATCTGGGCAGCCACGGTGAACTCTGACATTGCAGGCGAGCAACGGGGGGTGAGCTATACTTTGAACGATGGGCCCACCTGGTATTCTACCCTATTAGGAGAACGAGCATACAACCTTACCGCCAGTACGTCTGGCGACCCCCTCATCCTGGTGGCGGCTGAAAGCGGGCTCTGGAAATCCCTCGATGGCAACACCTGGGCCAGGTTTAAACCGGCCAAGCAACTCATATCCTTAAAGGGAGATGAAATCCTAGGCGATGAAGTTCTAACGGTGGCCCTGGACAAACGGCACATTTATGGAACCAGCGATTTACTCTGGATTGGGACGCTCGACGGTGTCGCCCGGTCTACCGACCTCCACGGCAGCGCCTGGACCATCTACCGCGCCAACTACGACTCCCTACAAGTGTACGTCTATCCCAATCCCTTTTCACCCCTTTCACACAATGTGCTCAACGGTGAGGGTTATATTCACTTTCACACCGGTCCCGTGGCTTCTTCCATCGTGGAAATGCACGTTTATAACTTTGCCATGGAAAAGGTGTACTTTGAAAAATACAATCGCCAATCAGCCACGGCTGGTGCTCTGAAGTGGAACGGACGCGATTTCCAGGGCCGTCTGGTGGATAACGGGGTGTACTTCATCAATCTCAAATTCTCCAAAACCCTGGCCGAAACCCCTTCCAATCACTGGTTAAAACTCATCGTGGTGAAATAACTATGTCGCGTCCCAGGAGATTCCTACTCCCCCAAAACCTGATCATATTTTATCTCCTTATCTTTCAGTTCCCGGTACGGGCTGCAGATTATGCCGGTTATTCAGGCGCTTTCTTACGCCTGGGAACCACGGCCCGTTCCCTGGCCATGGGGGGAGGCTTTACGGCGGAACTGGATCACGGTTTTACGGCCTACCACAACCCCGCCGGAGTCGCTTTCTTACCTTCTAAACAGGCCTCCTTCAGCTACCATTTTCTAGCCCTGGACCGGCGTTTTATCACCACCAGCTTTGCTACGCACCTACCCCCCACGGCGGGCCTGGGCGTCGCCTGGGTAAGCGCCGGCGTGGATGGCATCGACGGACGCACCAGCTCTGGAGAAAAGACACAATCCCTTTCCACCAGTGAGAATGCCGTTTATCTCAGCTTTGCTCAAAAGCTGAGCTCCTGGCTGGCCGTGGGCATCAACGTAAAAATTCTCTACAACCAACTCCCCATGAATAACAGTCAGCTAACGGGGAAAGGGATCGGTTTTGATGTGGGGATGATGTCACAACCCATAAAAGGGATGACGCTGGCTTTTATGATCAAGGATTTAAATTCGAATTACCAGTGGAATACAGGAAATGTTTTCGCCGAGCGTGGTCGGGTGTACAAAGAAAACTTCCCCACCCTGTACCGCCTGGGGACCAACTATCAATACCGGAGTTTGTATCTGGTAGGTGATGTAGGGGTTATTACCAGTGGCGTCGAAATCCTGGGATATACCCTCCGGGCAGGGTTGGAGTATGCTTTCCGGGAAAATTATTTTTTACGTGCTGGTATTGGGAACGGACATCTGGCCGTGGGGCTGGGGATGAACTACACTTTCATTAAAAAACAGGATGCCTTTTTAGACTATGCGCTGGTAATCGAACCGGCCACCATGACCACGGGTCTGACCCATGTTTTTACTTATGCTTTCCATTTTTAAACGCTCCTTTTCTCTACTGGTCGGTTTGAGTTGTTTGGGAGCTGTGGGCACCCAATTTTTGACGGTTCCGGCCAGTGCGCAAGAACTATCTTTAGGCGCCCAGGTCACCGCCCCCAGTCTGAACATCGTTAACCCGGCCCTTTTAGCTACAAATAGCGCTACTCCTGAAATTAATTTCACCTACGGACGTTGGTTGGTAGACAGCCGGACATCCACATTTTTTGCTGCCTGGCCAACGCGTTTCGGGTATGGTGGCCTGCGCGCCCGCTACCTGGGAATCCGAGGCCTGGAACTCCGGACGAATACACCCACTGACGCGCCCCGGTCACAATTCGGCGCCTTCGGCATCACCGTGGAAGGGCTGGCCTCCTGGAAAATAGGCCGGCTGACAATGGGTAGCGCCGTAAGGCTCATTACCATGGAAGTCTACACGGAATCTTCTACCGGTTTCGCCTTGGACATAGGCGTGAATCGTACCGTGACCAAACGTCTAACAGTTGGGGCCTCTATGTTGAACTTAGGCGCTATGTCACCCCTGCAAACGCAGGTTCCCAAGCTGCCCTTAAGATTCTTGGTTGGGGGCCGCTATCAACGGGTAGCCCCTACGTTTTCCCATACCGTTCTCGTCACTGGGGAATGGTCCTCCCAGGTACCAGGAGGCATCCTGCTTATTGGAGGATCTACCCAATGGCAACGACTCACCGTTCAATTGAGTACCCGGCTTTCTCGAAAGGTCGTAGCAATTGGGGGTGGCTTCGGTTTCCGTTGGGGAATCTACCAGTTGCATTACGGGATACAATTTGGCTCCCAGGGATTAGGATTGCCACAAAGCCTGGACATTGCCATACGATTGCCGTAACTACTTAAACACGCAATGACCAAACCAGCTAACCGTCTCCAGACCAATATCATCCTTTTCTTACTCATCGTAGTAGTGGGGTTGACGATTGCCCTGATTTTCACCCTACGGGAACTAAAAACTCGTCCTCTGCCAGAGGAGGTACTTCCTCCTAAACCAGCGCCCCCTGTGGCAGGTAAAATAGCGCTCATCATTGACGACTTTGGGTACCGCAACGATGCCATTTCAGACGGCTTTTTAGTTCTGAAAACCCCCATAACCTTTAGCATCATTCCCGGTCATGAGTTCAGCCAATCCTTTGCCCAGAAAGCCCACGCCGAAGGCTACGAGGTAATCGTCCACATGCCCATGGAGACAAATACGCCCACTTATGGCGAAGAAGAGTACATCATTGGGCCTTCCCAAACCAGCCAGGAAATTGAACGTCGGGTAAAGAAGGCCCTTCAACTCATCACTGGTGCCGTCGGGATGAATAATCACCAGGGGTCCCGTGCCACGGCCGATAAACGGGTCATGAGCATCGTGGGGGGAGTATTGAAAGATTTGGGGAAATATTTTGTGGACAGCCGAACCACCCCTAAAACCGTGGCCGAAACCACCATGCGCAAGTTGGGGGTACCTACCAACCGGCGTCATGTCTTCCTGGACAACGATAATGACCCCGATCTCATCCGATTACAATTAGATGAACTGGCCGAGAAGGCCCGGCAAAAAGGAGTGGCCATTGGGGTGGGACATGCTCGCAAGAACACGCTCAACGTGATTAAGAAGGCCATTCCCGAATTGGAACAGGAGGGCTACCAATTCATGTTTGTTTCCCAGGTGGTTAATTGAGGTTGAAATCCCGGTGACCACAATTTGCAAACACCAATAAACAGGCAGTTGATTATGGAAATTAAGGCTAACATTTTCCGCGGCGACAAAGTCGAAAGTCGCCATTCCATTTATGCCGTGGCTGTTGACGAAGACGGAACTGTCTTATGGCAAGTGGGAGACCGGCACTTTCCAACCTGTGCCCGCTCCACCTTAAAACCGTTTCAGGCCTCCGCGGCGGTCCTGGCCGGCGCCACCGAGGCCGCCGGTTTTACCGCCGAAGAATTGGCCCTCATGTGCGCCTCCCACAGCGGCGAGAATAAACACCTCCAAGTAGCCCAATCCATGATGAACAAATTGGGACTGACGCTGGAGACCTACGAGTGCGGAGCCCACCTTCCTTTTCATCAAGCTACCCGCTGGGCCTTGATCCGGGCCCAACAAAAACCCACTCCCTTGCATAATAATTGTAGTGGAAAGCATGCCGGGATGCTCGCCCTGGCCAAACACCTAAAGGCCGAGTTTAAAGGATACACACATCCTGATCATCCAGTGCAACAGGCCATTTTCCAACAGGTACGGAAGTTCGCCGAGGTGAACACATTCACTCTGGGAACTGACGGTTGTAGTGCGCCGGTACCCTTTCTACCCCTGGTGAGCATTGCACGAATGTACCAAAAACTGGCCAGGGGAGCACACCCGGAGCTGAAAGTACTCTACAAGGCTATGACTACGCATCCCTACTTAGTTGGGGGTACGAAACGGTTTGATACGGACTTCATGGAAGTGATGGCCGGGGAAGCTGTCTCGAAGACGGGGGGTGAAGGTGTCCGAGGAATTGGCCTGCGGACATCAGGAGGAAAAACCGCCGGAATTGCCATCAAAATATTAGACGGTAACCAGCGCTGTTCACCAGCCGTTACCCTGGCTGTCTTGAAACACCTGAACTTGATCACCGAAAATACCCTGAACGCACTAAGGGCCTACGCCCATCCCATCCTGCGGAACCACCGGAAGATTGTCGTAGGGAGAATCGAGGTAGAAATAGACTCCGCGTGAAACTTCTACGTAAACGAAACTGGGCGATCGCTACCCTTTTGTTGGGCCATTTATGGGCTGCGGACTACACGGTAGTTACGTATAATCTATGGAATTTTCAAAACGATACGGCCAGGGCAACCTCCTTCCGCACGACATTTACCGATATGGAACCGGATATTATTGTTGCTGAAGAAGTCGTTGGGTCCGTGGGATATAATCATTTCCTCTCCGACGTCCTGGAGACATGGCAACCCAACGCCTGGACCGGGGCGCCTTTTACCGACCAGACGGCCAGCCAAGACATCGCACTCTTCTACCGCCTAGATAAGTTCAATTTTATCAGCACTACAGTTGTTCCCACTGCCCAGACCAGCGGTCAGCGGGACGTGGTGGAATTCGTATTGGAAGAAATTGCTTCGGGCGTCCAGTTCCGTGTTTATGGGGTACATTTCAAAGCCAGTTCTGGAAGCAGCAACGCCAATGTGCGCTTGACAGAGGCCACGGTTTTAAGGAATTACTTGAACGATCTTCCATCGGGGAGCCATTTCCTTGTATGTGGAGATTTCAACATATATAGTAACAGTAGCGCCACCGAACCGGCGTTTGATATGCTCACAAGCCCCGGCAGCGACACGGACGGCCAGCTCTTCGATCCCATCGATCGCATCGGTCCCTGGCATAATAACAGCGCCTTTGCCGATGTCCATACCCAATCCTCGCGAGGGGGTTCTTACGGGGGATTAGACGATCGTTTCGACTGGATCTTCACCAGCGCCGCTGTCCTAGCAGAAACTTACGAAATGACTTACGTAACCGGCACTTATTGGGCTTACGGAAATGACGGCAACCATTTTAATCAAGCCGTGAATTACGGAACAAATTATTCCGTTAACCCCACCATCGCCAATGCCTTAGAAAACGCGTCGGACCACCTCCCCGTTACGGCCAGTTTCTCTTTCCCCAGTGGGAGTACCTCTCCTTACCAACTCATTATAACGGAGATTATGCCCAACCCCGCCGCCGTTTCCGATACGTATGGGGAATGGTTCGAAGTTTTCAATGCTGACTCAGTTACCCTAAATTTAGATGGTTGGCGGATCAAGGATAATAACGGAGAGCATACGATCACCAATGACGCTATGTATGTACCCATTGACCCAGGAGAGTATTTCGTCTTTGCCCGGGAAGGGGACACAACGTTGAACGGCGGCTTGGAGGCCAATTACGTCTATAGTGGTTTGGCCCTGGCCAATTCAGCCGACGAGGTCACCCTTATCGATAGTGCGGGCTCCCTTGTGGATGAAGTTCACTACACTACGACTTTCCCTTATAGTAGCGGTGTGTCCATGTATTTAAAGGACTTATTTGCGGATAACGATGTGGATACGAGCTGGAGGGCCTCCACTACTACCTATGGCGCCGGGGATTGGGGTACCCCTGGCCGCGCGTGGGACGATACTTTAAACACCATAAATTCAATTATTTTGCCTCCAGTAGTTTCTCTAGCACAAAATTACCCGAACCCTTTCAATACCCGAACTACGATCAAACTGACCCTCTCTACGAGCGGGAAGGTTCGTTTAGCTGTCTATAACCTCCAGGGCCGTGAAGTGGCGGTGTTGTTAAACCGGTTTTTAGTACCAGGAATACATACCGTTTCCTGGAATCCTGAGCATTTGGCCAGTGGTTTGTATTTCTACCACCTAACTACGGCCGAAAAACAATCAACTAAAAAAATGCTACTCCTGAAGTAGAGCTGCACCCCCGCATTATAAATTCGGGGAGGCAGGGAGCGAAAATTTTTGCAGGATTTTTTTACCTTCCCATGGCGAAGATAACTTATTTTTTAACCTAATTTCTTCCGGTGAGCGTTGACTCCTGGTAACCAGTAGCAGTAACTTGGTTGTCCTTTCTTATGACCAGTAACCTACGATTGTCAAAAGAGAAAAGAAAGCCCACGCTAGAAAAGCTGCGGGGGCCCAAACGCCTATCGTGTTTATGGCTGTTGACAATGTTACTCCCTACACTGGTCAGCGCCCAGTTTGCGGAGGACGTTTTTGATAAATTTACCTCAGTGGGACAATTGGGACTCACGGTAACGAACTTTGGCATATTGGGCAACGGCTGGACCAAACAGAATGGGCGTATCCTGCCTTCCTGCCAGTATAAGCAACATACGGAAATCCTTCGGGAGCAGGTAGAACACTTTTCCTTTGCCGGGCTCTGGGTCGGTGGAAAAGTGCACGGCCAACGACGTGTTTCCACCGCCATTGTAGATGGCGTTTTCCCCGGGGCCCAAGAGGGCTTTGAATTCTTCGCCACTTCCGGAATCCAGATCCGCTCCTCCATCGCCTCCACCTCGTTGGACTCCATGGCCCAGTACTATTCGCCGTATGCCATTTCCCATCAAGATTTCCTCACCGACTTCCAGGATTACGGCCGGGACCCTACCGATAATTACGGCATCACGGAACACATTCCGCTGGGAATAAAAATCCATCTGGAAACGTACGCCTGGAACTTCTCCTTTGCCGACGCTTTCGTAATCCTCAACTATACTATTACTAACGCTTCAAACGATACCCTAAATGATCTATACGCTGGCATCTGGACCGACGCTTCGGTTGCCAACATGAATTACACCAATAAATACGTCCCCGGGGGCGGCTTTACCTGGTATGATAATTTAGATGGTTTTGATGAATCTGTGGACGAATCGGGGTTCACCAGGGATATTGGCTACCAGTACGATCTGGATGGAGATGACGGCTGGGCCGAGTCCTACATCGGAATTACCACGTTGGGTAGTACCACTCCCCGTCCTTACATCAAAACCCACTATAACCAGTGGGTGTGGACCAATTCCAACAATACCAATTATCCCGTTTATGGCATGCCATTGACCGACCATGAACGGTATCAAAAATTGAGCTCTACAGTAAACAAAGGGACGGGGCCGGACTACACCAGCGAAGGCTATCCTAATCAGACCAACAGTTGGTTGTTTCTCCTGTCAGCCGGACCATTCGGGTCGCAACCGGCCAGCGGCGATTCATCCCATTGGAGCTTGCCTCCCGGTGCCTCGGCAAACATCGTATTTGCCATCGTAGCCGCGCGCTGGAATGGAACCGGGGACGACTCCCCCGCACGACGCCTGAACCTGCAAATTAATGCCGACTGGGCTCAACAGGCCTACGACGGAGAAGATAAAAATCGGAATAATATTCTGGACGAGGGAGAGGACCTGGACAACGATGGCGTCATTGACCGCTATATACTGCCCGAACCACCACCGGTCCCCAACATGACCCTGGGAGTGGGCGATCAGGTGGTGACGATCTACTGGCAAAACAATGCCGAGAATTTTATCGATCCCATTAGCCGGCAGAAAGACTTCGAGGGCTACCGCGTGTGGGGCGCTCATAAAACCATGACTGACGAGCCCCTGGAGTTTACCTTGTTAGGTGAATTCGATCGTGCAGATACGGCTTTTCAGGAGATTGGATACAATACGGGGTTTGATCTGATTCGCATCACCAATGCCCAGGGTCAGCTGGACAGCATAGAGATCAACGGGCGCTATTATCATTACAAGTTTGTAAACGAGGGGGTGCAGAACGGTTGGCTAAATTACTATTCCGTTACCGCTTTCGATCGGGGAGACCCCGAAGCCAATTTGGCCAGCCTAGAGAGTGCGTTAATCGCCAACCGTCGTTACGTCTACCCGGGGGTGCCTCCGGTAGGCAGTGAATGGACTCCCAACCCCAGTGTTTATCCCAACCCCTATCGCGGTCAGGCTGCCTGGGATGGCTACGGCAACCGCGACCGCATGATCTGGTTTCAAAATTTACCTCGTAAAGCCCAAATACGTATTTTTACCCTTGCTGGAGACCTGGTGGATATCATCGATCACGATGAAAATTACAGCGGTGCCGATATTATGAACATTGGCGACCGGAAGCGACCTCAATTCAGCGGCGGGGAGCATGCCTGGGACCTCATCACACGGAATGACCAGGCCACTGCCACCGGGCTCTATCTATTTACCGTGGAAAATTTGGATGAAAACAGCGCTTCTTTCGGTAAAGTGAAAGAAGGAAAGTTTCTCGTAATAAAGTAAACCCGATAAGCAGGGAGGCGATAATGAAAAGAACATCAGCGATTATCTTGCTTACCTATGTTTCCATGATCTTTGGTCAAGAGGTGGAAACCAGGCCGCCAGTTGCACAACCGTTAGATGATACTTGGCGTGACGGCCTGCGAACCACCATTACCATAGCCGACGCCCGAGCCGCTGGGGTGGGAGCCACCGTTACTACCGCCGGCGTGATTACAACTCCCAATTTTGGTACGACCCACTCCGAGTACGGATTACAAGACTCCACCGCAGGGATCGTAATCTACATGCCCGGTAATATTTTAAACGTCGCCGTGGGTGATAGTGTAGAAATCACCGGTACTATATCGGAATACAACGGGAAATTGGAGATTGTTCCGGCGACCGACGCCGATGTTACGGTCCTTAATTCTGGGAATCCCTTGCCAGATTTCCAGGTGATCACCGTGGCGACCTTCGTAGCCAATGGTGAGGACTACGAATCAGAATTAATACGCATCAACGGTGTCTCCATCGTGTCCGGTACCTGGCCAACAGGGGGCGGGAGTGTTAACCTCACCATCAGCGACGACGGCGGTACCTCAACCGTCACCATGCGCATTGACAGCGACACGGACATTATTGGTAATCCTGATCCCGGAGATCCCTTTGATGTTCAAGGTATCGCCGGTCAATACAATGACTACCAGATCTTGCCACGATACTACAGTGATTTCAATCCCGACACTTACGTGAGTGCTCCCGATATCAGCAATATTTCTTTGAACCCCAGCGCCCCCACGGACGGACAGGCAGTGACGGTATCGGCTACCATCACCGATGACGGCACCATCTCCAGCGCTACTCTCACGTATAACGTGGGAGCCGGAAATGTGGATTCAACCATGGTCAATACCAGCGGGGACATTTATGAAGCCGTGATCCCCGGACAATCCACAGGTACCCAGGTTACCTTTTCCATCACGGCGGTAGATAACGACGGAAACTCTACTACCTCAGACACCATGTCTTACACCGTGCTTCCTTCTGGTGGAGTAATCACTTCTATCCATGACATCCAATACACCACCGACCCCTCTGGAGATTCTCCTCTCGACGGCCAGACGGTCACGATCAGCGGTGTCGTCACGGCTGAATTCTGGGGTAGTTACATTAATAAGTACATGTTTGTTCAAGATTCCGCAGGAGCCTGGAGTGGAATCATGATTTATGAATCGGGTGGCTGGGACAACTTCAATTTCCAGTCTTCCTCTGGAGTGGTCCATTCCGTGGCCGAAGGGGACAGCATCACCCTTACCGGAACCGTTTCAGAGTATTATGGCGTAACGGAAATTTCCAATGTAACAGATGCCATTATCCACGGACCGGCTGTCAATATGATTCCTCCGTCTACGGTCACCCCAGGACAGATTATGACTGGGGGTTCCGATGCAGAAGCCTATGAAGGTTGTTTGGTTCGGGTGGCAAACGTCACGGTGGACAATCCAGACCTAGGGAACGGAGAATGGTCCGTAACCGATGGCACCAGCTCGGTGCGGGTCGACGACCGCTGGGGCTACTACTACTTTCCCGTTCAGGGCCAAACCCTGTCCGAAGTTGTGGGTTGCCTGGATTACAGTTACAGTAATACGAAAATCCAACCCCGCTTGGCGCGCGATGTAGTGGAAGATGGATACGTTCGTCTCCAAAGAATCCAGCAAGTCCTCTACAGTGATCTCCTCAAAGCGGGTACGGATTATGTTTCCGACAAGTCTTACATGTTAGGGGATACGGTTACGGTGGAAGGAATCGTCACCATGCCTACGGGTCTAAGCTTTGCCGGGGCCGGGGTGAAATTCATTTTCCAGGACGAAAATGGCGGACCGTGGAGTTCAATCCTCTCTTACGATCCTGACAGTTCCGCCTTCCCCGTGCTCTTAGAAGGGGACCGTATCCGGGTTACTGGATTTGTTTCCGAGTATACCACAGACAATTCCAACATGACGGAACTGTTTATTACCCAACCCATCGACCTGCTGGCAGTGGGAGAACCGGAACCCACCGTGCCCGACGTTTTAACTGGCGATCTACGCTGGCCAACCACTGCCGAGCAATGGGGAACGGTCATGGTACGGGCCAATAACGCCATCGTCATTGAAAACGATCTGCCCTACGGAGAGTGGTCTATTGATGATGGCAGTGGCAAGGTAAACGTGGACGACGATTCGGACAGTATCAGTACCTGGCAGGAAAACAACGGTCGTCCCCCGGTGGGAACCTACATCGAATCCATCGAAGGCTGGATTTATCACCACTATGGCAGTTATATGGATTCCACCACTTACAAGCTGGAGCCCCTTTATCCCTCTGATATCGTCTTCGGGGCGGGACCGCCGAACATTCAAAACGTTACTCGCGACCCCTGCGTGCCGGGACCCAGTGACGATGTCACCATCTTCGCCGACATCCTCGATAACTCCACGGTGGCGTCGGCTGAAATCGTGTACACCGTGGATGGTGGAACACTACAAACGGTCTCTATGACTACCACCAATGATACGACTTGGTCCGGCGTCATTCCTGCTTCCAGTACCGACGGAGCTGCGGTCTATTACTACGTTTCCGCTACGGATGATGGCGTAGACCAGAGCGAGCCCAAAACCTCTACCTACCCCTTTGATCCTACTCTCGATCAATTGGGTTACGTTACCAAATCGGGTAATCTGAGCATCTACGACATTCAGTACACTCCCTGGGCCAGCGGAAATTCCCTCTATGATGGTTGTGAGGTGACCGTTACCGGTATCATTACCGGAGACACCGCTCAGTACACCAGTGGTTATGGCGCCTATGCCCTCCAAAGCGAAAGCGCCCAATGGAGTGGTATCCTCTTTGACGGTTGGGATGATTCCCAACTTAGCCGCGGGGATGAAGTGACCGTCACCGGAACGGTGGAGGAATTTGACTCGGCCTGGCACTTTAAATACGACAACAATACCAAGTTGACTAATATCTCCAACGTAACCGTCGTCAGTACGGGTAATTCCATTGCTCCCCTATTGGTTACCACTGCTGACTTAGCTCAGGATGCCGAGGAAGTGGAATCTTACGAGGGTTGTCTGGTAACCCTGTCCAATGTAACCGTGACCGCTTTAAACCAGTATGACTGGAGCGTCACCGACGCCTCGGGAGTCCCTTGCCTGATAGACGACGACATGGCTACCATGGAAGCGGACAACTTCATGAGTGGCTTTGAAGTGGGCACCGCGCTCACTTCCGTTACGGGAATCTTCAACTTCAGTTTCGGAAGTTACAAGATTCAGATCCGGGACATGGATGACTTAGGTGAATTAGGTGTTAACGACGACATTGCCGTCCAACCCTATCACTTTGCCCTGTATCCCAACTATCCCAATCCCTTTAACCCCGAGACGCGCATCCATTTTGAGTTAGCCGAGCCCGTAGGGGTTAAACTAATCATCTACGATCTCCTGGGTCGTAGAGTGCGTCTATTGACCAGCGGAACGCTGGACGCCGGACAGCATATCGTAAATTGGGATGGACGAAACGACGCCGGGGCGCCCGTGAGTTCCGGGGTCTATATCTACCGCATCAAAGCGGGCGATTTCGTAGATCAGAAAAAGATGATCCTGGTGCGGTAAACTGATCTCCATGCAGGGGCGAGTTCCCCCTCACCCCTGCATCTCTTCAACCCATGAAAAAACTAATCTTCACCCTGGCATTATTAACCGCTGCGTGCTCTCTCTGGGAGTATGAGGATCCGTCTAATCCCATTCCCAACACAACGCCAGAAACTTACCTTTCCCTCATTGCTAGGGATACTATCTATGCTTCCATCGATGAAATTGTCACCACCATCGACCCGCTCACCGGTGAGGAAATCACCGACACAATCTGGGTCTACGCCATCGGTGAGGAACCGGACTCCAGTATGGTGTGGGATACCCTGGATCAAGCCTTTACCACCATCACCACCAGCCGGCAAATTTTACATTGGTGGGGAGAAGACCCGGACGGTGACGTCATCGGCTATCGCTACCGTTGGAATGTGGACTCCACGTGGACATTTACAACTAAAGAAGCGGGGTTGTTCTACGTCCCCATCCGCAAGGACCTGGACGTGTTTCAATTTAGCGTGGAAGCCGTTGATAACGATAGCACCTACGACCCCACACCCGCCCGTTTGACTTTACCCATCCGTAATTCCCCACCGACGATCAGTTTTCGATACCGCAGTAATCCCTCCATTGCCAATATTCAGAGCGACACTAGTCTGACCTTCCCCACGCGTACTTTCGTATGGGACATCTTTGATCAAGACGGGAATGAAACCATTACCGACATATTCTATGCCCTTGACGATACGTGTGACACCTGTTGGAGCCAATTAGACGCCGTATCTTATTCCAGTATCACCCTCGCTGATCTACAGCCGGGTTTTCACACATTCTATTTAAAAGTCAGGGATATCGCCGGGGCAGTGAGTCCCACAATTCAGTTCCCGGACACCGCCAATATTGACGAACCAAACTTCTGGAAGGTCGTCCCGGTGACTGGTGATGTCCTGTTAGTTGACGATTTCTTCAACGACTCCAATAATCTGACCCAGGCTTATTTTCGAAGTATCCTGGATACCGTTATCGGCCCGGGAAATTATTCCGTATGGGAAATTGGAGAAGAACTCCCCTACTCCTCCGCCGACGTGTCGGCCAACCTGAATTATTTCCAAGATGTAATCTGGTTTGCGGGGACTACTGGAGAATCGGAGTACATTAAAGCCGGGGCAAATATTTATAATTTCATTTTAGGTGGTGGCAACATTTTCCTCACCCTTTCTCTGTTTCAGGATACCTCCTTCGTCTGGTTTCCCATCGATTCTCTCTTCTCCATCAATCCTGACGGACGTTTACTGCCTCCCCTTACCCTGGTTTCTCAGGTGCGCCCCGAGTTGAATTTGGTCACTTCCCGGAATATTGGTTATCACTGGATTAAAGGGTTCGAGAACTCCGAAGGTGAGCCTGCGTTTCGCAGTCTTTACCGTCTCCAGGAACCCAACGCAAATCAAAAGTGGGAAGGCACTCCGAACGTGTGCGGGGTGTACCAGTTCTTCACCCCCAATCCTTCCGGGAAGGCGGTGCTGATGTCGATCCCCTGGCACGAAGGCGTCGGAAGTATAAATGATTTGATCTACGGAGCCTTCTTAGAAGGGAACGGTTCGGCGGGAAAATTCATCCGCTATCTTTTAGAGGAGGAGTTTTAGCATGCGCGTGTTAGCCACCTGGTTCATGTGGGGTTCTCTCTTGCTCTGGGCCCAGGGGCGAGGTGCCTTCGAAGGACTAATCACCGACAGTAAAAACGGTGAACCGCTGGCCGGTGTGAATGTCATCGTCAAGGGCACTTACTACGGAGCTGCCACCGGTGTAGATGGGCATTACCGCATCTCCGGTGTCACTCCCGGGAATTATGATGTTGAGGCCTCCATTATCGGGTATAAAATCGTGCTCCAAACCGGAATCAGGATTCAACCAAACCAGACTACCCGTTTAGACTTCTCCATGGAAGAAACGGTGCTCACCCTGGGGGAAGAGGTGGTCGTGGTGGGCGCCAAGTCACTCTTCGACGTGGACGAAACCGCCTCCGTCTCCGCCCGTCTCACCAGCTCGGACATTGCTAATAAAGTCGTGAACAACATGGAAGACATTATCTCCGAGCAAGTGGGAGTCTCTACCCAGGACAACGAGATCCACATTCGCGGGGGGCGAATTGACGAAAGCCTGACCCTGGTGGACGGTATCTCCATCAAGGACCCGTTAACGGGCTACTCCGCCAATTTATATTTGAATGCCGAATCCATTGAGGAGTTATACATCGTCACGGGTGGTTTCAACGCCGAATACGGCCAAGCCATGTCTGGAATTGTGAACATTAAATTAAAAGAGGGGGGAGATCATTTTGAGGGAGCGATTAAATATTCCAGCGATAACTGGGGCGCAAGCCAGGAACTGCTTAACAACTACAATTCCGATCAGGTGGAATTCAACCTCGGCGGGCCGGAGCCTTTCTTAGAGCGCCTGTTACCATTTTTCGGGCTCGACATACCGGGGAAAATCTCGTTCTATATTAATGGTTATGGCCGGTTATACGACGGAAACCTCCCTACCGCTTCCCGCCTATACCCCCACCGCAACTGGCGACCCCCGTTCAACATATACAAAACCCAGGCCGATAACCTCATGAAGCAATTGGCGGTGAGGGAAAATAACGACTGGCACATCCTCTATAAATTGAACTGGGACATCTCACCAAAAAAGAAACTGAGCGGTTCTTTTGATCTTTCCATGAACATTAATCAAGGTTACTACATGCCCCGGGCGTTCTCGCATACCTACTACCCCTACCGATACCAGAAAATATTAGATAACTACAATACCATTACCCGGGAAACCCGGCTGACCAACCTCAGTTGGACGCATACCCTGAGTACCAGGTCGTTTTACGAGATTACCGTGGGCCGGTTTCTAACGCTGGAACACAGCGCCGTCCAGGACTTGACGTGGAGCGAATATAAAGAGCGCCTTGACTTAGAACCCGTCAACTACGCCATGTCAACCCAGGATCGTGATGGCAACATTTACATCACCTTTGGAGATCAATTCTACGACACGGGGTTCGCTCCCGAATGGTACGATCTGGCCAGCGACAACTATCGCATGGATTTCGATTGGACCTACCGGCCAGGGCGACGGCACAAAGTGAAAACCGGATTCGAGAACACCTATACGGAGATGCAGGTCTTGGATATTGACGAACCGTGGACGGGTACTACCGGCTTAGGGTCCAACTTTGACAAATACCGTGCCTACACCACCTTCGGCGCCTTCTACATCCAGGACCGGATTGTCTTTAAAGGCATGACCATGAACTTAGGAATGCGGTATGACTACTGGTTTCCCGGGAGATATGTTGAGGAGGCCATTGAGGACACCACGCGGATCATTATCACCAATTATGCCCGTAAGAAGTTCAAGGAGGAAACCTTCGGCTTGTTTGGCTACCGGGGCAAAGGGCGCTTCAGCCCCCGCTTCGGAATCTCCCATCCGGTTACCGATAATGATGTCCTCTACTTCTACTATGGGCACTTCTCCCAACTGCCCTCTTTCCAGTACGTTTATGCTAAATTAAACTCCACGGCTCAGTCGACTTACCAGGTCTTCGGGAACCCCAACTTAAACCCCAAGACGACCGTCCAGTATGAGATTGGTATTAAACACCGCTTTAGTAAGGATCAGGTACTGGAGTTAAAAGCCTACTGGAAAGACATGTTCGACTACGAAACATCCCAGACCATTCGACCCTCGAATCCCAAGTATTCCCATCTCAGCTTCAACATGTATTTCAATGCCGATTATGCCCGCTCCCGGGGGTTGGAAATCATTTTAAACAGCCGATTTATGAAGCATTGGGTGGCGAATGTTGACCTTGAGTACTCTATCGTCACCGGCAAGAGTTCCACTCCCATCGATAACTTACTAGTCCAGGCAGGGGAGTTAAAAGAGAAACCGTTGAGTGAAAATTTCGTCAGTTGGGATAAACCATTACGCTTCTTCAGCAATCTTAGCTATTACGCTCCTTCCGGTTGGGGAATAGCCTTTCGCATCGAGTACGAATCTGGCCGGCGGTATACGCGCTCCATTCCGGGAACGGCCGAATATCCCGATGGTATCCGTCAGGAGGGAGAGGTGAAGTATTACGTTGGTCCCAGAGACGATGACAATCCCTACTACTATATCAGTGAGTACCATCCCAAATTCTTTAAGTTACTCGGGCTTAACAATATTAATGGCTACTCCACCGTGAAGCTGAAGCTGCAAAAACAGGTGAGGATTGGGAATGTAAAAGTAAAATTGCTCCTTTCGGTAAATAATTTATTCGATGAAAACATCCCTCGACGGATCAATCCCTATACGGGTAGGGTTTACAATCCGGGTGAGATCATTCCTTACAGCATGGCCAATCAACCCAATCCCAACTATGATCCTTCCCGCTTCAGCGCTACGCGTTATCAGCGCCCCCGGACCATTGAATTGGGAGTCCAGTTTATTTTCGGTTCCTTCGTACAAAAGTACACCGAATTGTGATTAAAACAACCCCATACAAGCTCGGCCTCTTGCTTTGCGGTTTATTAGTTCTACCGGCCAAGGGTCAGAATTTCTTTCCGGTTTTAGGGGGACAACGGGCGGGAACTTCCATCTTCACCTTTTTAAAAATCGGTGTTAGTGCCCGTGCGGTGGGAATGGGCGAAGCCGTAATTGCCCTGAACCAGGACGCAACCTCCATCTATTACAACCCGGCCACAATTGCCCAGTTTAACACGCTGGAACTCTCCGCCACGCATGTTCAATGGCCGGCAAACATTAAATACGACTTCGCCAGCGTCACCCATCAGCTCACGCGACAACATTACCTGGGTTTTAGCGCCGGTATTCTCCACATGGCGCCCATGTTGGAGACCACCGAATATCAACCCCACGGAACCGGAAACTATTTCACCTTCCAGGACCGATTCTTAGCCGTGACCTACGGGGCTCGGATGACCGACCGTTTCAGCTTTGGCATCACGGTAAAAAATGTTCAAGAAAACCTGGCTGGGCTCACTATGGCCTCCACCATGCTCGACCTGGGCACTTTTTATTGGACCGGCTTCCGGTCACTCCGTTTCTCCGCCTCCCTCTCCCACTTCGGCGCTCAAACCAAACCCGAAGGCACCTACCTGAAAAATATCCTCAATACCGACACCGGGGAAGAGACGGTCGTGGAATCCGATTACGAACAATTCTCCCCTCCCACCGTTTTCCGGGTAGGTGTGGCCATGGAAATCCTTACCCTCAAAACCTATACTTTGACCGCAGCCCTTCAACTGAATCACCCCGTTGATAATACCGAAAACATTTCCACTGGCATGGAATATACGTTTTTAAAAATTTTGTCACTCCGGGCCGGGTATAAAATCAACAAGGAAGAAGAGAGTTTTTCCCTGGGCGCTGGATTGCGCCTTCCTATCAGCATCGGCAACTTGCGGGTTGATTATGGCTACGCCCACCTGGATCACCTGTCAGACCCTAAACGTCTTACCATCGGGCTTTCATTATAGGAATGAGATACACCACTATTCAATACGGTCAGCGCTCGATTTTAGGAAAAACCTACCACACTACGAAGAAAATCAATTCGATCTCCTTAATTGCTGTAACAAGAGTCATCCTACTGGTTATCGTGGCGCTCTACGTGGGCGGGGGATGCATTGAGAAAATGACCCTCCCAACAGAAATCCAGGTGGAATTTTCCGTGGGAGACACAACCTATTTAAAGGTGCATCCTGAATGGAACGCCGCCGAGGGTTTCCCTTTTCTCCAGCCTACCGAAATCTCCATTGCTCCCGACGGACACGTCTTCGTGGTGGACACCTTACTAAAAAGCATCTTCGTATTGAGTCAGGACGGAGTAGTTTTAGAAGAAGGCTTCCAGGCCTTGCGGAATTTGACGCTGAACGATGGTACTCCGCTGACTCCCCTGGACGTAGACATCGATCGGAAAATGAACGTGTTTTTCGTTGACGGATCGCAAAAAATCTACTGTTGGAACCAGTATTGGAACGATGTGGGGATCGATTCCGTGGCGGTCGCTGGTACTTTTTTCCATCCCAGCTATGGAGACTCGACGATTCCAACCGGAAGTGATGCCTGGATGGACTTAATCTCCGACCCGGAATGGTCTCTGGACCAGGTTCAATGGTCTAACGATCAAGAGCTCATCGATTCCTTGTTACAACCCCACGTCTTCTACAATGGCGCCTGGCTTAGAAACGTCTACAAAGATATTCATTACGCCAGTGCAGAATCACGTTTTTCGGCTCTTTCAACTACCAAGGACGTGGACAACTATCTCTATGTCACGGATAATGTGCCTGATTCTCTGAACAACCGTCTGGTAAAGATTCTATTCGAACCGGCGGGCCTAATTCGTCTGGCAACCGGCGTGGAGGTGTGGGCTTTCAGAGGTGTTTTCGGCCAAACGGTGGTGGGTTTCGGCACGGGTGCTGGGAAGGCCAACCATCCCGTAAGCATCGACGTGGACGGCGACGGAAACATCTATTACACGCAAGAAGGTCAATTCTTCGCCGTCCATAAAATCCAGCCCCTCACCACCGGGGCCTACATCATTTACCCTTCCGTATTCCAACCTCAGGTAAATGACATCATGGATCTCTCACGCTTTCAAAACCCCCAGGATGTAGCGGTAGACCTGAACCAGTATATCTACGTGGCCAACACCGGGGCGCAAGAAATTCAGGTCTTTGACACCGACGGAAATTTCTTCAAGAAAGCCGGGGTGGAAGAGATAACCGTAGACACCACCTTATGGACGTTCAACGGTACCGACAGTGTTTTAGTGGATACTTTCTTAACCGTTGAAATGAAGGGTATGCTCACCACGCCGGCGGCAGTGACCGTGGACGACCGGGGCGTGATCTACATTTGTGACCCGGCGGCAGGGAGTATTATTCGTTTTCAATTGTCGAACAAGTTGGACGAGAACCTACAGCCGCTCCCCTGACATGCGCCCTTCGGTAACGCTCCTGCTGGGACTTTTGCTATGCGGACTCCCAGCCCAGGATGAGGTGGCGTTCATTAAGTATTACGCCAACGAACGTGACTTCCTTGCCAATAATCCCCTCTTAGCTACTGCACGGGACAAGAACCCCTACCTACAGGTTTCTTTCAACGAAACCCAACAACCCATTTTGAAAAGCTGGGTCAATAGCCAGGGTGAAATCACCCGCCAGGAAATGTTTGGCTACGACAACGACCGCAAGTTGGTCAAGCGCGTCACCCTGAATGCCGACCAACAACCCGTTCAGTTAATTTATTACGGGGAACAGGAACCGTGGAGTGTTGTCTTTCGAGAGTATCTTTATCCACCTCCTACGAAACTCACCTTCACCGATCAGCAATCCCTTTTCTTTTTGTCCCCTGATGGACGAATCAACCGCATTCAATTCCTAACCATCGACAGGGTTCCCTACGGTGAAATTTACCTGGCCTACGATCGCCTGGGTTACCTATCTGAAGAACGGTGGGTTCAGTTGCCCCAGGGAGCGGTGGTACGAATCTTTAAATACGCATACGATATCATGACTAAGATCCAACAGATATGGGAATACGGAAGAGGAAATCAATTGGTGAGTCACGTGGCCCTAACGCAGGCGCCAGCGGAGGCGTTGTATAAGGAACCACCTCCCCGGACAGGCAATATTTTAGATGAGGTGGGTATCATCCTGGAGGAGCTCCGTACCCAGCGGATTCTTACTCCCTTACCAACGCTAATCCCTCAGATGGAACAAGACCGCCTGATTCTAATAAATGGCGACGTCCTAATGGTGGAACTCCTTGGTATTGACGAAGAAGAGGTTCGCTTTCGCCTGAATAAGGATCCGGCTGTTTTACGTATACCCCTTGATAGGGTGGCTTCCGTGACAACTAGATTTGGGCAGGTTGTGTACCCTTGAATTAACAACAAGCTTCAGCCAATCTGAGTAGTGCTCGCAAAGGTCATTTAAATCTTAGCTAATATATTATCAGTGCTGGATTCAAGTAGTAAGTGCAACACTGTAAGTGTGAGTATATCAATGAGTTGCTTATTTAGATGCAAATTGAAATGGGTAGTGATAGACCGTTAAGCAGTAATCATTATGACAATACCTATCTTAATTTAATAGCTACTCTTCCTTTTCCGTTCCTTGCATCTCCCCGAGTGCGGGAAGTAAATTGCCCCGAGTCAAAGAGGAATTGCAGACTATCTTTTTCAATAAACAGGTAAAACACTATGCGTAAAACACCATTCTATTTTTCAGTATTGGTTTTGGTCGTAGCGACTCTTCAAGCTCAGCCTGAGGGGTATCCTCCACCCACTGACTTAGTGACCATTCCCACTGCCGGTACGTTGACCCGGGGAAGTTACCTCATGGAATTGCGTATCCAACGCGATGGCGGTTTAACGAGTACCCTGGCAGCCGGCATCACCGATCGCTTCCAGTTCGGTCTTTCATTCGGCGCCAGTAACCTCATTGGGAACGATACCCTCCAATGGTACCCCCGACCAGAGGCCAACGTAAAATACCGATTAATCGACGAAACCAACTCCATACCCGGCATTGCCTTGGGCATCAATACCCAGGGATTTGGCCCCTATTACGCCGAAGATAGTCTAAAACGATATGGTACCAAGGCCTTCGGCGCTTATGCTGCCGCCAGCAAGAACTGGAAGACCTTTTTAGGCAATCTGGGCCTCCACGGGGGAATGAATTACAATTTCACCGAAACCAACGATGGGGACAAAGACCCCAACCTCTTCTTCGGTCTGGACATGGAATTCAACCCCGAGCTTTCCCTGTTAATCGAATACAATGCTGCCTTTAACGAAAACGACCTTAACGCTAAGACCATGTCCATCAATAGCGGAGGTTACTTGAACGCCGCCATCCGCTGGACCTTCGTGGAACACTTGCATATCGAGATAGACTTCAACAACTTGTTGTTTGATAACGAACAGGTGGAGTCCTTCACACGCGAATTAAAGATCACCTACATCGAATACTTTTAACAGGTTAAACCTATCATGGGACGGCGTTTCTCACTCTTTAATTTTGTTCTAATAAGTTTTATTGCGGCGCAAACACCCTTGGAACAGGGCATTGCCTGGTACAACCGACGCGCCGAAGGACACGTGGGCGCCCAGGCAGCCGGGGAACCCATCAGCCAAGCCATCACCTTTTTTAAGGACGCAGTGACCAATCCCCAGGCGGAGCCGGTGGCGGGTTTGTACTTATTGCGGGCCTACTATTTCCGGGGTAAATACGTCTACGATGACGAGGACTTGAAAAAGGCCGATTTCAATAAGGGGAAAGAGTTAGGAGAACGACTCATGGAGCAATATCCCGACTCCGCCAGCTACCGTTACTGGTACCTGGCCAACCTGGGAAGCTGGGCGGAAGTTTACGGTATTTTCGCCGCGGCGAAAGAGGGGGTAGCGGACATCATGAAGGAACAGGCCGAAAAGATTATCGCCCTGGATCCCCGTTATAAAGACGGCGGGGGTTACTTCATGTTGGGGGCCGTACACTACAAGTCACCCTACATCCCTTTTTTCCTCTCCTGGCCGGATAACGAGGAAGCCGTCATCTGGCTGCGTAAGGCCATAAGTACCGGAAAAGCAGCTCTGACCCAAAAAATATACTTGGCCAACGCCCTCTACAAGGAAGGCCAAAAAAACGAAGCCCTCCGCTTGCTGGAAGAGGTCCGCAACACACCTCCATCAGTAGATGAGACCGTTGAAGACCTTTACGAGATCAAGGAAGCAGAACACCTTTTAGAAAAATACCGATAAGACCCTTCGGTACCACCTCTTACATTACCTTTCTATTCCAGACCCTATATTTTAAGGAAGCGTAACATGAAGCTAATGGAACGCCGGATCAGTACCCAACCAATTTACCAGGGCAAACTCCTTGATATTTGGCGGGATGAAGTGGAACTCCCTGACGGTAGCCATTCCATACGGGAGTACACGAAACACCCGGGAGCGGTGGTCATGATCCCTGTGCTCCCTGATGGTCGTATTGGACTCATTCGCCAGTACCGTTATCCCATCGGCCAGGTGGAGATCGAACTCCCCGCCGGGAAAATCGATCCCGGCGAAACCCACGAGGAAACGGCCCTCCGAGAATTAGAAGAGGAGATTGGCTACCAGACCGGAAAACTCACTGAATTAACCGAGATTCATCCCTGTATCGGTTATAGTGACGAACGTATGTGGCTTTACCTGGCAGAAGAACTCCACCGCACAAAAGCCAACTCCGACCACGACGAGTTCATCGAATTCTTCCCCCTTTTTCTCTCCAGGGCCCTGGAATTGGTCTGGTCAGGAGAGATTACCGATGTAAAAACAATCATCGGCCTCCTGTGGGCCGAAAGAGTGTTGCCAAACCAAAATGATCAACCGAACCTTAAGAAGTAGGTTGCCCCTCCGAGTTAATTCTCCCTTATCCAGACGAGGGTTTGGCGTAACACATGATCTTCTCTGCAATGAACAGTCCTTTTGTAAAAAAGATTAAAGCCCAAGCTCGTTCCCTTGGTTTCCAGGTCGTTGGCGTAGCGAAAGCCGAAAAAACACCAGAGGCCCAAAAGGATTTGACGGCGTGGCTATCACGCGGCTATCACGGAACCATGGCCTGGATGGCAACCAGACAACGGGAACGGGGAGCCCTCCACACTTACTTTCCAGGAGTTAAGACCATCATCTCCGTAGGAATGAATTACTTTACGGGTGGGCAGGAAAAACTACCAGGACCCTATAAGTTCAGCAATTACGCCTGGGGTGAGGACTACCATTTAATATTGAAAAACAGGCTGAAGGAACTTTTCCAGTGGATTCAGTCTCAGGTACCAGGTGTCCAGGGAATTGTATGTGTAGACACTTCCCCGGTTATGGAAAAAGGGTGGGCTCAAAAGGCCGGCTTGGGCTGGCAGGGGAAACACACCAATCTCATCACCCGGGAATACGGTAGCTGGCTCTTTTTAGGGGAATTACTGTTAGATATTGAATTAGAAAGCGATGCCCCTTTCGAACACGATCTATGTGGCACCTGCACTGCCTGTCTGGACGTTTGCCCCACGGGGGCCCTTAGCCCATACCGGATCGACGCCCGTAAGTGCATCGCGTACCTGACCATTGAGTATCGGGGACCTTTCATACGAGGGGAGCCAGGGCAACTCTACGGCTGGATCTACGGCTGCGATCTCTGTCAGGAAGTCTGTCCCTGGAACCAGAAATTCCAGCAGATTTCGTCGGAGCAGGCTTTTCAACCCCGGGAGGAAATCTTAAGCTGGGATCAACAAAATTGGGATAATCTAAATGAAGGGGAATTTCGTAAATTAACGTGTCGTTCGGCACTGAAACGGGTAAAGTTCGCTGGACTAAAGCGCAACATCAAAGCCAATCAACAAATGCTGAGTAAGAACCCGTAAGAGTGTTTCCATAATAGATCCAAGGAGGTCGTTATGCCAAAAGTAGGTGTTGTTTTATCCGGTTGTGGTGTATACGATGGAGCCGAGATTCACGAATCCGTGATCACCATGTTAGCTCTGGACCGTGCCGGGGTGGATATGGTGTTAATGGCCCCTAATATTGACCAGTTGCACGTGGTAAATCATTTAAATGGTGAGGAGATGGAAGAGCGCCGGAACGTTCTGGTGGAATCCGCCCGTATCGCCCGGGGCAACATCAAGGATATGGCTGAAGTTCAAGCTGACGAATTAGACGCGCTCATTTTCCCGGGAGGCTTTGGCGTGGCCAAGAACCTCTGTGACTACGCCATGACAGGGAGTAATTGTACCGTAAATCCCGATGTGTATCGTTTAGCTTCAAAGGTGCACCAAGCCGGGAAACCCATTGGCGTCCTCTGCATAGCCCCAGTCATGCTGGCCAAGATCATGGGGCAGGAGCAAGAGGAAGTATCCCTTACCATCGGTTCCGACGAAAAAACGGCGGCGGATATCGAGACCATGGGGGCCAAGCATGTGACCTGTCCGGTAACCGAAATGGTGGTAGACGAAGAGCAGAAAATTGTTTCGACGCCCGCCTACATGGAAGCTCAATCCATAAAAGAGGCCGCCGCGGGAATCGAAAAACTCGTAGGGGCAGTTTTACGCCTCATTTAAATCCTCCCCGCAATTGGAAGAAGGCTGTGGTTGTTGGGTTCTCCTCCTAAAGGTGGTAAAGGTCAGCTAATCACTAAAATCCAGGTCAACGGAACCCATCCCCACGTCAATATCCAGCTCGATGGTGGGACGATCCGTAGACCACGTAGGGCTGACCCATTCTCCCTGGCGTTTGATTAATTCATCCGTATCAACTTGGGAGAGGAAGTTGTCGGTGATGGTAGCTCGTATATTTGCATTCCGCGGTAGCTTCAATTCCAGCGAACCTAAGCCCACGTCAATGGTCAGGGAGACATCCCGGTCCAGTTTGCCCGCAAAATCGAGATTGGCAGAGCCCAATCCCACCTTGATATAAATATCCCTGGCTCGGAGATATTGCAATCCAGAAGCCCGCAACTTTCCCAAACCGGTATCAATGCTCAACCGGTCGCAATCGACGCCGTTGGGTTCCTTAAAATGTAAGATGACATCACTCAAGCCGCAGTTCAGATTGACGTCGGTTAAATACAAGCGGGAAAAGTTCAGGTCAGCGTCCCCTAAACCTAAATCCAATTTCAATTCCATGGGCAGTGCGGGAGGCAAGGAAAAATTCAATTCATTGTTCACATGGTCGCCTAAGATATTTTTCCCACCAAATTTATCCCATTTTAAATGCACCTCTCTATCTATGTCCTCGTTGGTAGTAACGTCTACGTTGAAAATACCCCTGGAACCGAATTTCTCATAACTGACTTCTGGTGTTATCTGGTCAGGATAATAGCGGATATAGCCCGAGATGAGGTCTTTTTTGTCATTGGCGTCAATGGTGAGCTTGCCTAAGGCATACTCTAAATCAACATCAAGGCGGTTAACCCCTTTCGTATGATACTGATAATAGTCCCGAACCCATTTATGCTTCGTACCCTGCCACCGGTTGGTATCGGTAATACTATGGAACCACGCGATGAAAGGATTGACGGCGACAGATGAATCGACAGCATTGCTAACCGTGAGTGTGAGAAGAAGGAGAAGGGTAATAGTCATCGTACCTAAAAGTTGTAGTTGATCCGAATGGTAGTTTCGATATAATCGCCGCGGTCCAGAGGTTTGGCAATGTTCACCATCCAATCCAGGTCACTTTCACCTTCGTCTCCCTCACCGACACCGAAACCTACTGACGAAATACCGTTATTTTTGATTTCATTCCAGTTATATCCATAATCAGATGTTTTCCAGGCGTGGCCGGCGTCCAAAAATACTTTTACAACCCAGTCGCTGGCGGTGAAATCGGGGGTCATAACGAATTCCAGATTCCACTGCAGCATGCGATTCCCCACCTGGATTTTATAGGGTGTGGCGCTCACCGATCCCAGGCCACCTACGCTGAAATAACGATAACCATCTAATTCATTGGAGGCGGTTCCTACAATGAAGCGGTTGCGCAGGACGAGTCCGTAAGAAAATTCCCAGTTCACAATGGCAATTCCCAGGTGTCTCTGGCGAAGTGCTTGGACGGGAATTTCCAGAAAGTTCCGCTCCTCTTCAGGGGCTTGATAATATTCCGCCTGTAGCATGATGGCCACCCCACTGGCCAGGGCTTGGTAATCGAGGGTCCTGAAGGCAAGGATTCCCTGGTAATACCCCAAATGTTGACGAGAAACGGCTAAATTAGGTCGCAGTGCGCGCTCGCGTTCAAAGAGGCTCCACAGGTTCACCACGGGAAGGGTATCCAGTTCTACCGAGGTCGCCTTAAGCTTTATTTTCAGGAGATTCAGGTCCAGACCGAGTCCCACTTCCCATCCGGTTTCATCCCACCGGTCGTAAAAGTCCTGATGCCCGAAGAAAGCCGCCAGGGAATTCTCCCGGGTAGGGAGACGGTAGTAATCATCCGTTCGACTCTCCCGAAACCCACTGGTGAACAGAATAAGGTCCTTGTTTTTGAAGAAGGTCTTTTCAAAAGTCGCACGCCCCGTAATCCCGGGAGCCATCCCTTTGTTCAGACGGACCCCCAGGGACCAGCTGAAGCGAAAGCTGGAGTGGGATTGGCCGTCCCAAAATTCGTTGAACGGGGTAAAAACCACCCCTTCATTGCGGTTATAGATGAATGTGTGCTTCTCCGGGTGTATCCAGTCCCGGTGCAGTTTGGTCCCCTTTCCATGCCAGCCGAAATAACCTTGGCCCTGAATGTCACTTTCCTGGTCCGTCTCCCGGTAGATCAAGCCTTCGGTGAGATTGGACTCCACAATCTTGCCCCGAATGATCACCCCGGGGGTGCGGTACACATACCCCCCTACGGTAATAATTTCACCATCAATAACGGCCGTTCCCTTCAAATAGGCATCACCGCCGTAGAGGGTTATTTTCCCTTTCACTGTCCCATAAACGGTCAAGTCACCGCCAATAATTCGTATGGACTGGGTGGCAACTTCGTTGGAATCAATTACCACGTCTTTCCGAAAAATGAGCTCGTCGGTGGCTAAATCCTGTTCAGGATATCCCTGAGATTGCCAATCGCCCTTTTCCCCGACGGCCTTTTGTTCGGCTTCATAGACTCGTTGAACCGATTTAGCCGTGTCAGGATCACTGGTTACTGCTTGAGGATAAACAAACGTTATGAACAGTAGTCCTTGTAATAATTTCATGCCATCATTCCTCAGTAATGATAATGGAATCGTAACGCGCTCGTAAAGTCACCCGATAGGTACCCGCACCGGTAATTCCCTCCCCTCGAACCTCGTCGTGGTGCGTGGAGATGGTCAGGGGTATTTCAGAATCAATAGCTTCCGCCGACAATTTGTCCTCCACCGTGGCGCGAAGGGTTGCCGGAAAATGCCTGGGAAGGGTTAGCCGAATGGTCCCCCGGGAGGTTTTGAGTTTAATATCGTGTTTAGTGAGGCTCTTATTCCAGGTTTTTACTACCCGGATGTCGCCCCCGTTAGTCTGGGCTCTAATGGCCCCTTGAATATCCTCACCGTCAATATCCCCCCCGCTGGTGGCAACTTCCACAGGGCCTTCTAAGGTCTCCAACTCAATATCACCACCGGCCGTAGACGCTTCCAGAGTCCCTACAATATCTTCAATATCCAGTGTCCCCCCTGAGGTCGTCACGGAAATATCTCCCTCCACTTCCCTAAGCTTGATGTCACCCCCTGCCGTGCGACCGATAACTTGCACACCGCGAACATCTTCCAGGTCCAAATCCCCGCCACTGGTATAAACCTCAATATCGCCTAATATATTCCCCACAAGAATATCTCCCCCGGAGGTGGAAGCCTCTAACTTACCCTCTGTATCGGTGATTTCCAGATCTCCCCCCGAGGTCTTCAAAACCACCAATCCTTTTGTGGAGGTAACAGTGATATCTCCCCCCGAGGTGGTGGCCGTGAGGCGCCCCTGTATTCCACCAAGTTCTACATCGCCGCCACTGGTTCGGACATCCACTCCCCCTTTCATGTGAACCACGTTAATATCCCCACCGCCGGTCTGGATCCGCAGGTTGTAATCGGAAGGGAGGGTAATATCGTAACGGAACGAAACTTTATTATTCCAGGAATCTTGACCTACTAATTCTATGTAGCCACTGTCACTAACGGTTATTTGTGCCTTCACCTCCGCATACAAATCTTTAGCACGATTCTTCGAAGTGGATCGAATGGAGACGGTTTCCACGATTCTTACGCTATGACCAGGTACACCTTCAACGGACACGTCCCCGGCAATGTCGTACACGTTGAGAATGCGTTGCCTCCCGGGTCCAACGGGTAACTCATATTCGTAGGTGGTACTGCCAATGTACTTGTAGCGGTTGTCCCAATCAAAGGAGTTAAATATCTCCTGGGCGGGAGTCAACTGAATTCCAGTTAAGGAAAGCATTACCGCATATGGAACCACCAGGAAGAGGCGATGGAGACTATTGGAATTAACGTTTAACCGGTTCATGGGCGTTTCTCGATGCGATTATCGTCAGGGGGTTCCCGGAGAGTTTCTAAAACCTGTCGCGCTTGGGCCCGGATGAATTCATTCTCATCCATGAGACTCACCACCTGTAACACGGGCACCATGCTACTCGTCGGCTGCTTCCGCATGATCTCCAAAGCTTCCATACGAATGGCTTCATTCTCCTCCTCCAACAAGGCTTTCATAGAAGCTTCCGCAACCAGTTCGTCCGGGGCATACCCTTTCAAGAGTTGGGCGGCGCGACGGCGAACACCCGGATTGGGATCAGAAAGGAGGGCCGAAATGAGCACCAGCTTCTTCTCTTCCTGGGAGGGAATCTCCGCCAGGTATTTCACCGCTTTCAAACGCGTGCCCGGGTTAGCATCATGGAGGAGCAGGTAGTAAAGGATCTTCTGAATGCGTTGGTCCGTGGGAGTCCCGGAAATATTCAATCCCCGGGATACGTCCCCTTTGACCTCCACAATCTTATTCCCCGGATTCAATTCACGGAACTGGACATTATTCAACTGCCCTGCTTCCAATAAATCGGCAATGTTCTGAACCGATTGATCAGGGGCAACAGTCTGGGATGAAGGTCCAGCGGAATAACGACCTACCAAAAAGACAAGAACCAGGACTACCGCCAAGCTGACAAGGGCCGCCCACGGGTGGTAGATCCAGGAAACGGGTACTGGTCGTGGAAGACCCACTAGGGTGGGAATTCCCTGGGCTGAGCCTTTCAACCTTTCCCTTGTTTCGATGCGCCCACGTAACAGGACCCGCTGGCTCATCAAGTAGTTTTCATCGGGTTCCACGGTTAGGGTTTTTTTCGCCAGGGTCAGGGTGTCTTTCAACTCCGCTACATAGGTTTGTAAGGCCGGTATTTCTTGCAGAACCACCTCGAACTCCCGGCGTTGCTTTTCCTCAAGTAGGCCCAAAACATACCGGGAAGCGGTTTCTTGTAACGGTCTATGAATTTTCACCGATGACATAGCGAAACTCCTTTAATTCTTTCCTCAATTTTTCTAGGGCCCGGAATAAATACCTTTTCACTGTCCCTTCCGTAATTCCCATGATGGCGGCAATTTCCCTGATCTTCAAATTCTGCATGTGCTTCAATAAGAAGACAACCCGTTGCTTAGCCGGTAGGGCCAACGTAGCTTTTTTGACCGCCAAAATAATCTCCCCCGATTGGTCAGCAACAAAGGATTGTTCGGACAACCATTCCTGATAGTCTTCAGGGAAGTCGGGGTCCGTGTTGCGTAACTGAATATTGGACAACTTCCGTTTCAGGTTCAAAGCCGTATTCACGGTGATGCGATAGAGCCAGGTATAAAATTCACTTTCAAACCGGAACTGGTTTATCCTGGTATAGGCTTTTAAAAAAACCTCCTGGTAGAGGTCTTCGGCATCCATCTGGTTTTTGGTTAGTTGTAATGCTAAGGACATGATCTTTCCATCGTAAAGCGCTACCAAGTCGTGAAACGCCTGCACATTTCCCGCCTGGGCTTGTTGGATCAATTGGCGTGTTTCGTTATTCACGACCCGTTGCGAACACTCTTCTTATTGACCCTTACCAAGCACGGAAAGTTGTCCATGATTCTACGTATAATTCCCCCGTTGATTTTTCTTCAATAACCAGAAAGAAATTTAGGTCTATCGAACGGGGACTACCTTAGGGTTTTACACCGTCTAAACACAGCCCTAGAAGTAATAAAAACCCCGTTAAGGATCAACGAGGTTTCATAGTGATAGTAAGGAGTAGAAAAGGTCAATTAGTTGGGGGTAACACTCACTACTTTCCGTTGCGGTTTTTTATGGCCGAACTTCACTCTACCATCCACCGTGGCAAAGAGCGTGTCGTCTCCTGCCCGGCGGACATTATCTCCGGGGTGAAACTTGGTACCCCGTTGTTTTAAAATAATCCCTCCAGCCAAAATGGCCTGGCCGTCGGCAACCTTTATACCCAAACGCTTGGAATGAGAATCTCTTCCATTCCGGGAACTGCCAACACCTTTTTTATGAGCCATAATTAAGATTCCTTCTCGTCAGCTTTTTTCTCCGCTACCTTCGCCGCCTTGGTTTTTTTAGCCGCGGTTTTGACCTGAATGCGGTCAATCTGTAAGAGGGTATAACCCTGGCGATGTCCGTTCTTGCGTTGGTACCCCTTGCGCCGTTTCTTTTTATAGATCAGGATCTTACGCTCGCGACCGTGCTCCACTACATGCGCCGCTACTTGTGAGCCAGGCACTGTGGGGGAGCCTATCTGGACCCCTTTATCCGTGTCCAGGAATAGTACCGAATCAAAATTCACCTTTTCCCCTACCGAAATGGGCAGGTTGGCGACACGTATTTGGTCCCCCTCGGCAACGCGGTACTGTTTTCCTGCTATGTTAACAATGGCGTACATTTTCATCTCCAAAAAAGCGGGCGAAGTTACACGCAACCAGTATTCCGATCAAGCCTTAGTTGTACGGTTGGATGGCGAACGCGTAAAATTAGTAACGTCCTGTCCATCCTTGGCGCGCAGGAATTGGAATTCATCACGGGCCACCCGTGGATCAGATTCAATAGAAATGTGTACGAAATTCTGCCACATAAGACCCCGGAGTATCTTCCGTTTATTTTCCAACAAATACTCAGCATTTTCCGGATGCAAAAGCAATCGTAACCGCAAATCATGGTGTTTGGATTTGTAACGTCTTAGCCAGTGATCAATTCTCGTCACTAAAGTTTCTTTGGCGATAATGCGCCCCGAACCGTGACAGACCGGACATTCCTCACTCATGGAGTCGATTAAACTCAGGCGAATTCGTTGACGCGTCATTTCCAAAAGCCCGAACTCGCTAATGGGGGAGACGGCGACCTTGGCGCGATCGCGTTTTAACTCCTTGCGCAACTCGTAGTACACCTTCTTACGGTTTGTCTCATCCTGCATATCAATAAAATCGATTACGATGAGGCCGGAGAGATCACGCAAGCGCAACTGACGCGCCACTTCCCGGGCCGCTTCTAAATTGATTTTCAGGGAATTGTCCTCATGTATCTTCTTCCCTACGAACCGACCGCTGTTCACGTCTACAACGACCATGGCTTCTGTTTTTTCAATAACCAGGTAAGCCCCGCTTTTTAACCATACTTTTGGCCGTAGTAACTTGTCGATCTCATCTTCGATACCCATGCCCTCAAAAAGGGGCGTTTTTAACTTATACAGTTCGAGACGCGAAGCAATATTGGGAGATACGTCTTCCAAATAGTGTTGGGTCTTCCGGTACAGTTTCTTCGAATCCGTGATGATTTTCTCCACATCGGGCGTAAACAGGTCGCGAATGACACTGGAGGCCGTTTCCAAATCCTCGTATACGAGTGAGGGCCCGGGTGTTCTCTGAGCCTTTTTTTGTACCTTCCGCCACGTGTCCATTAACATTTCATAATCACGTCTTAATAATGCCTCGTCTTTCCCCTCGGCTACCGTGCGGATAATCAACCCCACGTCCTTGGCCTTGAAGCTGGCGGCAATTTTCCGTAACCGGCGACGCTCGTACTTGTCCCAAATTTTCTTCGAAATTCCAATGTAACTGGCATTGGGCACCAACACTAACAGCCGACCCGGGAGGGCGATTTCGGTGGTGACCCGAGGACCCTTCCCGGCAAAGGGTTCCTTAATGACTTGAACAAACACCTCCTGCCCGGTTTTTAAATCCACCTCCACATTATCGCGACCGGTCTTAAATCCCGTATTGTCATTGGCGTCCTGGTTCACATCCGCCAGGTATTCATTATTCTCAATTTCGGAAAAAGGAAGGAAGGCATTAATGCCGTAATTGATATCTACAAAAGCGGCCTGCATCCCGGGGAGCACATTCTCCATCACCCCCTTATAAATATTCCCCACCATGCGGTGGCGATCCTGCTTCTCAATATAGACTTCGACTAACTGACCGTCTTCCAGGATAGCAATACGGGTCTCCCCCATACTCTCGTTAATATAAATTTCTTTCTTCATATTTCTAACCTACCATTTGTTTATAGAACAACCACCAAGAAATGAAACCTGAATAAGGCTCCATCCTTTTGTGGATGTAGTTTACTTAGTGACTTTTACTGGTGGGGAGAGGAGGAAGGAAGGGGTGGGAATTAATCCCGGAAAAAATGCTTTTTATCAACAATGATTATTGGGTTGAGAAAATCTTTGCGCTTGGTAACAATCCTTCCGGACTCCATCACCAGGGGATAAACTAATTTATTTTAGACTTGCTCATCAAGTAGTTTTAACAATTAAAGCTTCCCTTTGAACCCTGGGACAACTTATTGTAAACTCCTTCGGTCGTGATTTGTGCCCTATTGCCGCGACCGTAAATTCAAGGTGCTAAAAAGGCAACCAAATGGCCGGGATAGCACCGGCCCTTTTCTTATGGACACACTACAAACCATACTTAAAAAACGAATCCTGGTCCTCGACGGTGCCATGGGAACGATGATCCAAAGTTTCCACCTCACCGAGGCCGATTATCGTGGTACTGCCTTCGTAGACCACCCCTGTGAGTTGCAGGGGAATAATGACTTGCTCAGTCTCACCCGTCCAGACGTGATCAAATCCATTCACCGACAATATTTGCAGGCCGGCGCCGATATCCTGGAAACAAACACCTTTAACGCCAACGCCATCTCCCAAGGGGATTACCAATTGGAGGAGCTTTGCTACCAGATGAACTACCAGGCAGTGATCCTGGCCCGGGAAGTAGCCGACTCTGCCACGAAAGAAAATCCCAACAAACCTCGTTTTGTATGTGGTATCCTCGGTCCCACAAACCGCATGGCGTCACTCTCTCCGGACATTTCCCGGCCGGGATACCGGAATGTTACCTTCGACGAACTTAGTGCGGCCTATATTACGCAGACAGAAGCCTTGTTAGCCGGGGGCGTTGATTTGCTCATGGTGGAGACTGTCTTTGACAGCCTCAACGCCAAGGCCGCACTGTGGGCCATCCTTACAGTTTTTGAAAAGGAAAAACACTCCCTCCCCATCATCGTTTCGGGAACGGTGAGTGATGCCAGTGGCCGCATACTGTCCGGTCAAACCCTGGTGGCCTTTTGGTACACGGTACGCCACGCTAACCTGCTCGGCCTGGGATTGAACTGCGCCCTGGGGGTCACCCAAATGCGCCCCTATTTAGAAGAGTTGGCTCCGCTCGTAGACGCCAATTTAAGTGTTCACCCCAACGCCGGGTTGCCCAACACCTTCGGGGAATACGAAGACCAACCGGAGTTCATGGCTGAGCACCTGAAAGCATTCGCTGAAGAAGGACTGGTTAACATCGTGGGCGGTTGTTGTGGATCTACACCTGACCACATCCAGGCCATTGCGGAAGCGGTTCAAGGACTCTCTCCCAGGTTAATCCCTCAACTGGAACCCTACACCCGGTTAAGCGGTCTGGAGCCGCTGACCATCCGGCCCGATTCCCTTTTTGTTAACATCGGCGAAAGGGCCAATGTCACCGGATCGGCCAAATTCAGACACCTCATCAAGTCCCAGAAATACGAAATGGCTCTGAAAATTGCCGAAGACCAGATCACCAACGGAGCCCAAATTCTCGACGTTAATATGGATGAAGGTCTCCTAGACTCAGAGTGGGAAATGGAAAATTTTCTCCGACTCATGGCTATGGAACCCAATATATGCAAAGTCCCCTTCATGATTGACTCCTCCAAGTGGTCCGTGTTAAAACGGGGACTAAAAAACATGCCCGGCAAAGGGATTGTCAACTCCATAAGCCTAAAAGTGGGGGAAGACGTGTTTCTCCAACAAGCCCAAGAAATCCAGAAATATGGCGCCGCCGTTATTGTAATGGCCTTCGATGAGGACGGTCAGGCCGATACTTACGAACGTAAAATTGCCATCCTAAACCGTAGCTACCAACTTTTGACCCAAGAGGCAGGCTTTCCCCCTGAAGACATCATTTTTGACCCCAACATTTTCGCCGTAGCCACCGGAATTCCTGAACACAACAACTACGCCCTGGCCTATCTGGAGGCTTGTAAAACGCTCAAACGGACCTATCCCCATAGTCTGATTAGTGGTGGCGTTAGCAATCTTTCGTTTTCTTTCCGTGGCAACAACGCCCTCCGCAAGGCCATGCACTCCGTCTTCATTTACCATGCTATCAAAGCAGGAATGGACATGGGAATTGTCCACGCTGGCCAACTCATGGTCTATGACGAGATAGACCCAGTTCTCCGTACGGCGATTGAGGACGTGCTTTTCAACCGCTATGAAAAAGCAACGGAAACGTTGCTCTCCATGGTTAAAAGGATGGAGCCCAAGGTTTACCAGAAGGAGACTGTTAAGGCCTGGCGAGAACTTCCCATAGAAGCGCGTCTTTCCCACGCTTTGATCGAAGGGGTCACCGATTATATAATTGCGGACACGGAAGAAGCCTACCGGAAAATTGGGGATCCCTTGAAAGTGATTGAAGGACCTTTATTAGATGGGATGAACCAGGTCGGTGAACTTTTTGGCGCAGGAAAAATGTTCCTACCCCAGGTAGTCAAGAGCGCCCGGGTAATGAAACAGGCCGTTTCTCATCTGGAACAATATCTGCAAACGGGAAAGGGACAGGACAAAGGGAAAAGAGGGAAAATCCTCCTGGCCACCGTTAAGGGTGACGTTCACGATATCGGTAAGAATATTGTGGGCGTTGTCCTGGGATGTAACCATTTTGACATCGTCGATTTAGGGGTCATGGTACCAGCACAACGCATCGTGGAAACGGCTTTAAAACAAAAGGTAAACATCGTTGGTCTGAGTGGCTTGATCACGCCTTCCCTGGAAGAAATGGTGAATGTAGCCAAAGAATTAAACCGCCAACAGGTAAAAGTCCCCTTACTCATCGGTGGGGCTACCACGTCCAGAACCCATACCGCTGTAAAAATTGAACCCGCTTACCACGGCCCGGTAGTTCATGTTAAAGATGCCTCCCAGAGTGCAGGAATCGTGAATCAGTTACTACATCCCGAGACGCACCCCGACTACCTGAAACAACTAAGCCGTGACTACCGCCAGATCCGCCAACAGCAGCAACGCTCCACGACTAAGAAAACCCTCCTTCCCCTGACAGTGGCACGGGAGAGAAAAACTACCATCAACTGGGAGCAATACGCCCCCCCAACACCAATCCAAAAAGGCTTAACGATTTACGAAGAATATCCACTCCCGGAGTTGCTGCCCTACATTGACTGGACGCCCTTTTTTATGACCTGGGAATTGAAGGGAAAATATCCTGAAATCCTGAAGGACCCTAATAAGGGTCAACAAGCCCGACGGTTATACCAGGAAGCCCAGGAGATGTTATCACTTATGGTAAAAGAAAAGCGATTAACCGCCAGGGCCGTGGTGGGACTTTTCCCGGCCAATGCCCAGGGCGATGATGTGGAAATCTACACTGACGAAGACCGGAACGGGGTACGGATGACCGTTCATTTTCTCCGCCAGCAAAGTGATAAAGGGTCCTCCCGTGCTCACCGTTGCCTTACCGACTATATTGTCCCGCGCGAAAAGGAAAAACTGGACTGGATCGGCGCCTTTGCCGTCACTACCGGGATCGGACTGGCGCAGTGGGTAGCGGAGTATGAAAAAACCCAGGATGATTTCCAGGCCATCTTAGCCAAATCCCTGGCCGACCGGTTAGTGGAAGCCTTGGCCGAACATCTGCACGAACGCGTTCGACGGGAGCTCTGGGGCTATAGTCCCGAAGAAGACTTAGAACCAGCAGCTTTATTGAAAGAAAAATATCGTGGTATACGACCGGCGCCCGGTTACCCGGCTTGCCCCGACCACACGGAAAAACAACTTCTGTTTGACCTCCTAAAAGTGACCAAACACACCAGTATTCAACTCACTGACCATTTTGCCATGACCCCTCCCGCTTCAATTTGTGGTTGGTATTTCTCTCATCCCGCCGCACGGTATTTCGGGGTGGGCAAAATCGGCAAGGACCAGGTCACGGACTACGCTCACCGGAAAGGCATGGCCATCAACACCGTGGAACAATGGTTGGCGCCCAACTTAGCTTACGATCCCCGGCTATAACACCTTGATGTCTGAACAAACAACCCTTTCCCAGACAACTCATAATCCCATAATGATCCGTCCAAATAACGATCGCAACAAAACCTAAAACAACAATGGGATCGGGAGCTTCCATTAGGTCTTCATTGCACCCCAAATGCTACTAAAAGGATATTAACCACGCCCAATGATGGATAATAAAAAGAAAACTCCCGAAAGCCGTCCAAACTTTTGGGAAACGCATTACCAGGAAGGAGACACCGGTTGGGACGTGGGAGGCCCAACACCGGTTTTTTCCCAATTAGTTGAATCCTTGCCACCAGGCAAACTCTGTATCATCGGTTGTGGACGGGGATACGACGCTGTCCTGTTTGCCCAGCACGGTTTCAACGTGACAGCCGTGGATTTTGCACCCAGCGCCATCCAGAGTGTACAGCAACTGGCGCACCAGGCAAACCTGTCCATTCATGCTTTAGAACGGGACCTATTCACCCTTACCCAGGATTTTGAAAGCGTTTTTAATTATATCATAGAACAAACCTGTTTCTGCGCCATACCCGTTAATCGCCGCATAGAGTACGAACAGTTAGTGTGGACAATCTTAAAACCAGAAGGACAACTGATCGGGCTCTGGTATCCCCTGGATAAAAAGCTGGCGGCGGGTGGACCTCCCTGGGGAGTGGAAGAAACAGCCCTGAAACGACTTTTCCGTGACCGGTGGTATATTCTCCGCGATGAATACCCTTCCCTTTCCATCCCTCGGCGCAGAGGGAAGGAAAAATTGATCATCTTTCAAAAGCAGTCTCGCAGTTAGACTGTGGGACCCGTCACATGCTCATATTTCAACTTTCCTTTTGCCCGTGACTGCTGTTAGCTTTCATGCCTAAATAGTGGGCGGAATTCAAAAAAAGATTTACCGCCAGGGAGATCCTATGAAAAAAATACTACTCTACCTAAGCACCCTTGGAGCATTAGCGCACGGACAGAATGTGAACCTGGATGTGAACTTTCTACCCTATGTCACCTATTATGTCAGCGCAATCGACCTGAATACGGGCAGCTCTAATGTCCCCATATTCTTCGCCGATTTATGCCTGAACAACTGCTCCCCTCCGTACAACGATAGTGCCAACGTCATTATCGACTTTAAAATTGTCATTGACTCCGACGATCTGGGCCTTGACAACCAGACGTTGATATGGGTTAAAACCGACCCTTTCACCCTGAAAATACCCATTCATCTCAACAACCAGGACCTCACCATCGATACGGATCAACTCTTCGACGAACAGGGTAATCCGGTACCTTTACATGTTTATATCGAGGACAAGATTGAAACGGGTCAAGCAGAAGACATGTTCAACGCCGTTGTTCAAACGGGACGTTTACCCGATGGTGTGTACCGGTTCGCTATAAAAGTGTGGGATGAATTCAACCAAGATGTGCTGGCTCAATATGAGGAGGTTCTAAACGTTACTACTCCCACTTATCTCCAATTAATCTCTCCCGGTGGTACGTTAGCCGATACCACAATAAACGAGATTTACACTACCTATCCTCTTTTCCAGTGGGAATCTGATCCGTGCAACGTAGCGGGCGGTTGCAACTTTTTTATCCGCGTGGCCGAGTTTAATCCAGGGCTTCACTCCACGGTGGAAGAGGCCATCGAATCCATTACCCGCTTACCCTTAGATCAAGCCCTGGGATTTGCCGAAGTGGGTTACGAGACGACTTCTTTTCAATATCCCGTCACCGGCGCGGGGGATCTTGAACCTGGTAAGGTCTACGTGTGGCAGGTGAAAAAAGAGATGCCCACCACGACGGGAACCGAAGAAGTCCTCAGTGAAATATTTGCCTTTAAAGTGAAGGATTTCTCCACCACCGGAGGCGCATCAGGGGGCGGAGGCGGCGCTGGTGCAGCCACCAATCCCACGATGACAACCTTGCAAACCCTCTTAGGCGATGATCAGTTCAATGCTCTATTCGGCGCTGGCGGCACCTACGCCGGTTACGCAACCACCGGAACGATCGCCCTGGACGATAGCACTGCCGATTTATCTTTCGTCCAATCGCTCATAACCCAGGGGGTGGCAGAAACGGATTCATTGGGTAATGTGACCTATCGCCCCATTAATATTATTTCTGTGGAGGTGGAAGAATGAAGCACACACTCCTTATCCCCTGTCTCCTCTTCTCCATCTTGTTTGGTGGCAGTAAAATTGCCATTACCATTAAAGCCAGTGGCGATGTAAAATATTTCCCATCGGGAACCAAAATTCAACAACCTCTTAAGCCAGGTCTTGGATTGGTGAACGACGATCGCATTCGAACGGGTAAAAATGGGTTTGCCGTCACCATGTATTTGGATGATAAAACCACCATCAAGGTGAAGGAAAACACGGAATACACTATCGGTGGGCAACGCTCCGGCAGAGGTATCAATAAACGGGTGTCGTTAAACCGGGGAACCATGTTAGCCTCCGTCTCCAAACAAAAGGGGAAAGAGTTCCTCATCGCTACCCCTGTATCGGTGGCGTCGGTAAAAGGGACTGAAATAGTCATCATCTCCGATCCCTTGCAAGGGGACTTATTCATAACCCTTACCGGAACGATTACAGTAACCAACACCATAACAGGGGATTCCACGGTGGCGAATGCTGGGGAAACGACCACGTCAACGCCGGACGGGAGCCTGGATGTGACCCAAACCCAGAGCAGCAATGTCCCTACCTTCGAGGAAGGCGAAGAAGAGGCTCCGACTCATGAACTACGCTTTGAAATTGAGGATGCCAATGGCAACAAGAAACAAGTCGTTATTCAATATCAGTAGATCCCTGAAAAAGATAGCACTCCTCTCCTTTCTATTGGTAGCCATCCAGGCTCAAAACATAGAGATCTTCAGCCCGGAACCAAACACCCAAGTAACCAGTGAAGAGGTTTTGATCGCCGTCTCCTTCTTTGGCCTGGAGAATATTGACCCGGACCGGATACGTTTGTACCTGGATGGCGTGGATGTTTCCCCTCGAGCAGCCGTAGACACGGACATGCTATCTTACACCCCCACGTTTTTGGCGCCTGGTACACACCGGGTAATCGTTTCTGCCGGGCGACTCGATGGAGCTGAAGCCTACACCAGGGACTGGACTTTCACCGTAACAGGGAAGGAAAAAGGGCCCTTAGAATTTGACGTGGGTGGCAAGGTCACGACGACTCTGGACTATGATAAAATCGACGACGAAGAATTGGCCGTGAGCGGGGTTGGCGTGAATCTGCGAGGTTCCGTCTCTGAGATGCTCCGTTTCCAGGCCAAGATAAAACTCACTTCCGATGAAGACCCCCTCTTACAACCTCGCAACCGGTTTAACCTGGGTTTTTCCTTCACTCGCTTTCTAGACGTGGGGATCGGTGATGTCAATCCCCGTTTCACCCGCCTCACTCTTGACGGCAAACGAGTTCGAGGACTGGAGGCCAATCTGAAACTGGGCGTCATCAACTTCCATTTCATCCAGGGACAACTCAACCGCGCCGTTCAGGGAGATCCAGCAGTAGATAAGGCGGTCCAACTAACGGAAGCTGTCCAGGAAGACGATGTGAATCTCTTCCTCCTTAATCGCTTGGGCTACACCTTTCAACAAAATATCACCGGTGGTCGCCTTAGCTTTGGTGCGGGAGAACACTTCCAGTGGGGCTTTAATGCAATGCACGTGAGGGATAAAAAAAGCACTATCCAAACCAACCTAAACAATGCGCTGGTCAGAATCCCCTGGGATACACTGGGTCTTTCACAAGGGACTTATACCTACGCCCAGCTCATGGCCATGAATAATGAAACCGGTTACCAAGTCACCCTCGCCGATCAGCCTAATTGGTCCGGCAAAACACCCAGGGACAACCTGGTCGCGGGCACGGATATTGGCTTCTATTTCGACGAGAAACGCATTGCCGTGGAAAGTGAGATAGCATTTAGTATGCTCAACCGCAATATCTGGGAAGGAGCCATTTCTAAAGATGAACTGGACACCCTTTTAGATGAAGATGACGACAATAAAATCTTTGGGAAAATGAACCTGGACCTCATTCCTTTCGACCCGGCAGATATTAAAAACTGGTTCATCCTCAATGAAAATATCACTCCTTTAGCTCCCATCGATGTCTCTGTATTCAGCGATACCAGTGATATTACCCTTGGTGAGGCCATCCTGGGAATGCCCTCCCTCGCCCTGCGTACCAAGCTTAACCTGAACTACTTTGGCCACTATGCCACCATCAACTTCTCCCAGGTTGGCCCGGAGTATAACTTCCTGGGTAATCCTTACCTGTTAACCAACAACCGCGAACTAACGGTTAGTGACAAGATTCGTTTATTTCAAAATCGAATGATGCTCACCTTGATCTACAGACACCAGGACGACGATATTAGCACAACAGTTACCAATGTAACTTCCCAAAACACATTGACTGCTAACGTGACTTTAATTCCGGGCCCTGCGCTCCCGACCCTCAATTTGAGCTTCAAACTTATTGGTCGGGACAATGGAATTATACAATTAGACACACTATTCAATGAAGCCACAAATACAGAATTTTACTCCGACAATCGTGAAAAAACCCAAACCACCAACATTGTCGCCTCCCTGAACTACTCGCTGGACATGTGGGGTTTGAATCACCGCATCAATGGAACTATCGTTAACGTGAGTAAAGAAGACTTATTTAACGACCGGGATTTTGACGCAAACTTTGTAGACCCACGAATAGCCACAAAAGTTTACAACCTCTCGGTTACATCGCGTTTCTCATTTCCCCTCAAGACCACTTTTGCTCTGACCACGAATTCTAGTGAATTCAGCATCCGGCCTTTAATCATGGCTGATTCATCCCGCGCTCGCCAGGAATTCATGAATCTAAAAGCGGAAGCAGAATACGGGTTTTTCAATCGCAAACTCACCGTACAAGGGGGCGTGAATTACACTACCGGAGATGGTCAGGTGGAGTTCCAACAAATCGGAATAAAGGGGAGGACAACAATACGACTGTTTAAAAACTTCGGCGCCAGTGTACTGGCAGAAGTTCGTTCCAAATCCACTCCCGAAGGAAACAAAAACAGTGTTATAGGCGCTCTGAGCCTAAGTTACAATTTTTAAGCAACTCAGATTTTTCCAGGGTCCTTCCTCCCGGTAAAAAGTCCAGGATTCTATCTTAACCTGTAATAATTTTTCCCAATGAAAGGGGAATTAAATTTAGCATTTCAGGCCGCCCGCGAGGCAGGAGCGCTGATCCTTACCTATTTCAAGGCTGACTACGAGATTCAAGACAAGGGGTACCATAATCCGGTAACCTCTGCCGACCGCGCCGCTGACGCCCGTTTGAAAACCATTTTGCGGGAGGCCTATCCTTCCTACGGGTGGCTTTCTGAGGAAACCGTCGACTCTGAGGAGCGTCTGACCAAAGACTGGGTCTGGATCGTGGACCCCCTGGATGGCACCAAGGAATTCATCGAGGGTGTGCCCCATTTCGTGGTGAGCATTGCCTTGGTATACGAACACGAACCCGTTTTAGGAGTGATCTACAATCCCATATCAGGAGAAATCTTTACTGCTCTGCGAGGAGAAGGGGCCTTTTTAAACGGCGAGCCCATTCACTGTTCGTCAAAAACAGACCCGGAAGGGATGATCATTCTAAACAGCCGCTCGGAGACCCGCCGGGGTTTATGGGATCCCTACCAGGGGAAATTTTCCCTCCTCCGGGCTGTGGGCAGTGTCGCTTTTAAACTGGGGTTGACGGCTGCCGGTCAGGCTGATATTTTTGCCTCCTTACGACCTAAGAACGAATGGGATATTTGTGCCGGTCACTGCCTAATCAACGAAGCCGGCGGTATCCTGGTCAACCTGAACGGGAGCCGGGTACGCTACAATCAACAACGCACGGTGATTAAACCAGGCTTAGTGGCAGGCAATCCCGAGGCCGTGGAAAAAACCCTCAAAGTTTTTCACTACAATGACTAAACCAGCCGCCAACGTACCGTATCCGCCAGGGGCGATTCCGTGCTTGGATAAAGGTTTTATTCGCCTAGTGGACGCCATGGGAGGAGATGCGGCCATTGTCCAGGCCGCTCGTGTAAGTTACGGGAAAGGAACTAAAAAGGTCAGCCAGGATCGGGGTTTAATTCGTTACCTCATGCGCCATCGCCACACGACACCCTTCGAAATGGTGGAGTTGAAGTTCCACTGTAAAATGCCCATTTTCGTGGCCCGCCAGTGGGTCCGGCACCGCACGGCCAATATCAACGAGTACAGCCTCCGCTACTCCGAGGCCCGTAACGAATTCTACATTCCCCATCCGGAGCACATTCAGTTCCAAAGTAATGTAAATAAGCAGGGTCGGGCCGAGGAAGTACCCAGCGAATTAAAGCAAAAAGTTCAGGAGTATTTCACCGAGCTTTCCTCCCTCTGTTTTCAACGTTACCAGGAACTCCAAGATACCGGGATTGCCCGGGAACTGGCGCGAGCCATCCTTCCCGTTAATATCTACACCGAATGGTACTGGAAAAACGATCTCCACAACACCTTTCACTTCCTCCATTTACGCATGGATGATCACGCCCAACTGGAAATCCGGGAATACGCCCACGCTATGGCCCGCTTAGTGAAGGAGGTGGCCCCCCTGGCCTACGAGGCTTTCGAGGATTACCGCGTCCACGACCTCCACTTCTCCCACCTGGAGAAAGAGATTCTTACCCATCACATTCCCCCAAAGTTCGTCGCCGACTTGATAGAAGACATCACCTACCGAATGGTAGCCAGTCTTCATCGCAGTAAGCCCCGGACTCCCGAAGAACTCTATGCTCTTTACCAAGCCAACGGCGGCGTGGACGACCATGAAACCTTTGCACTGAAATGGAAGGCCAGTAACATTCCCACCGGGAATGTGCGCGAATTGCGCGAGTTGCGAATAAAACTCCAGCAATTAACAACGTCACCTTGAGGTTGTGCTTAACTAAAGGAATTGACTATTCTCATCCAATTATAAACGCATTATAGAGTAAGACCATGAGTGGTAAGACCCTCTCTTCTGCTGGCCATCGCCAGCGTCTTCGGGAACGCTTTTTACGCGGGGGACTGGAAGGGTTTCACGATTACGAAATCGTCGAATTGCTCCTAACCCTTGGCACCCCGCGTAAAGACTGTAAAGACTCCGCCAAGTTGGCAATTAAAATGTTTGGCTCGTTACGAAAAGTCCTGGAAGCCAGTGCGGAAGAATTGCAAACTATTCCAGGCATTGGACCAAAAAATGTATTAAGCCTTAAATTAGTTCAGGCGGTTGCGCGAAGAGCCCTTGCTGAACGTATTTCCCATACGGAGTTTGCGCGCTCTTCGGCGGAAGTATTTGAATTCCTAAAATACAATCTAAGGGATCGCCAGCGGGAAGTATTCATGGCCCTCTTTTTGAACGGGCACAACCAGATCATGCGGATGGAGGAACTATTCGTCGGAACCTTGACCAGCTCGGTAGTTTATCCGCGGGAAGTGGTAAAGATGGCTCTCCGCTACGAAGCGGCCGCCATGGTGTTTGTACACAACCATCCCAGCGGCAACCCCAAACCCAGCCGGGAGGACATTCAAATTACGAAGCGACTCAAGGAGGCCCTGGCGACCGTGGATATCACCGTCCATGATCACCTCATCATTGCCGGGCAAGAGATGTACTCCTTCGCCGACCACGGTCTGGTGTAAATACACCACCTATCGTTAGAAAAATGCTTTGGGAGATCAGCTGTTGCTTGCCCGGTGGATTTATTGCCCTACGCGCCCTGCACTTTATCTCCAAGTAGGTCGATTCAGCTTGCCGGGGGATGCGAATGGGAATAAATTTCTCCTGTAATCTTCGTCCGGATCATTGAACAAGAAAAGTCCAACCCACCATTCTTTTGTTATCGGACCTTCAGGTGAGAAACCACGTTCCGATCTGAGGGCTACCTATACGCTCTCGTCTGATCCCCTCGCGATAAGTGTTACCAGCAAGGTTCAATCCCTCTATGGAGAAACCATTTACTCCCTGGCAAAAGAAGTCTGCCAGACTTTAGATGTCCAAACCGGGAAGTTAGAAATTGAAGATTTCGGCGCTCTGCCGTACGTAATCATGGCTCGCCTGGAAGCTCTCCTGAAACGGGCCTTCCCCGCAATCACAGCCGAAGTTTTACCTCCTTTTAAGGAGCATTGTCAATATACTACCATGCGGGAGCGATTCCGGCGTAGTCGTCTTTACCTGCCAGGGAACCAACCCAAGCTCATGGTCAACGCAGGCATTCATCGACCGGACGGTATTATCCTCGATTTGGAAGACGCCGTTGCCCCCAGCGAAAAGGACGCTGCCCGGTTCATCGTACGGAACGCTTTACGCACCCTCGATTTCTTCGGCACCGAACGCATGGTCAGAATAAACCAGGGTGAATTAGGCTTAGAGGACCTGGCGTTCGTAATTCCCCACAACGTCCATGTCATCCTCATTCCCAAGGTGGAAAACGCCGACCAGGTTCGAGAAATCGATGAACGCGTTCAAACCCTGGGCCAAGAAACGGATCGGTCGTCACCGGTTTTTTTAATGCCCATTATAGAGAGCGCCCGGGGAGTGATGAACGCCCTGGAGATTGCGGAAGCCTCACCAAACAATATTGCCCTAACAATTGGGTTGGAAGACTACACCGCCAACTTAGGGGTCCCGCGCACGCTAAATGGCAGCGAATCCTTATGGGCTCGAAGTCGTTTGGTGAACGCCGCCCGTGCTGCCGGGCTCCAGGCTATCGACTCCGTATTCAGCGATGTGGATGATGAAGACGGCTTGCGCCAGTCAGCGAAAAAGGCTAAGGCCCTGGGATTCGAAGGCATGGGATGTGTCCACCCCCGGCAAATCCGCCCCATCCATGAAACATTTGCACCGGCAGAGGCAGAGATTGAAAAAGCCCAGGCAATTGTTGCCGCTTTTGAAAAGGCTCAGGCCGCGGGGCTAGGCGTGGTGTCCCTGGGGAGTAAGATGATCGATCCCCCGGTAGTGAAAAGAGCCCAACAGACCCTGGCCCTGGCTGTCGCCTCCGGGAAATTAGCCCCCAGAAATTGAAATGAATAAAAACCTTACCATGGTTTCCAACAGTCTGGGGCGGAAAATTCCCACCGTCGTAAATGGTGTCGCCCAAACTCCTTTCCAGGGCGTGGGGGCCCACAGCCCCCGGGGAAACAAAGTCGGTCCTCCCCTTCGCACCTGCGCCGAATTTCCAGCGGACGGAAATAAAGTCGTCGGCTCCCTGCGGGAGGCCCTCGAAAAAGCTGGCTTGAAAGACGGTATGACCATTTCATCCCACCACCACTTCCGTAACGGCGATCTGGTCATGAACCAGGTATTCGACGTGGTGGCCGAGATGGGAATAAAGCATTTGCGCTGGTTCCCATCCGCAGCCTTCCCCTGCCATGCCCCTCTAATCAAACATATTAAACACGGTGCTATCGATTGGATTGAGGGATCGCTGAACGGTCCCCTGGGTGATTTCGCCTCCCACGGGGGTATGCGGGGACTGGCCGTTCTGAGAAGTCATGGGGGCCGTTGGCAAGCGGTCCAGGATGGCGAAGTGCATATTGACATTGCCATTTTAGCCGCACCTACTGCCGACACTTTCGGGAATGCCACCGGGGATCGGGGACCTTCCGCCTGCGGGCCCCTGGGTTTCGGCTTGGTGGATTCACTCTATGCCGACCGGGTTATCGTCGTAACGGATAACCTGGTACCCTTCCCCTGTGTTCCCTGGCAAATCCAGGGGCAAAACGTGGACCATGTGGTAGTCCTGGATCATATTGGCGACCCGGAGAAAATCGTAAGCGGCACAACGCGCCTCACCCGCTCGCCCGACCGGTTATATATCGCCGAACTCACCGCAAAGTTCGTGCAAGCCGTAGGAATCATACGCAACGGTTTCAGTTTCCAGGCCGGAGCAGGAGGCACGGCTTTAGCCTTTGCCATCTATTTACGACGCCTAATGGAAAAAGCCCAGGTGAAAGCACGCTTTATTCGCGGCGGGTCGACCAAATACCTGGTGGAGATGTTAGAGGAAGGACTCACCGACTACATTTTAGACGGCCAGACTTTCGACCTGGAAGGGGTACGATCCCTGCGGGAAAATCCCGGCCACGTGGACACCTCCCCCTTCACCAGTTACAACTGGCACGGCAAAGGGAACTTCGCCTCTATGGTGGATGTCGTTGTTCTCGGGGCCACTGAAGTCGATGTGAATTTCAACGCCAATGTGGTCACACATTCCGACGGTCGTATGCTCCACGGGATCGGAGGCTGGCAAAACTGCCTCTTCAGTAAATGCACTATTCTTCCTATCCCTGCTTTTAGGGACCGTATCCCGGTCATCGTCGATGAAGTGACCACCGTGGTTGGTCCCGGTGAACTCATCGACGTGATTGTTACGGAGCGAGGCATAGCTATCAATCCCCGGCGGTCGGACCTCATTGAAGCCACAAAAAACAGCGGACTGCCCATCCGACCTATCGAAGAGATAAAACAAGAGGTGGACGATATGTTAGGGGGGCCACCAGCCAAACCCAACCTCAGCAAAGAGGTCGTGGGCGTCGTGAAATGGGTAGACGGAACCGTTCTGGATTCAATTTACCAGGTCAACGATTAACCCTTTCCCATCTTAAATAGGAGCCGTGTACATGGAAAATAAGATTGCCGATCTATGGCCGGAAATCGAATGGATCCAAGATGCGAAATTACGCCACCAGGTGACCCAGGCCTGGGCCTACGCTCTTGAAACCAGTCCCCTTACCATGGACGACCTCCAAACTATCCCTTTTTCACTCCTCATAAAGGATTGTCATATTACGTTCATTAATCACAAACGCACCTGTGTACAGTTAGCGGTTGATATTGCTAATCGCATGCAAACTAATTTCGGCGACGCAATCCACATCAATATGGACATTCTCATAGCCGGCGCCATTCTCATCGACGTGGGAAAGCTTCAGGAATACGAGATCGTTAACGGTAAACTCACCACCAGTGACCGCGGCAGGTTGGTACGCCATCCTTTCAGCGGCGTGGCTATCGCCCAGCGGTTCAGTCTACCAACAGAAGTACAACATATCATCGCCACTCATTCTAAAGAAGGGGATTGGGGACAGCGTAGCGTGGAAGCTATCATCGTACACCACGCTGATTTCGTTTCCTTTGAACCCTTCAAGTCTTAATGCTGACAACTCCCGCTAGACAGGTAACTCGCCCAGCCTGATGCTGAGGTAACTCCGTGGCTCAGAATTTAATTGAAAAAATCGCCCAAAGATTTGCTGTGAATGTTAGTGACGGGGTAGAGATTCATAGTGGAGACTACATTACCCTGCACCCCGCCCACATCTTGACCCACGACAATACCGGCGCCATCATGAAAAAATTCCAGGCCATTGGTGCGCAACGAGTCGCCTATCCCCAGCAGCCGGTGTTTGCCCTGGACCATAATATTCAGGACACCTCGCCTACCAACCTGGAAAAGTACCAGCGCATCAAGGACTTTGCGCGTCGGATGGGAGTGGATTTTTACCCGGCTGGACGGGGAATAGGACACCAAATCATGGTGGAAGAGGGGTACGCCTTCCCGGGAACGGTGGCCGTAGCTTCAGACAGCCATGCGAATATGTACGGGGGGCTGGGATGCCTGGGTACACCGGTAGTACGCACGGACGCCGCCGCCATCTGGGCCACAGGCCAAACCTGGTGGCAAATCCCGCCCGTGGCGAAGGTCATCTTGGAAGGAGCCCTCCCTCCCGGGGTAACCGGAAAAGATGTTATCCTGGCCCTGATTGGACATTTTAACCACGATGAGGTGCTGAACCATGCCCTGGAGTTCTCCGGACCCGGGCTAAGCAGTTTGTCCATCGAAGCACGACTCACAATCGCCAATATGACCACTGAATGGGGGGTCCTGGTGGGGCTATTCCCGGTGGACGACATAACCTTGCAGTGGTTATGGGAGCGGGCGCAGCTTTTTGACAAGGGTGAACAGCAGGGTCATCCACGTCTCAATCCCCAGCGCATCGAGGTGTTAGCAACCAATCCCCTCCACGCCGACCAAGAGGCCTACTATACTAAAGTAATAACAGTCGATTTGGCTACCATAAGTCCTCAGATGGCTGGCCCGGACCAGGTAAAAAAGGTAGTTACCGCACAACGGTTAAAAACGAGACGTATCAAAATCCACAAAGCTTATTTGGTTTCCTGTGTCAACAGTCGAGTGGAAGACCTGGCGGCGGCGGCACAGGTGGTTAAGGGACATCGGGTGGCCGACCATGTGGAATTTTATCTGGCGGCAGCTTCCCGGGAAGTTCAGGGGGAAAGCGAGCGGCGGGGCGACTGGCAAATCCTTTTAGAAGCCGGCACACAAACCCTGCCACCTGGTTGTGGTCCGTGTATCGGCTTGGGAAAAGGGCTGCTACAGGAAGGAGAAGTCGGGGTGTCGGCTACGAATCGAAATTTCAAGGGTCGCATGGGGAGCCGAGAGGCCAAGTGTTACTTGGCTTCCCCGGCGGCAGTGGCAGCGTCGGCAATTGCTGGTTACCTCACGCTCCCGGAACCGACCCAAAGGGGAAACATAACGGCCACAATCAAAGTTGATTCTCCCCTCGATCAACGCCTGGAATCCGTTACCCTTCTCAACGGGTTCCCTCCCGTCATTGAAGGTACATTGGTCTTCTGCCCCCAGGACAACTTGAACACGGACGGAATCTTCCCGGGGAAATACACGTATTTAGACAACTTCAGTCCTGAAGACCAGGTTCGCGTGGTCATGGAAAACTACGATCCCCAGTTCACCACCATCGTCAAGGAGGGCGACCTCCTGGTGGGAGGGTTCAATTTTGGAACGGGAAGCTCCCGGGAACAGGCGGTTACTGCACTCCAATACCGGGGAATCCAAGCCGTGATCGCCGGTTCCTTCAGCCAAACGTATAAACGCAACGCTTTTAACAACGGATTTTTAGTCGTTGAAGCTCCCCAGTTAGTCACCACCTTACGAAACGAAATACCACCTACAAAACCTACCATTCGTACCACCTTTCGGGCGCGGTTGGACTTCGCCCGGAGCACCATCTTCGTTAATTCTAAAACCTATCCCATGGCCCCCTTGGGATTATCTGCGCAAGAGATCATCCTGGCCGGGGGTTTGGAAGCGTGGGTTCGGAGGAAAATAAAATGAAACGCAGACTATTCTTAAAAACATCCCTGGCAAGTGCCCTCATGCCTCGAATCCTTTTGGGGCAAATGGAAAAAGTAACTCGTTCCAAGGTTCCCGTGGTCATTTCTACCTGGAAACACGGGATTGCCGCCAACGAGGCGGCGATGAAGGTTCTTCGGGAAGGCGGCCACGCTTTAAATGCCGTGGAAACGGGGGTTCGCGTCCCGGAAGGCGATCCTAACATCATGTCCGTGGGCTATGGGGGTATCCCGGATGAAGACGGGCATGTTACCCTGGATGCCTGTATCATGGATTCCAAAGGAAACGCCGGTGCCGTGGCTTTCCTGCAAAACATCAAGCATCCAATTTCCGTGGCCCGCAAGGTAATGGAGCGCAGTGACCATGTGCTCTTAGTGGGCGAGGGTGCCTTCCGCTTTGCTCTGGCACACGGCTTCAAGGAGGAAAATTTACTCACCGATGCTGCCCGAAAAGTATGGCTACGCTGGAAAGAAACCCTTAGTGATAAAGACGACTGGGGACCGCATGATAATCACGACACCATTAGTCTATTGGCTCAAGACAGTAATGGCGACTTGGCCGGGGCTTGCACTACCAGTGGACTGGCCTTTAAACTCCATGGCCGTGTTGGGGACAGTCCCCTCATCGGCGCCGGGCTTTACGTAGATAACGATGTGGGTGCTGCCGGGGCTACCGGGCGGGGGGAAGCCGTGATAAAGACCGCCGGTAGCTTTTTAGTGGTGGAATACATGCGCCAGGGGTACCATCCCACCGCGGCGTGCGAAGCAGCGTTGAAACGTATCATTCAGCAGCACAAAGGACGGGTTCCCTTTAATGTTGCCTATGTTGCCCTGCGAAAAGACGGGGTTCATGGTTACGGTGCCATCCGAGAGAAATTTAGTTACGCCCTTTACCAGGGAGATGAGAATCGATTGCACGCCGTGAAAGGAATAATTTCCAACTGATAGTAGCTACCATGAAACACTACCGAATTGCCTGGTTACCGGGAGATGGCGTGGGAGTTGAAGTCCTGGAATGCGCCCAAATCGTACTAAATCGTCTGGAACTACCGGCGGACTACATCCCCGGAGACATTGGGTGGGAGTTCTGGTGCCATGAGGGAGATGCTCTCCCCGCGCGTACGGTTGAAATGCTGCGCACCACGGATTGCGCCCTCTTTGGAGCCATTACCTCCAAACCCAGAGATAAAGCGGCGCAAGAACTCGATCCCCAACTACAGGACAAAGGGTTTGAATACTTCTCACCCATCGTTCGTCTTCGACAATTATTCAATCTCCACACGAACCTACGCCCTTGTAGGGCTTATCCCGGGAACCCTTTGAACCTCAAGGAGAATATTAACCTGGTAATCTTCCGGGAAAACACCGAAGGCATGTACGGCGGCGTGGAATTCCATCCCCTTCCCGAAGAAGTGTTCGCCGTGCTGGATAAGCACCATCCTAAAATGCACCGATTTAAAAAATTTGGCCTGGAAAACCTTGCCCTGTCCACACGCATCATGTCCCGCCAGGGCTGTACGAATATCGTCACCCAGGCCTTTAACTATGCCCAACAACACGGCTATCCAACCGTAACTGTAGTGGACAAACCCAACGTTCTGCGCGAAACGGGAGGGTTGATGATTGAGTCAGCCCGGCAGGTGGCGCAACAATACCCAGAGATCGAATTATGGGAGACCAACATCGACGCCATGTGCATGTGGCTGGTCAAAAACCCTGAAAATTATGGCGTAATCGTCGCTGAGAATATGTTCGGGGATATTCTCTCCGACCTGGCGGCCCAATTAGTGGGGGGGCTGGGGTTTGCCTGTTCCGCAAACATAGGTGATGACTTCGCCGTCTTTGAACCCACACATGGCTCGGCGCCTAAATACCTGGGGCTGCATAAAGTCAACCCCATGGCCACGATCCTGTCTGTAAAAATGATGTTAGAATGGCTGGGAGAAACAGAAAAAGCCTTAGCCTTAGAAAAAGCCGTCGCTGCGGTCATCAAAGAGCGACAAGTTGGAACCTATGATATCGGCCTGTCTAATACAAACCTTGAAGTAGCGGAAGCCATTGGAGAAAAACTGATTCATTTCTTGTCCTGAAAGGGGGGAGCCAAAGAGGGCTGTCCCAGCCCCGAAAGGACGCTAGTACAATTCACCAGTTAATTAGGTAATTACGAAGGAACCATGGAAAAGACAATGTCTCAACGCATAGCGGAATTCGCCACAACCACCCAGTACCGCGACCTTCCTAACAACGTGGTTAACCAAGTCAAAAGGTTTTTATTTGACTCCCTGGGTTGTGCTTTCGGGTCTATGGACACCCAGGATGTAAAAATCATGCGTGCGGTGTACCAGGAAATGGGGGGTCAAGAAGAAGCCACGGTGATTGGCTTTGGTGATCGGTTACCCGCCGTAAATACGACCCTAATAAACTCGCTCATGATCCGGGCACTGGACTACAATGACATTTACTGGCGGGAAGATCCCTCCCACCCTAGTGATCTCGTCCCGGCGGCACTGGCTGCTGGGGAACGCGTCAAGTCTTCCATGAAGGATGTATTAGTGGCCATCGTTTTAGGTTACGAATTCGAACAACGACTCTGTGAATTTGCCAAGCCAGGGATCCGGGAACGCAAATGGCACCACGCTACCCTGACCCAGTTCGTATCACCTATCGTGGCCGGGAAAGTATTAGGGTTAAATGCTGCCGAATTAACCAACGCCATCGGGATCAGTGGGAGCCACAACTATACCGTGGGCTGTCCTACAGCCGGTAAACTAACCATGATGAAGAATACCGTTGATCCCATGGCCGTTCAAGCTGGCGTGTTAGCCGCCTTATTAGCGCAAAGGGGATTTAACGGCACTGAAGCCGTTTTCGAGGGCAAGGAAGGCATGATGGATGTTTTAGGGCCTGATTGGGACCAGTCCGTATTAGTCGACGGCTTAGGTTCTGATTGGCGCATCCGCACCTGTTCCATGAAAGCCTTCCCTACCGAGGCCCTTACCCATACCCACATCAGTGCCACCTTAAAAGTGATTATTGAAAACGACATTAAACCCGAAGCGATTGAAGAGGTAGTGGTAACCACCATCGCGCGGGCTTGCGACATTCTTTTCGATCCTCACAAATATGAACCCACCACCCGGGAAACGGCCGACCATTCCCTACCCTATTGCCTGGCGCGGGCAATCCTTGACCGGGAGATAACACCACGCACTTTCAACACCGAACGGATCCACGATCCCCGGTTAAAATCCATCATTCACCGGATCAAAGGGGAGGCTAGCACCGAGTTTGAAAAGCTCTTTCCTGAAAAACAACCCTCTCGGGTAACAATCACCACGAAAGAAGGTTCGGTTTACTCAGCTTATCTGGAATATCCCAAGGGCGATCCCCGGGAACCCATGAGCAACGATGAACTAAAAACCAAGTTCACGGCACTGGTGCATGACCGTCTCACACCCGAGGCGGTGAACCGGTTAGAACGAATGATCCACACCTGCGAAAATATGAAAACCCGGGAGTTCATGAGCCATTTGGTTGTGAACCCTAATTGACGGAAACGACAAATTACCAGGGTCTCCTAAGAAACCTAAATTCTTTTACCATCTCATGACTCGTATATCTAAATTCCCGCTATGAATTACCACGGTCCCGACTTTTACAATTTACAGGAGCAGTTCACCGACGAAGAGTTGCAGATTCAGGAGACGGCTCACCAGTTTGTACAACGAAAGTTCCTACCCCTCATCCGCGATCACTACCGGGCCGGCACTTTCCCCAGGGAGGTGGTCCCCCGGTTAGGCGAGTTAGGTTTTTTCGGTCCCAACTTACCAGAGGAGGCAGGTGGTCTCGGCATCAGTAATGTTGCCTATGGATTAATCATGCAAGAATTAGAACGGGGGGATTCTGGGTTGCGTTCATTTGCCAGCGTTCAGGGTAGCCTGGTTATGTATCCCATTTACCGTTACGGTTCCGCTGAGCAGCGGGCGCATTGGTTACCGCGTCTGGCCCGGGGAGCAGCCATTGGCTGTTTCGGGCTCACCGAACCGGACTTTGGATCGAATCCGGCGGGGATGATTACCCGGGCGCGTAAAGTAGGTAAGGAATGGGTCTTAAACGGCACGAAAATGTGGATCACCAACGGATCCCTAGCCGATGTGGCTGTTGTATGGGCTAAAGATGAAAACGATATGATCCACGGTTTCTTAGTGGAGCGTGGAACAGACGGTTTTACAGCGCCAGAAATGCATAGAAAATTGAGCTTTAAGGCTTCGATAACATCAGAGTTAGTCTTTAACGAAGTTCATCTCCCCGAAAGCAGTCGTCTACCCGGCGCAAAGGGTCTTCGGGCTCCCCTCTCCTGCCTGACACAGGCGCGATTTGGGATTGCCTGGGGGGTGTTAGGGGCGGCCATTGATTGCTACGAGACAGCGCTGACCTATGCCCAGAACCGGAAGCAGTTTAAGCGGCCCATAGCTGGCTATCAACTTACCCAGACTAAACTAGTCGACATGTTACAGGAAATTACCAAAGCCCAATTATTAGCTTACCAATTGGGGCGCCTAAAAGATGCCGGAAAAGCTCATTTCACCCAGGTATCACTCGCCAAACGGAACAACGTGGCCATGGCCCGAGATGTTGCCAGATCCGCCCGGGAGATCTTAGGAGCTAACGGTATTACCGACGACTACCCCGTCATGCGTCACATGGCGAACTTGGAAACCGTTTACACCTACGAAGGCACTCACGAAATGCATACCTTGATCCTGGGGGAGAAAATCACCGGTTTAAATGCTTTTAACTAAAATCTTTCTTGTTTTCTCGCTCCCAAGCCATGGAAAATAGTCAACCGTTTTAATCCATCCTTTTATCAAACCAAGTAGAACGGTCGATTTTTTTCTGAGTAAGCGTCGGTAGGGGTAACTTAAAGCAAAATGAGCATTTTCCAATCATTTACAAACTGGTTGCTACCCGCGGGCCACGGGGATATTACCCTAAACAGAAGCGGCGTGGGGAAGTTGCAGGGGTGGGTTTCGACCATTGTCAACACCTTTTTGTTTGCTTTAAAATTTGGAATTGGCCTTGTCGTGGGTTCAGTGAGCCTCATCGCTGATGCCATCCACACCCTCTCCGATGTGGTTTCTTCGACCGTTGTCATTTGGGGGTTTCGCCAAACTGAAAAACCAGCCGACAAGGAGCATCCCTTCGGTCACGGACGGGCGGAATATATCGCCACTTTGATCATCGCTATCCTACTATGCGTCGTGGGAATCGAGTTCATTCGATCGTCTGCTTTTCGCATAACTCACCCACAACCCATTCATCCTTCCTGGTGGATGATCGTGGCCATTGCCGCTACGATCGTGTTGAAAGAAATCATCGCCCGTTACGCCCTCTTTCTTTCCCACTTGATCTCTTCTGGAACCCTCCATGCTGATGCCTGGCATCATCGTAGCGACGCCCTCTCCTCCTTGCTGGTGATTACGGCCATGATCGGTGGGCGCTATGGTTACCACCAACTAGACGGCTGGGCCGGTTTAGGAGTCGCTTTATTCATCATTTGGACCGGGGTGGAAATCGCCCGCGATGCCATTAATGATCTCATCGGGAAACCTCCCACCGAAGAGGATATCGAAACAATTCGCAGAACCGCGGCGTCCGTTCCGGGAGTCTTGGGGGCCCATGATATTTCCATTCATAGCTATGGCAAGGACAAATACGCCAGTGTACACATCGAGTTGGATGCCCAGGAAACCTCCGCCAACTCCCACGACATTTCCGAAGAAGTGGAACAACGCTTGATGAATCGTCTACACATCGAACCCACCGTCCACATCGACCCTATTCATCCCGAACATCCTAAAATACAGGAGATTACAACTTTCTTAAAGAAAAATTGGCGCGACCATGAAGTGGTGAAAGATTTTCACGATATCCGCGTTGTTGACACGGCCCAGCACCATGTGATCATCTTTGGTGTTAGTGTTTCGCCCGACCTTTCCAAACACCAAATCGCCCGATGCTGTTCAGAGTTGGAATTCTCTATTAAATCGAATTTCCCCAACTTCGATGTAAATATCAGAGTCTCCCATTTACATCAATATTAGTCACCGCTATTAGAACCTGCTTCAAGCACGTCTGGCAGGTGGACCTCTCGGATTCCGCCACGCTCCAAAATGGCCTCTCCCTGGCCAGTTAATCCCCGGAAAATACCCGTTACTATTTGCCCTTTTTCCTGGAAGGTGACTTCCCTATTACGATGAGCACAGAAATACCACCACGTACCGAGAATGTTGGGCGATCGCGAAACTTCGATCTCCTTCAGGTTATCCTCTAAGATTCCCAGGATCAGGGAGAGGATTTTTTCCCGTTGAAAGGTATGGCCGGCGTTTAAATAAAGAGAGGTGGTCGTTGCTTGGATTTCAGGTGGAAAATCTCCCCGCTCCTCGTTAACATTCAATCCCAGACCCAGCACGAGAGTGGAAATACGGCGATTAGTGGTCTTACTCTCGCACAAAATTCCGGCTGTTTTTTTCTTCTGCAACAGGACATCGTTGGGCCATTTAAGTTGGGGGGTTAACCCTATTTCAGAGAGTGCCTGGGCTAGACTTGCACCTGCTAAAAGAGGAAAAAGGGGGAGCTTAGTAGGAGGAACATAGGGCTTCAAAATAACCGAGCAAGTAAGACTTTTGCCGGCGGTTGCAATCCAGGTGTTTCCCCGGCGGCCTCGTCCGGCTATCTGGTGATCGGTGAGAATGACGGCTCCCTGGGCCAGGGTGCCTGGATCACTCTTCCACGCTTGTGTATTCGTCGAGGGTAGTTGGGGATAATAATGCACCTGTCGTCCCAGGACCCGAGTGGTGAGATAGCCCTGGAAAAGAGTGCTATCAAACATTCAAAGGAACCACAGGTTAAGTTGCCCCCAGGTGAAGAACCATCCCAAAAAAGCACCGGCCACGACCTGGGCAACGGTATGGGCCCGTAAAATGACCCTGGCACTGCCCACCAGGGCGATTACGGCCAGAATGAGTAATGGGAAATGCCAGCCAAATAGCCACAGGGCACTCAGGGGTCCGGCCACTCCCATGACGTGGATGGAAATCTTCCAATAACGGGTAATTATAAGGATAACCAAGGTGTTGGTCATATAGCAAAACATGAGTCCCTGAACCAAAGGTGGCGCCTTTTGATAGTATAAAGCCAAAAAGCCCAACCCGGCATATATCACCCCTAAGGCGAGAGGTAGGGTACGTTGTTCTTTAAGGGAGGCGTCGAAATCTGAAATGATGCCGCGGTGCTTTAGAAACAAAACAGTGCTAATAGGGATGAGGTTAGAAAAAATCAAACAGGTTGCCCACAGGGCCCAAGCACTTGACACCCCTTCAGCAACACCGAAAATGAGCACCGTGAACACCAGGAAGGAGACCACCATGGGATTGAATCCCAGGGAGACTAACCTGGCACCAGATTCCCGGGTCATGCCAGCGACTTAAAAGGTCGGATGATATTCCCCAAAGACGGTCCGCAGGGCATCGGTAATTTCCCCTAACGTACACTGGCTACACACACATTGCAGTAGGTAGGGCATAAGGTTACTGGTCCCCTTGGCAGCTTCTTGAAGGCCTTTTAGACGGTCCCTGACCTGGGCAGTATTACGCTTTTGTTTGTAGGCTTTCAAGCGTTTAATCTGCTGGCGAACGGCTGCTTCCTGAATGGACAATAATTCTGGCTGGGGAGTCTCCTCTTCCACAAACTTATTAACGCCTACGACAATCCTTTTTCCCCGGTCTACCTCGTTCTGGTACTCCCGGGCGCTTTCCGTAATCTCCCGTGGGATCCACCCCGATTCGATAGCGGCGATGGCCCCTCCCTGGGAATCGATTTCTCCGATTAATTGCCGGGCTTCTGCTTCTAACCGATCGGTAAGGGCTTCAACCACATAACTCCCCCCGAAGGGATCCGGGTATTCAGGCACGCCCGTCTCGTAGGCGATAATCTGCTGGGTCCGGAGCGCCAATTTGACCGCCTCATCACTGGGTAGTGCCAGGGCTTCGTCACGACTATTTGTATGCAAAGATTGGGTGCCACCCAAGACCGCCGAGAGGGCTTGAATGGTTGTGCGGACCACATTGTTATCCACCTGCTGAGCGGTGAGGGTGGAGCCCCCCGTCTGGGTATGGAAACGGCAACGAAGAGCCTTCTCATTGCTGACCTTAAAGCGGTCTTTCATGATAGTAGCCCACAACCGTCGGGCGGCTCTAAACTTGGCGATCTCCGTTAAAAATCCATTATGAGCATTGAAAAAGAAGGACAGGCGAACCCCAAACTGATTCACGTCCAACCCCCTTTCCACGGCCGCCTGAACATACGCAATGCCATTGGCCATCGTGAAGGCCAGTTCCTGAGCTGCGGTGCTCCCCGCTTCTCGAATGTGATAGCCCGAAATGGAAATGGTATTCCACCGGGGCAGATGTTGCGAACAATACTCAAAAATATCGGTAACCAACCGTAAAGAGGGCCGGGGCGGATAGATATAGGTTCCCCGGGCGACATATTCCTTTAAAATGTCGTTTTGGATCGTCCCTCGCAATGTCTCACAAGGTACGTTCTGATTCTTGGCCAGGGCAATGTACATGGCCAAGATAATCGCCGCTGTGGCGTTGATGGTCATGGAGGTGGAAACCTGATCCAGAGGAACTCCTCGAAAAAGGCATTCCATATCCTCCAGGGTGGCGATGGGAACCCCTACTTTCCCTACTTCACCTATCGCCATGGGACTGTCGGAGTCGTAACCGATCTGCGTGGGGAGATCAAACGCTACTGATAATCCGGTCATTCCCTCGTTTAACAGATAGTGAAAACGCTTGTTGGTCTCTTCCGGGGAGGTATACCCGGCGTACTGCCGCATAGTCCACAACTTTTTCCGGTACATCTCTCGGTAGAGACCCCGGGTAAAGGGGAATTGGCCCGGTTCTTCCTTCATACCATTTGCCGTTCTTTCTTGATCGTCTGATAGGCTTCGTTAACCTTTTTAAATTTTTCCTCCGCCAATTGACGGAGTTCTTCCCCTAGGTGAGCTACTTTATCGGGGTGATACTTGTTCGCCATGCGGCGATAGGCTTTTTTCACCTCGTTGTCAGTTGCCTTGGGGTCAATTCCCAAGATACGGTAGGCCGATTTGGTATCGCCCACAAACATGGCTTTGATGGATTGAAAATCCGAATCATTTATACGCAGAAAACGTGCGATCCTTTTAATGACGTCGACCTCATTAGGATGGATATAACCGTCGGCCTGAGAAAGACCAAAGAGAACGTGGATTAATTCTAAGCGACTGGGGGGGTCCATGGAACGGTAAATCTGGGAACACACCTCCCGGAGCGGGTAGTTCTGTTTAAGGATATCTTTAAAAAGGATCATGAAATCCCGCACGTCCTCGCGACTGAATTGGCTAAGCAGAAATTGCTTTACATAGTCCAGCTCTACCTTCAGCAGTTTCTTGTCGGCTTTCATGACCGATGCAAAAAGGACCAGAACCGATACCATAAAATCGCCGGGACGGGTGCGGGGATAGGGCTGACGAGGGCGTGGTTCCCCTTGAGGATAACCATAGGAGCCACCCCCCGGTTCAGACATACTGGCTAAGGCATACCCGATGATGGCCCCGATGGGTCCCCCCAATACCCAACCCAGGCCACCCCATAAGAGTCGTTTACCGATAGTCATTTGATGAAAAAGGACTTAATTGAAATAACATTGTTTCTTTTTAAAGTAGTGAAAACTACGCAGTATCCTATTTGTTAAAAAAGTTATATTCCAGGGTGAAGATACCTTTGAAGACGCGGTTGGCTTTGTGGTGGTTACGCCATCGGCAGAAACCAACCCCTCATTCTAACCCCCTCGCCTTACGCCGCCATGGGCGGCAAGTTTCCAGTCTACTGCTTTTCCTCCCCACGAATGGAGATGATTTGCGCGTGGCCCGCATTTTCTTACAATCGGTGAGCAATGCCATCGGGCCCCAGGGAACCGTAAAAACATATGCCGTTATCAAACATACGTTGTTAGATACCCTCCAAGAAACCCTCCATACTCAGTTTATCCCGTATTTTCAGGAGGATGTCAATGGCTGGGGACTCCCCACGGAAGCCCTGGTGAAGCGTGTCCTATTCAGGGATTTCGATGCCCTTGTTGACCTGAACCCGCGGTTCAATCCTCTCGTAGCGGCCATTACCTACCGGTCAGACGCCCCTCTGCGAATCTGTTTTCACACGCCTCTGGGAGAACCCTATTTCAACGTTACCATCGAAAAAAAGGGGACCGATTTTTTAGAAGCGGGATATGAGGATATCCAGCAATTGCTGGGTTTGAACTGACGCTCGACTGAACCTATTACGCCAACTAACAAGCCACTTAAAATCCTGGGAACCATTCTTTCACCAACGAGTGAAAACTGTGTTTCTGAATTTTGGGGGTAGGAAAAAATAACTGAATAAACCTATTGACCAACCCCTGGCCCCCGGTTAACTTATCGCCCGATTTTGAGGGGAAAAATCTATGTTAGAAGGCATTATCTGTCCAGCATGTGAGTCGACCCTTGAGGAGGAAGACCTCAAGGAATCTTTAGTTTGTATCAACTGCAAAACCGATCTCAAAGACCGGAAATATCTTGATTTCCTTGAGTATCTCATGACCAACGGGATAGTGGACAATTTAGACTTTTTCGACGCGGAGGTGTACAGCGAAGAAATCGAACGGTTGGAACCTTCGGATGAAGAGGATGTGGACCCGGCCGAATTTGAGAAGAAGAAAGATACCTTTAGTTTTTACGAAAACGAGATGGAAATCGAGCAGGAAGATAACGACATAAAGGATTTCGACGAATTTGAAGGGATCAACGAGGACTGGGAGGACTTCAACCGCCGGGAATTTGACGGGTTTTAAACTACATAAGGGGTTCAATCCCGATGCAACAAAACAAAAAGATACAGCAGATCAACATCGAATTAGATCAAGACGTTAGCGGGGGCGAATATGCTAACTTTGTGGTCGTCACCCATTCCCCCGCTGAATTTGTCCTGGATTTCACCCGCCTCTTGCCGGGAGTCACCAAGGCCAAGGTCCATTCCCGGATTGTCATGGCGCCCCCACACGCCAAGGCCTTCCTCATGGCCCTGCGAGATAACATCCAAAAGTTCGAGCGCAAGCACGGTGAAATCAAAACCCCCGGGCAAGAATCCTTTTCTGATTTCGGGGTAAAGCCCCCGGAAACCTCCGTTCCGAACTAACTTTCTTTCGCCTCCTGCTGCTGGGGTATAGTTTCCCTTTCGTACTGTACCCATTGCCGGCCCCTTTTTAGCTCCCACTGACGAAGTAGAACCCACAGCGATAAGTTCCCCCAACCGAGAGCGTAGCCTAAAAGCCAACCTCCCAACACATCTCCAGGATAATGAACACCCACGTAAATACGGCTAAAACCGACCACGACGGCAATGATAAAGAAAATCTTCTTGTAACGGACGTAAAAATAACCCAGCACCACAGCCGCGGCCATAGTGTTTGCCGCATGGCTGGATACAAAACCAAACTTCCCCCCAGGGGGGACTAATAGCCGCATGGTTGCTAACTGGGTATGGGAAGGGCGCAGGCGACCAATCAAAGGTTTGATGAGTTGAGCCGAAATAATATCGGCCCCGGCAAAGGCGACCAGAAGAACCCATGCTGCAATCCGGCCCTTTTTACCACCCCAAATCTGCAACCCCACCCAGGATAGGAAGAGGGGGACACCCCACAGGTACTGATTGGTAATAATGGGCATACTTACATCAAAAAGGGGATTGGTCCAATCACTGTTTAAAAGCAGAAACAATTTCTGGTCCAGTTGTGTTAGCCAATGTAAGAATGACATGGGACTTAAAAGGTATTAAATTTGAGTAATAAGTTGGAAAGGAAATCGATGGCTTTATCAAAAGACTTACTGGACATTTTATGTTGCCCAGAGACCAAGGAACCGGTGGCTCTTGTAGATAAAGAGACCCTGGGAGAGATCAATGCCGCCATCCAGGCGGGAAAAGTACTAAAACGGAACGGGGAACCCGTCCGGGACCTTCTGGATGATGGCCTGCTGCGGCAAGACGGGAAATACCTCTACCCCATCCGGGAGGAGATACCCGTTATGCTCATTGAAGAAGCCATTGACATTGGAACGGTGCGTTGAATTCCATTTTACTTTTTCAAACTCTATTTCCCAGGGAGGATTTTTAATAATACCACAAAATTTCCTTGCTGTGATTCGCAAGAAAAACTAATTTTAAATTAGATTCAAGCAGGGCAGAGGTTAATAAAGACTGGCTGTTTCCCCCGCTCCCAGGCTTTTAAACTGTCCTGCTTTTTCTATTCTTGCCACCGCTGGTGATTCGAAAAAGATTACATTATAGTGACGCCTGGAGCCGGAAAATCACCATTCGTCCCAGGCGTGGCCCGCCGATGATTTCGGTATGTCGGTAATTCAATATATTGTTCACCGTTACCATGGCAGACAAGTACCTGTTTATCTTATAGGAACTATGCAGGTCAAAAATATTATAGGTGTGTATTTGACCGAAATAGACCCCCGACGACCAGGGAAAGGCATCCACATAGCGATAATTCAGGGTGACTGCAAGGGGTTTGGAAGGAGGCGCAAAACGGAAGGAAAGGCCCCCTTTATGCCGCGGCGCATTGATCGGATCCTTGGCGTTGGTAATCGGATTGAGGAATTCGGTGATATTCAAGAAAGAATAGTGGGCATCAATAGTTAAGCTCCGATTCACCAGCCAGGTGATGCTGGCGTCCAAGCCACTGACATCCACTTCACCGTAGTTTATATATCCAACCACCACCGGTGGCGCTAATCCGGGAGTCGTATCAATGGCGGCCACACCCACAATGTTATCGCGCCAGTATTTGAACGACTCATTATAATCATCCTGGTCGGCAATGATGTTGTTAGCCACGTCCACCACTTGGTTCACAATACCATCCCCATTCCAGTCGGTTTCCAATACACTACGCCGTATAACGATGGGGGTGATAAACGTGGTTGGACTGACAAAACTGTTATAATGATTCGTGAATATATCCAGAGTCCCGTAGAACGCTGGGGAAATGCGCCCTTTGTAACCAAATTCCCAGGTGCGCACTTTCTCCGCCTTGATTTCTGGCAAATCGTCAACTTTATAGTTGTAGAAGCCCTCAATTTTGGGATCGACGGAGGGGTAGAATAAAATTTCATTTTGGGGGTCGAAAGCATCAAACCGGAACGATTCTGTATCGAATACATAAATCCGCTCTTTGTCCTCGAACGGTTCGCCATCATCCCATTGACCGTTACCATTCACGTCATTATATCGTTCATCCGGATCCCAAACCCCGTTGGCATCCCGAGGGTAGACATAACCCCCACTGGCTCCCCGGGCATAGACTTTGAAGATGGATACCCGAGTAACAAAAAGATCGAGGAAAAGAGCCTGGTTGGAAGGAGTATTGAAGGCCGTGGCCCAGGTCAGTCTAAAGGTCTGATTCTCCCGGGGACGGTATACCAACCCCACCTTGGGAGAAACCTGTAACCCTTCGGTCTTACTGAAGTCAAACCGCCAGTTTAAGGGACTGTAATTATGACTCTGTTGATTATTAAAATCCACCAAGTCTGTGAGACGGTCGTGAACGTCCAGGCGGGTGGCCTGGATAAACTCCCACCGGGGAGTCATTTTCCAGTTAAATTGGTAGTAGGTACCCAATTCGTTTACGGTCTTGCGGTTGTCTTCTTTTCTTTCATCAATTCCTTCGTCAATGAGCCCATCACCGTCGTTGTCTATTCCATCAGCAATGGCCCCTCGGGCGTGATCTTCGGAAGAAATCACCCCAAATTGTGTGCCGGGTTTATCGTAAACGCCGTTTCCGTTTAAATCCTCAAAAGGTTCTCCGCTATTCCACGCACCGTCGCCATTGGTATCTTCAAAGGGTTCTCCCTCTGTATTCCAGCGCGTATAACCTTCCCCCTGGTCGTACCAGGTGTTGTCATTGGCATCGGCAAAAATAACGGGAGAACCGGCCTCGCCGTTACCGTTGTTATCACGATGGTCCCATCCCTCTTTATCCGATAAGATGGTGCCTCGCGTATTGGGCATGGTAAGGAAATAATCCAAACCCCAAACAAACCGAAAATTGCCCTTGAAAAATTCCATAGCATGCTGAAACTGGGCACTGAACTTCTTGGACCGGTCGTAGATCAACCCACCCGTGGCCAGGTTTCGCGTGGGCTTACTGGGGTCGCCTGAATGGCTGGTATTAAGGTAGGCTTGAAGAAAAAAGTTTCGCCAGGCTATCTTAGTCTGGTAATAATTATACTGCCAGCCATCAGCGAGGTAGCGAGCTATTCCAGTGATGTTAATATTCCGTGCCCAGGCATACCCGTGAGAAATACTGATAGTTAAATCTTCCCGGGGGACCCACACTCCCCGGAGGTCGTATCGGAAGTTCCGCACGTCAAACTCGGGGTAATCATTAATACCATCATCATTGGCATCAAGGATAACCGAGGAGAGATTACCGTAATTGATTTTAAAATCCCCTTCCCCGCTGTACACACCGTCGTCATTGGTATCAAAGAGGATGTGGCCTTTATCATCGTATTTATAAACCCCGAAGCCTCCGTTTTGACCGAAAACATCGTAGGGTTTGTAGCTACCGAAGCGGCTCAGCCATTTGTTTCCAATTTCATCTTCTTCATCCACCTGGCCGTCGCCGTCGTTATCCACCCCATCGTACCAGGCCTCGGAGTCGTCATCGATGCCATCATCAATGCCTTCATCGATGAAACCGTCGCCGTCGTTATCAATGCCATCAGCATATTTCATGCCGATCCACTCTTCCGTCACCCCCCAAAGGGTAATGTTGGTACCGGGAACACGGTAACGGTGAAAAGGATCGCCTGCGGCGGCAGCCACCATGGCTTCATCGATAACCGGGGATTTATCCTCCCCCTGGAGAAATAGCGTGTGTTGTAAGTACCAATTATCAATCCCGTCGGCAATCCGCTCCCCAATCCAGGTAGAGTCTTCATCGATGAAACCATTATTATTATCGTCTTTACCGTTATTCGGCACTTCACCTGCCAACCAGTCACCATCAAAAATCTTAGGATCACCAAAGGTAGGGCTACCCAATTCACCTAAACTCCCGCCCCCGGTGTTAATGCGGTCGTGGATGAGCCTATAGCGACCAATGAGGGCTGGGTCGTGCCCCTTATATTCGTCTTCATTGAAGTGTCTCCAATCCTGACCCGCCAGGGCTACGGCCGAGATTTTAAAGCCAAAGTTCCCAAATTTCTGGGAGTGGCGGAAGGTCAATTTCTGCAACATATCGGTATTGGGCTGGTCTAAAAATCCCCCCTGGATGTTTACACTGGTCCCCTGGGATTCCAGGGGCGAACTGGTTACAATATTCAAAACGCCGCTATGGGCATTGGGACCATATAGAGCCGAAGAGGGGCCCAGGACGACCTCGATTTGCTTTACGTCCTCGAAAGAAACGGGAATGACGTTGTAGGCAATGAGTCGTAAGGAGGGGACATTGGCCATACGTCCGTCCGTTAAGGTGAGCAGTCGGGAACTAAAAGAGGCATTAAATCCCCGTGCGCTGAGATTATAACTATCGATTCCCGATTGGGTAAACTCTACCCCTTTAATGGATTTCAAGTAGTCCCCTAAGTTGGTATTACTTTCACGGCGGATTTCCTTTTGGGTGATGACGGAAATAGCCGCTGGAGCATCTTCAATGCGCTCCCGACGACGGGAGGCCGTCACCACATAGGTATCCAAACGGATTGCTTCCCGCGCCAGGGCAATGTTCAATTTTAATTTTTCTCCAGCCGCCAATTTCACTCTTTTCTCGATAAACTCGTACCCGATGTAGTTTACCTTGAGGTGATAGCGACCAGCCGGTAAATTGGGAATCAGGTAACGACCTTCCAGGTCTGTGGCGCTTCCCGTAGTGGTTTTGAGTGCCGCTCCCGATAGAGTCACGTTGGCGGCTATGAGTGGTTCTCCAGTTTCCTTATCGGTAATGACTCCGCTAATCGACCCTTTCTGAGCCGGAGCCACTTGTAAAAAGACGAATAGGATGGTCATTATTTTTTTCATAGGCTGCCTTTGAATAGAAGACAGCCCCGCAAGATTGGGTACTAGCGGAGCTGTCTTATTATGGGTATCAACGGGTGTGAGTTATTTCAATAGCATCATTTTCTTGGTGGAATGATATTTACCAGCCTCCACGCGGTAAAAGTAGATTCCACTGGGTAAGACATTCCCGTTCAAATCGCGGCCATCGAAAGTAAAGGCGTGCTGCCCAGGCTGCAAGTTCCCACTGTAAAGGGTGGCGATCTTCTGCCCCACTAAGTTCCAAACCGTGACCGTTGTATACTGCTCGTCTGGTAGGTCAAAGACGATCCTGGTGGAGGGGTTGAACGGATTAGGATAGTTCTTGTAAACGGCGAACCGTTGAGGGGTCAGAGGTTCCGGTTCGGTGTTAATCGTCGCTGTGTTCACCCACCACGTTTCTACCCGCTGAGTCGTATTATCGGGTATACAACGATTGTCAACTTCAAACACCAACCGGCCGTTGGTGGCGTTATAATCGTGATCCGAATCATCTGGGAAGGTCCAGGCCCCGGCGGTCTGGACCGTAGCCCCCCCTACACCTACCAGCCAAACGCCAGCGGCGAGGGCATCGGAGGTCTCCATTCCGGCGGCAATCCAGGTGGCCACGGAATCTCCGGCAACGGCTGACACGGCGGCTCGGATAGCGTCAAAACCTGCTCCGGCGGCATCCACCAGACCAAAGGTTTCTAATACGGTATCCACCGCGGCTGTGGCAGCAGCAGTAATACCGACAACACCGGCCAGGGTCTCAAAAACGCCACCGGCTAATCCGGTACCGGTTAAGAAATTGTAGGTGAAATAGTAACCGGTGAACTGAAGGACTTCATCACCACTAAAGGGCACTTCATCAGGACCCTTAGGATCAAAGAGGTAGCCCCAGTTGGTTCCTTCTACGACACCGTCTGGCTCCCCATCACCATCGAGGTCTTGACCTTCACCGCCGATGATGGGATAATCCCCTACGTTAAGGCTCAAACCATAAGCTGCGTTTAAGGCAGCTACGGTTACGGTGTCTCCACTAAGGAGTGCCACACCCACAAAGCCGTTCAGGAGTCCATTCTCATCGATTCCCAGGCCGCTACCCACACCATCATGGGCTTCCCAGTAAATGTTCAATCCTAAGGGAATGGAGAAATCGGCGTTATAATTTGCCGTGAGCCTGCCCCAATCGGGCATGGGGGTACCGGGTCCGTAATCCACGCCATACTGATCCCCGGCTGCCAAGTCAGGAGCCGAAAAATTGGCGAAAATGTTAGAGAGGGTAATCGCCCAGCCCCAGGTCATGGTGAGGGAATCCATATCCACGATGGGATCTCCGCCAAAGGCCCAAGTACCATTCTCACTAACGGGGGGCAGGGTGGCGAAGGTAGAGCAGTTTTCATCCCCCGTCGTGGGGTAAATACTTCCCTCGTTGATGATGAACGTACCATCATCATTTATATCCACGTTGATGGCAACTCCGGGGGCAGTGGGATCGCCGGTGAGGATGTACCCCGCTAAGGCCATCAACTCGGGAGTCACCAAGGGCACATCCGTGACCCCTGCGGTATCTCCGATCTCGAAGTGTTTTACTACATGCGTATACGCCGGCATGGCACTACTGGGCCAACTAACTGTGATATCGTAGGACGCATTCAGTTGGTCATTTTGACTGGCCGTTGTATCACGAACCTCATAAGTATACTGGACGTAAACTCCTTGCAAGTCGAAATTCCCCTGGATTTGTGCGTTTAAAAAGCCCATGGAGAGCATCAATACAAACCAAACCCATATCATTTCCTTCTTCATGCTAATCTCCTTTTGATTGTGCTGTGAATTTTTTAAGCCCCTAAACAGGTGACACCGCTAGAGAGATGCGAAACTCCTATGCCAGGAAAGTATAACAAGATTCTATAGAGTACAAATATTTTTTTATTCGCCCCAGGGTCCTATCGTTCGTTCCTCTTCTTTCGCCTCCGAGCAGATAGCCAATGTTTTAAAGTCCAAAGTAAAACTAAAGTACCAAAAATAAAAAGGACGTTGGCAAGGACTATGGCGACAAAATGACTCATGAAATTGGATGTTAGAATTTACATTTGACCGTAAATTGAACCAAGCAATTGAGTCGTCAATTACTCTCAAATCAAGCACGTTTGTAACCTGATTGGATTTCAACTGCTTCCATACACTGGTTTGATTCGTTGGAGACGCAAACGCCTCTAAAGGTAAAAGGAGTTTACAGGTGAAGATTGGTGTTCTTATTAAGCAAGTACCGGCAACTGAATCTGCCTTACATCCAACCTCCGATCAACGATGGGTAGAGGAGACAGCATTGGCTTTTGAGATGAACGAAAGTGATTCATATGCTCTGGAAGAAGCCTTACTGCTACGGGAACGCACTTCCCAGATAGAGGAAATTGTCGTCGTTACATTAGGACCCCAGCGCTCCCAGAAAGTACTGCGGGAAGCCTTGGCCAAGGGCGCCGACCGCGGGATTCATATTATAGAAGCCGACTACCTAAACCTCGACCCCTACTCCATTGCCGCAACGTTCAAAGCAGCGATGGAAGCGGAACATTTTGACTTAATATTCTCCGGATTACAATCCTTTGACTTAGGTTTCGGTCAAACCGGGATTATCTTAGGGGAATTGTTAGGTATGTCCACTGCGTCCCTGGTGGTGGAAACCCAGCTACAAGACGGACACCTGCAAGTCAAACGGGAGTTGGAATCGGGCTGGACCCAATGGGTTACCTTGCCTTTACCGGCGAGTATCACCATTCAATCGGGGCTTAACCAGCCCCGCTACCCCTCGCTGAAGGGAATCATGGGCGCTAAGAAAAAGGAGGTGAAGATTTTTAAGCAGATTGACCTCTACACCGAACCGGAATTGCAAACCATTGCACGCCTATTCATTCATAAAAAGGATAAACGCACCGAAATGATTGAAGGGGACACCGATCAAATTGTCACCCAACTGGTGGACGTATTCAAAACCAAGATTAAAGCTTTATAGGGGGAAACCGTGGCTGTTTTAGTCCTATTAGAAGAAAATCGAGGAGCGCTTCACCGCATTAGTTTAGAAGCCCTCGCTGGGGCCCAGATTCTGGCCGCAGAAATACACCAGCCCCTGCGGGTACTGGCCCTGGGGCCTAAGGCCCGGGACCTGGCAGAAGTGGCGGCCACCAAAGCCGTGGATGAAGTCATCGTTGCCGAACATGAACTGCTGAATCACTACAGCACTGAGGGGTTCACCGCGGCCCTGACCCAAATCCTGGAAAAGGAAACCCCGGAATATTTTATCGTCGGGCACACCTACCAGGTGCGGGATTACCTACCCGTGGTGAGCGCTCGCTTAAAGCAACCGTTCTTAAACGACGTGCTCGAATACCGTGTGGAAGGGGATAAGCCAATCTTTATTCGACAGGTCTTTAACGCCAAACTATTTGCCGAAATTCAGGTGAACACCCATCCCCCCTATCTGGTGAGTTTCCAGTCTGCCGCTTTCCAGGCAGACCAGGTAAAGCCCGGATCGGCGCCGATCCGGGAACTCACCCTTGACCTGGAGGCCGGCGTAATCCGTTCCCAATCTGAAGAACCGCAATTAGAGACGGTGAGCGAGGCCGATTTATCCACTGCCGAGTTGATCGTTTCCGTGGGGCGCGGCATCGGCAGACAAGAAAATCTGGCCATGGTGGAAGCCCTGACCAAGGCCATGGGGGCGGAGTTGGGCTCTTCACGTCCCCTGGTAGACGCCGGTTGGATACCCCCCTATCGACAGGTGGGCAGTTCCGGTCAAACGGTAGCCCCTAAACTCTACCTCGCCCTGGGAATCTCCGGGTCCATTCAACACGTGGTGGGGATGAAAGGATCCCAACACATCGTGGCCATTAATAAGGACCCCGAAGCACCAATCTTCGAATTAGCGGACTACGGTGTGGTGGGAGATATCTTAGAGATCGTTCCCAAATTGACGGAAGCGATTCAAAATAGTTAATCAACATTCTCCCTCTATCTCGAGGGTTATTTCTTTTCGTGCAAAATGGTTGAGATCCTTCAATCTATAGCGGCAATGAAAGCGTTAAATCCATGCTGACGGGAGTAGAAAAAGGACTCTTTTTCGTCGTTACCATCGTCTCCCTGGCCCTGTCCTTTAAGACGTTTAAGGGCATGTTCCAGCTCATCAATCAGGGAGCCGACCCCATCGATTGGAAACGGGCTTCCAAACGCCTGCTACGCGGGATTTGGATTTTACTTAGTCAAAAAACACTCTTTAGAACCCGTCCCTTAGTGGGTTTCATCCACGCCCTGGTAGCCTGGGGTTTCACCCTGTACTTGGTCGTAAACTTGGTCGATATCCTGTATGGGCTCATCCCGGGGTTTCATTTTTTACCGCACCATTGGGTGGGACACGCTTACCGTTTTTTTATAGACCTGTTCAGCGTCCTGGTTCTGGTGGGGATCGTCTTCTTTTTAGTGCGCCGTTTCTTGATCCGGGACCCGCGTTTAGAGACTCACCCCCAAGTCCTTTTACCAAACAGCACGCGAAAAGGAATTCGCCGTGATTCATTCATCGTGGGGGCGTTTATTTTCCTCCATGTGGGTTCCCGATTGATAGGAGCCTCCTTGGCAGTAGCTCAGGAACACCCCACCGTAAGTCCGCCGGCAGCCACCTCCCTAGCCCAATTTTGGGCCACCTGGTCTCCCGAGACCTTGCTCTTCGCTGAACACCTGTTCTGGTGGTTAGCCATTGGTTTGATTTTAGCTTTCATTCCCTACTTCCCCTATTCCAAGCACGCCCATCTTTTTATGGGGCCCCTAAACTTCATGGTATCGGGTCAGCAGCGCCCCTCCGCCGTCCTCCCCACCCTTGACCTGGAAAACGAAGATATTGAGCAATTCGGCGCCGCCCAACTGGAACAACTACCCCAGAAAGGAATTTTAGACGGGTATGCCTGCATCATGTGCAATCGTTGCCAGGATGCCTGCCCGGCTTATCTTACCGATAAGGAACTCTCCCCTTCCGCCCTGGAGATTAATAAACGCTACTACAGTAACACACTCGCCCGGGGGAACAATACCGCAACCCGCCTTACCGAGTGGATGCTCACCGAAAAAGCTGTCTGGTCCTGCACCACCTGTGGTTTTTGCGTGGAAGTGTGCCCGGTAGGCAATGAACCCATGGTGGACATTCTCCACATCCGCCAGGACTTGGTCCTTATGGAAAGCCGCTTCCCCACCGACGCCATGGATATTTTCAATAAGTTAGAAACTTATGGCAATCCCTGGGGACTTTCAAAACAGGACCGGGAAAAGTGGACCGAAGGCTTAACGGTGCCACGTATGCGGGAAAAGAGGAAAGCCGATTATCTCTACTGGGTTGGGTGCGCCGGGGCCTACGATTCCCTGGGTCGCAAGGTAGCAAAAGCCATGGTGGAAATCTTCAACACCGCCAACATCGACTATGCAATCCTGGGCCTGGAAGAAACTTGCACCGCTGAGTTCGCCCGCCGTCTGGGGAATGAATATCTATTTCAAATGCAAGCCCAGCAAAATATAGAAACTCTGGAGCAGTATGAATTCCAAACGATCATTACCCCATGTCCCCATTGCCTCACAACCCTGAAGGATGATTATGCTGAATTAGGGACAACCTATGACGTGGTGCACCACTCCCGCTTCATTGCCGACTTATTGCAACGAGGTAGCCTTGCTTTGAAGACTAGTGACGAAACTTCCCTCACCTACCACGATCCGTGCTACCTGAGTCGCCACCAGGGTGAATATGACGCGCCACGCACAATATTGCAACGGGTATTAAAAGGCAACCAACCCATCCTCGAAATGGAGCGCCACGGGAAAGACGGTTTTTGCTGCGGTGCTGGAGGGGGCAACATGTGGTACGAAATAAATCGTGGGAAGCGGATTAATGTGGAACGCTTTGAAGAAGCCATTCGTACCGGAGCAAAAACCGTGGCCACGGCCTGTTCCTTTTGCAACATCATGCTGGACGATGCCCTCAAGGTCACCGGTAAAGACGATGACATGGAAGTGAAGGACCTGGCCCTTTTAGTGGCCGAAGGATTAACCTAATAGTTCCGTTCCCGCGGTGTTTTCAAAATACGTTTTCAGTTCCCACCCCTTTTTCCCATCGTTAGAATATGAATGATCATTTTTACCTCCCTTTCGAAAAAAAAGGGGCTTTTCGCTACTATGCGAACTTTATTGAGCAACTCACGGAGTATGAAAAGTACCAGCTTTCTTTTCATCCTGAGCGACCCAAGTACCTGGATTACCTGGTTTTATTTGATGAAGTGGAGGAATGTTTTACCAGTGACGAACTGGGGGCCCTGTTAATCCAGAGCCATCGCGCCGTATTTTACGGGAAAGGCCAGGAGGTTCCCGTCATGCTCATTGGTCAACAAACGGGACCCGCCTCGGATTACCGCCAGTTACGGGAAAGCTTACGGGATCGGGAAAACATCAGGCGTTGGAATCACGGCATGCCTACCGCAGTTTCTTATGAGCGGGCGCTCAAGGCAATTCAATTAGCCAACGAGGAACAGCGTTTGATCGTCATTTTTGTGGACACACCGGGCGCGGATCCCACCGAGGAGTCGGAAGCCCGAGGGATTGCCTGGCGGATCGGGGCCACCATCCAAGCTCTTGTAGAAGCAACAGTTCCCACCCTGGCCATCATCATGAACCGGGCCTGTAGTGGCGGCGCCATCGCCCTCACTGGTTGCGATGTAACCCTGGCTATGGAGCATTCCACCTACCTGGTTATCACACCCGAGGCCTGCTCTTCCATCCTCTTTCACACGCGTCAGCGCGCCAACGAAGCCGCCGAGGCCTCTCAAATTACCTCCCGCCACGGCCTACAACACGGGATCGTAGATGAACTAATCCCCGAACCGCAGGGCCCCGCCCATCGCTATCCTCAGGAAACGATTCAGGCGGTTAAACAATCCCTGAGAAAATGGATTCCCCGCTTAGCCGCTATTCCCAAAGAAGACTTGTTTCACCGACGCGTGGAACGTTGGCGACGCGTTGGGCAATGGGATTCCCTCCCGGAAGAAGAAGTCCAGGCCATTCAACGCCCCGTTTCCCGCCTGCCTAGCCCCCAGAACGGATACGTTAAACGTCACCGGGACTGCGTAAAACACGGCCGCCGTTTCTATGATCCCGTTCCGTATGAGGCGCTGCAAAAGCACCAATTTGTTTGTCCCGATTGTGGACGGCGGATCGTACGTCCTTCGGCGTGGGATTACCTTAATTTTATCCTCGATCCGGGCACCTTTAAAGAACAGGAGAACACCCGTCATCTGGCCGATCGGGACCTATTAGACTTTCCCGGATACAAGGAGAAACTGAAAGCAACCCGGGAACGGACGGGGTTAATTACGGCCATGCTCACGGGTGAAGGAACCATCCTGGGACGCCCGGTAACCATCTGTGTAACCGACTTTGGTTTTTTAGGCGGTTCTTTTTGCATGACAACGGGCGAGAAAATTTGGCGCGCAGCCGAAACTACCATCGAACGGTGTCGGCCCATAATTCTCCAGGCGGCTGGCGGTGGGGCCCGCATGCACGAAGGGTGTTCATCGATGGTGAGCATTCCCAAGGCCCACGTGGCCCTCACTTTAGTGGAGCAGGCGGGTTTACCGGTCATTACACTCATCACCGATCCAACCCTGGGTGGCGTCGCTATTGGCGTTGGTTCCCGGGGAATTCGACTGTTCGAAGAAACAGCCGGGAACATCGGATTTTCCGGCAAACGGGTCATTGAGCAGTATACCGGGAAAAAGACCTCCCCAGACTTTCAGACAACGGCCTGGTTAAAAAAACATGGTCACGTGGACCACGTGGTTTCTCTGCTCAACTTACAGGAGGAAATAGCTCTTTTTATTTCGAAAAAGTAACCGGTTAACGGTTAAGATTCCATTCCTAAGGGGGTAAGCGTAATCCCTGCCTCTTCTGCGTGATGTAAAATTCGTTCGTCACGATAGAATTCACCGTAGTAAATGGCCGCGATACCAGCATTTGCAATCATTTTAAAACATTCATAGCAGGGAGAAGCGGTTACGTAAATTTCCGCTCCTTCGATGCGCACCCCATTCCGGGCCGCCTGGACGATGGCGTTGGCCTCGGCATGGATGGTGCGTACACAATGGCCGTTCTCCATCTCGTGTCCCGCTTCATCACAATGGCGTAGACCACGAATGCTGCCGTTGTAGCCAGTGGAAAGGATCGTTTTGTCCCGCACGATGACGGCCCCCACATGTTTCCGATCACAGGTGGAACGGGTGGCCACCTCCCGGGCAATGTTCATGAAATACTCGGCCCAGTTAAGACGTCGTGCATTACTCATCGTTTTAGTTTGCGCTCAGTCGTTAGTTTATTTCGCAATTTTCAGAATCCTTAGGGATGACTCGTCATTCCTTAATCAACTCCGTGGACATATACACCGGTTTGTTGGTCCCCATGAAATAGTGGTAATCAAGGATCGCATATCCTTCATTGTTTCGTGTAGGACAGTTGGGACAGCTCCGGGACCCATCTTTCCGATGACGGAGAATATGCAGAATTTTATCATCGGTCTCCCGGGCACCAGGGACTAACTTCTCATCCGTTTCAATGTACCAGCGCATGGTAACCAAGTATTTGTACGTCTTTTTCTCAGCCATGTGTCCTCCTTAGGCTTGACATCGGTCTCAGGGTTTGTTAGGCCGTATTAATTCCTCAGAAAATTAATGGTTTTTTGCAGACTTTCACAGAGTGCATCCAAATCACTGGATTGGTTGTAGAGGTACATGCTAACGCGATTGGTAGCCGCCACCCCTAATTTTTCCATGACCGGTTGGGCGCAATGATGCCCGGCACGAATGGCAATTCCGTCCTGATCCAGGAGTTGGGCCACATCGTGGGGATGAATACCGTCCAGATTGAAGCTAACCACGGACCCCCGGTTTTTAGCACGGCCATAGATTGTGATCCCGGGAATATTGGCAAGGGCTTCCAGTAAGACATCGGTAAGCTTTTTTTCATAGGTTTGGAGTTTACCGAGTCCTATGATTTGGAGGTAATCCACGGCCGCCCCCAGGCCAATGGCCTGGGCAATGTTGGGCGTACCTGCCTCAAACTTAAGGGGAATGTCGTTCCAGGTGGCTTCCGTAAGCGTGACGTTACTAATCATCTCGCCCCCGCCTTGAAAGGGCTCCAGGGATTCCAACCAATGGGGTTTGCCAAAGAGCACACCAATCCCGGTGGGACCCAGCATTTTATGCCCGGAGAAGGCCAAGAAATCACAATCTAACTCCTGGACGTCAACGGGTATGTGGGGAACGCTCTGGGCAGCATCGATCAAGATCGGGGCCTCCACCGCGTGGGCCAAGGAAACCAGTTTCCTCACGGGATTGATGGTGCCAAATACATTGGATTGGTGAATCACGGAGACCAATTTTGTGTGCGCGGTGAAATAACGTTCTGGGTCGGACAAATCCAGGGTGCCGTCGGGCAAAAAGGGAATAAACCGCAAGTGCACACCCATCTCGCGTGCTAAGAGCTGCCACGGAACCAGATTGCTGTGGTGTTCCATTTCCGTGAGGAGCACCTCATCTCCGGCTTGTAAATATTGACGCCCATACGTGGAGGCTACCAAGTTAATAGCGTCGGTTGTTCCCTTTGTGAAAATAATCGAACTGGACTCGGAGGCATTAATCAAACGGGCCACTTTTCCCCGCGCTAATTCGTACTCCTCGGTGGCCCGGACGCTGGACGTATAAATTCCCCGGTGGACATTGGCGTTGTATTGTTCATAGTACTCCACCACTTTAGCAATAACCGCTTGGGGTTTATGGGTCGTGGCGGCATTATCCAGGTAAATCAACGGTTTCCCGTGAACCGTTTGTTGCAGGGAAGGAAAATCCC
>CAZVNL010000002.1:0-6410 GCA_964628055.1 uncultured bacterium | reverse complement strand
TCCAGGTAAATCAACGGTTTCCCGTGAACCGTTTGTTGCAGGGAAGGAAAATCCCGGCGCAGGCGTTGGACGTCCAGGGTGTCAACTTCTGGATGAGGGGCTGGCGGTTCCATTAAAACATCCCCAATTGCAACCGTGCCGCTTCGCTCATCATCCCCTGGTTCCACGGGGGGTCCCACACCAATTCCACTTTTACATCAAGGACGCCGGGTAGGGATTGTACTTTCTCACGAACTTCGTCCGCCAAAATGCCCCCCATACCACAGCCCGGAGCCGTGAGGGTCATTTTGATCTCCACGATGGTCCCCTCCGGTGTTGGATCAAATTCGCAGGAATAAATGAGTCCCAGATCAACGATGTTCACCGGAATTTCAGGATCGTAGCAAGATTTTAGCGCATCCCATACGGCCCGCTCATTGACCCGGTTTTCGCCTGGCGGGGTGCCCTCACGGGGCATCTTTTCCGGTGTTTTTCCCAACGCATCGCCTTCGCTACCCTCCACCCGGAAGAGATTCCCGCCAACGATGACCGTGTAGCTGCCTCCCAGGGCCTGGGTGATGATGGCCCGTTCCCCTTTCTTCAATACGACCCGTGATCCCGAGGGGATCATTGTTGCCGGGCATTCCCGTGACAAGACTACTACTTCCTGGTTTGTTTGACTGTTAATCATGGGGTTTATTCCGTAGTGACTGTTTCGGACTCGCCCTGGAGGACATTTTTCATGGTGTGCCAGGCGAGACTGGCACACTTGATCCGCGAGGGATATTTGTGCACGCCGGCTAAGACCGTCAATTTTCCCACGTCTTCCGAGACCACCTTCCCGGTAGTAATCAGGTAATGAAACTGGTCGAAAAGCCGGAGCGCTTCGAAAACCGTTTTGCCCTTCAATAGGGTAGTCATTAACGAAGCCGAGGCCTTGGAAATGGCGCACCCGGAGCCCTGAAAGCGAACGTCCCGGATGACCTCATCCTTCACCTGTAGCTCAAGGGAAAGGCGGTCCCCACAGAGGGGATTATTCCCCTCACCCTGGTGGGTAGGATGGTCCAGGCGACCGAAATTCCGCGGGCTTTTATAGTGTTCCAGGATCACTTCCTGGTAGAGTTCACGAAGCTCATCCATCAGGCTGACCGGCCTGCTGAACTGGTTTTCATCCACTGGGTCAACAGCCGCTCCCCGCGCGATCTCAACTCGCCCAAAGGAAGGGTCTCTAAAATATCGCTGGCAAACCCGTGGACAAATAAGGTCTGGGCCATGAAACGATCAATACCCCGGGAGCGCAGATAAAAAAGTACCTCGGGGTCCATCTGCCCGGTGGCCGAGGCATGGGTGCACTGAACATCATTGGCGTGAATCTCCAGCTGGGGATCGGAGTTGACCCGGGCAGTTGCGGAAAGGATCAGGTTACGATTCGTCTGCCGAGCCTCCGTCTTTTGCGCCCCCGGTTGGACCTGGACCAAGCCATTGAACACTCCCCGGGCATGGTCCCGGTAAATGCCTTTGTACAGTTCCTCACTGGTCCCCTGAGGGTGACGATGTTCAATGATAGTATGGTTGTCTACATGCTGGTGAGCCCTGGCCAGAACCAAACCGAATAACCGGCATTGGCTCCCGGTCCCTTCCAAATGGACCCGAAGGTCATTGCGTACCAGGGCTCCCCCATAGCAGAGCACGTGAGAGGTGAACTGACTATCCCGGGCCTGGACGACGTTAGTCGTGGCCAGGTGGTTTCCACCGGGAGCCTCCTCAACCACCTTCACGTGTTGCAAGCGGGCGTCGTTTTCCAGGTAAACCTCGGTAACGGCGTCATTGAGGTAGGCAGTTCCAGGAAATCCCATATAGTGCTCGATGATCTTGCCTTCACTACCGGCTCCCATCAGAATGATATTCCGGGGATAGACGACCACCTTTTCGTCATTTTGCGGCGCGAGGAAAAAGAGGTGCAAGGGTCGCTCCAACCTAAAACCGGTGGGGACGCGAATAAAAGCCCCGTCGGTGAAAAAAGTGGTGTTCAAAGCCACCAGGGCGTGCTGCTGGGAGAGGGTCACCTGGTTTAAATAATCAGCCAGCGAGTTCGGATTTTCGACCAACGTTTCTTTAAGCGAACGGAGGGCCACTTCCGGCGCCAGCCAGGTATGGGCCGTGAGGGAGGAATTATAATGGCCGTTCACAAAAGCGAGGCGTAATGCATTGGGGATTTGGAAGGGGTTCAAATCCAGTTGCGGAGTGGCTTGCTGTCCATCAGGTGTCCACTGGAACGGTGTTTTAATGATCGGATCCAGGTTGGTTTCCCGCCAGGCTTCCAGGCGCGGGGTGGGAAATCCCAGTTCCTGGTAGTGGTGAAAAGCCTGACGGCGAAGGGTGTGTAGAAACTCCGGTTCCCCGGTAGGAGACTGTTGGCGTAACACCTCATAGTGGTGCTGTATCCAGGGGGGCAAGGTTTGATTTTTAGTTAGCGAGACCATGTGTAATTATGCTTCAGAAGCCTCTTTCTCGTTGAGCCAGGCATATCCCTTTTCCTCTAGCTGGTCGGCCAGTTCCTTGCCCCCAGATTTCACGATGCGCCCGTCCATGAGGACATGGACTACGTCGGGTACCAGATACTTCAGGATGCGCTGGTAATGGGTGATGAGGAGAATAGCCCGGTCGGCACGCTGATAACGGCGCACGCCTTCAGCCACGGTTTTCAGGGCATCAATATCCAGGCCGGAATCGGTTTCATCCAAAATGGCCAATTGGGGTTCCAGGGTAATCATCTGGAGGATTTCGTTACGTTTCTTTTCGCCACCGGAAAAGCCGTCGTTCACGGCCCGGCTCAGATAGCTTTCGTCCATGTTCACTGCTTTAATCTTTTCCTTGATCAGCGCCAGGAAGTCCAGGGCATCCAATTCCTCCGCTCCCCGGGCTTTGTGCTGGGCGTTCAACGCGGCCTTGAGGAAATAGGTATTGTTCACACCGGGGATGACCACGGGATACTGAAAAGAGAGAAATATTCCTCGTCGTGACCGTTCTTCCGGTGGTAGGGGTGTCAAATCCTGACCTTCAAAGAGAATAGAACCCCGCGTGACGGTATAAGCTTCCCGCCCGGCGATGACCTGGGCCAGGGTGCTCTTGCCGGAGCCGTTACGCCCCATGATGGCATGGAGTTCACCTGCCTTAATCTCCAAGTTAATCCCCTTTAAAATTTCATGCCCTTCAATGCTCACGTGGAGGTCTTTGATCACTAACATGTTTATAGCCAACCTTCTACTTAGTTAAAACACCCTATAAGGGTATTGTTGCAATTTGCCTATCATTCCAGGGGTGCCCCTCACCCCACGCTCCCTTCTAAACTCACCTCTAACAATTTTTGGGCTTCCACGGCGAACTCCATTGGTAATTCCCGGAAGACCTCTTTGCAAAATCCATTCACGATCATGGAGATGGCATTTTCCGTATCCAGGCCCCGTTGGTTGCAGTAAAAGAGCTGGTCCTCCCCGATGGTGGAGGTGGAGGCCTCGTGCTCCATTTGCGCGGTGGGATTGCGTACGTCGATGTACGGGAAAGTATGGGCGCCACACTGGTCACCGATAAGGATGGAGTCACACTGGGAGTAGTTACGGGCCTGATAAGCATTTTTCATGATCTTTACCAACCCCCGGTAGGTGTTCTGTCCATGTCCGGCAGAAATCCCCTTGGAAAGAATCGTACTCCGGGTCGCTTTGCCAATGTGAATCATCTTGGTTCCCGTGTCGGCCTGCTGGTGATTATTGGTGAGGGCCACGGAGTAAAATTCGCCCACCGACCGATCCCCTTTCAAAATGACGCCCGGATATTTCCAGGTAATGGCTGAACCCGTCTCCACCTGGGTCCAGGAAATCTTGGATTCCTCTTCCAGGCAAATGCCCCGCTTGGTTACAAAATTGTAAATCCCCCCCACCCCTTGTTTATCTCCCGGATACCAGTTCTGAACCGTGGCGTACTTGATGGTAGCATTCCTATGGGCAACCAGTTCCACCACGGCGGCGTGAAGCTGGTTCTCATCCCGCATGGGGGCGGTACACCCTTCCAGGTAGCTCACGTAACTTCCTTCATCGGCGATGATGAGGGTGCGTTCGAACTGGCCCGTCTTCATGGCGTTGATGCGGAAATAAGTAGAGAGTTCCATGGGGCAGCGCACGCCGGGAGGAAGGTAAACAAAACTCCCATCACTGAAGACCGCTGAGTTCAAGGCGGCGAAATAGTTATCGGTATAGGGAACAACGCTACCCAAGTACTTCCGTACCAACTTGGGGTGATTATGTACGGCTTCCGAAAAGGAACAAAAGATGATGCCCTGTTTTTCCAATTCTTTCTGGAAGGTGGTAGCAACCGACACGCTGTCGAAGACGGCATCCACGGCCACCCCAGCGAGCATTTTCTGTTCCTCCAGGGGAATGCCCAGTTTCTGATAGGTACGGAGGAGTTCCGGGTCCACCGCCTCCAAACTCTGCGGTCCGCTGTCCTTCCTCTTGGGTGCTGCATAGTAACTGATGGCCTGGTAATCAATGGGCGGATAGTGCACCTTGGCCCAGCGCGGTTCCGTCATGGTCCGCCAGTGACGGTAGGCTTTTAGGCGCCATTCCAAAAGGAAGTCCGGTTCCCCCTTCTTTTGGGAGAGAAAACGAATGGTGTCCTCATTGAGCCCCGGTGGGATCTGCTCCTGTTCAATGTCAGTGACAAACCCGTACTGGTAGTCCTGGTGGGTAAATCGTTCGAGGGTCTGGTCGGTAGGGGACATGGATTTCTCGTTACTGGGGAAAGGACAGCCCTAATTTGTGGCGTGCTTCAGCGCTCATCATCTCCGGGTTCCAACGGGGATCGAAGGTGAGCTTCACCTGGGCTTCCTGGATGTCTGGCAATCCTTCCAACTTGCTTTCCACTTCCTGGGCAATGTAATTCGCCAGACCGCACCCCGGCGTGGTCAGGGTCATGGTAACCGTTACCCGGCAGCCGGTAGTTTTATTTTCCAGTTGGATATCATAAATGAGCCCTAAGTTCCACAGATCCACGGGAATTTCCGGGTCATAACACTGCTGGAGAACAGCGATGATGTCTTCCTGTTTGATTTCAGGCATGGGGGGACCCTTTGGGTTGGTTGACGGTGGTGACCTCCTGGACGGTCATGCTGTCAAAGAGGATGCGTAAACTTTCGTTAATTTGTTGAATGGGCGACCGGATGTTACAGGCGGAGAGTTGGGAGCAATCCGTGTCGAAATAACAATCCATGAGGCCGATGGGGCCTTCCAGGGTTTCCAAGAATTCTTTCAGGGTAATCTTGGTAAGGTCGGCTTGGATACGGTAGCCCCCGGCGGGACCCTGGAGCGGTTCGATGATGCCATCCCGGGCCAGTCGTTGGAGTGTTTTGGCCAGGAGTTGCTGGGGAATCCCGTAAGTCTCGGCGATTTCCTTGGTGTTGGTCACGCTCCCCGCCTCTTTCGACTGCATGTGCCGCAGGGCGATGAGCGCGTATTCCACTTTACGCGTTAGTTTCAGCATGTTAAATACGACCTTTTTAGTCGGGGTAATTTACGGGCGCTACGGGCCCTTATCAAGGAATAAATACGACCGAAGAGGTTGGGTTAAAGCTTTGCCCCGCCCGGTGGATACCTTTGCATTGCGTGCTCCAGAATGTTTACATTATTTTATGGAACGGAGGATTATTATTACGAAGATTCATTTTTACTAAATAATGTACGGGAACGATTAACTGTTTTTCGCAATCCCGCAAAGCATGGTTTTAGGCTTGAAAACAAACAAAATTTCACAAAAGCACAGTATATTTTGGTTCACACTTTACCCGAACTAACGTAAATAATCTCATCAAAAAGTAAAAATATGATGGATCGAGCAAAACCAATTTGTGAAGGACAAGTTCTCTCCGGTTCATTTTTCAACGAGCCAATGTGTGTTATAACGGTAAAATATAATGATGATGGAACTTACACTCTTGGACTTGTTGGGAAACAGACCGAGCTTTTCCGTGAGGTCACTCTGACAGCCAGCGATATCAAAAGACTCGACATTCTTAGTACCAGTTTTAATTACAACGGTGACGGCCGCTTACTACGCTTGGGATTACAAGCCTATGCACTCGGTATGGCTTATGAATTTGATCCTTATTTCGGGCTCTCAATTTCCCGCGTTGACCCGCTGCCACACCAGCTCGAAGCGGTATATGACTATCTCCTGAAGCTGGCGCGGGTGCGGTTCCTGTTGGCCGACGATGCCGGAGCCGGAAAGACCATCATGGCCGGGCTTCTCATTCGAGAGCTACAGCTTCGCGGCCTGGCAGAGCGCATCCTGGTCGTGTGCCCGGCGAACCTGTCTTTCCAGTGGCAGCGCGAGTTGAAAGAGAAGTTCGACGAGAAGTTCCTTGTCCTCAAAGGCGGCGA
>CAZVNL010000001.1:69115-179221 GCA_964628055.1 uncultured bacterium | reverse complement strand
AGTCTTAAAGTCGCAGGAATTTGGAATTAAAATAGCAAGGCTGAGGTAAAGGTTTAGGTTAAAGTAGTGGTTAGGTTTGAGAGACCCGCTTTTTCGTTTTGCCATATAGGGTGGGAAAGAAAGAGACTTTCTCACACCAATTTCCAATTTCTATTCTCGTCTCCTGTTGAATAACATCCGTCTTTTAGCATTTCGCTTTGAAAATGGTTTTACTTAGATCCAATACTCCAGGGCTCTCCGGCTTGTGGTTAATGGAATAAGCAGGTATTAGTGAAAAAGAGGGAATGTTGAACCTCGAAGGTCGGAAACACCCAATATTTTGATGGTATCACCACCTTTTCACTTCGTCATTCACGAAGTACTCAATTTATAGGGTTCTTATTTTTGCAAGGAAACTTTTTGAATGGGTTTGCATTCAAAAGGGCACAATAAACTACTATTTTCATGAGGAACACTCCTATGCGTAAGAATTGGTTAATCATTTCCTGGGTCGCCGTTTTACCGCTTGTGGCCCAAAATTCTATTGTTCAACAGTTCAGTAATGTTTTCACCCGGGTGGCGGAGAAGGTCAACCCTGCGGTTGTGACCGTCCTATCGGATAAGACCGTCAAGATCAACGATCTTCATGATCAGTTTCCTTTTAAGGGGTTTTTCCCCCGCGGGTTTGGTGAGCAAGAATTTCATTCTCAAGCCTTAGGTAGTGGCGTTATTGTCGATGCCCAAAAAGGCTACATTTTGACGAATAACCATGTAGTTCAGAATATGGACAAGATTACGGTAAAGCTCATCGACAAGCGTGAATTTAAGGCCAAGATTGTTGGTACAGATCCCCAGAGCGATGTGGCGGTTCTACGTATCGAGGCCGAGGATTTGAGCGCGCTGCCTTTCGGGAATTCTGACCAATTAAGGGTTGGTGAGTGGGTCCTGGCCATAGGCAGTCCGTTCTCGCCTAATTTGAGTCACAGTGTCACGGCGGGCATTGTAAGCGCTTTGGGTCGGAGTAACATTATTTCGGGGAATAACTATGAGGATTTCATCCAAACGGACGCCGCCATCAATCCTGGAAATAGCGGGGGTGCCTTGGTGAATATACGGGGAGAACTGGTAGGGATTAATACTGCCATTGCCACCGGCGGATTTGAACGCTCCAACCGCGGCGTGGGATTTGCCATTCCCTCTAACATGGCCCGTAAGGTGATGGAGGATCTCATTACCAAGGGGTATGTGGTACGAGCCTGGTTGGGTGTGTATATCCAGGAAATTGAGGATTCCTACGCCCGTGTGCTGGATCTGGATACTCGCAACGGTGCCCTGGTGAGTGATGTTGTGGACGGTAGCCCCGCAGAGGAAGTCGGCCTAAAGGCTGGGGATGTGATTATTGCCTTTAACAATCATACCGTGAAAGGTCCCGCACAATTGAAAAATTTGGTCTCCTCCTCAGAACCAGGTAAACGCTATACCATAACCGTCATCCGTAATGGGAAGGAAAAAACCTTCCGAGTGAAACTGGAAGAGTTACCCGAGAAACCCCAGTTAGCCGCCACGAACACCCACAATGAAAGCGGTTTGGGATTAAAGGTTCGCGATATGAGCCGCTCCCTAGCAGAGGAATTTGACCTGGATCCAACACAAAAGGGGGTGGTGGTCGTGGCTGTGGATCGGACCAGCGAAGCCTACCGTGCTGGGATCCGACCGGGAGATATCATCACCAAAGTTGGCACCGAAGACATCGAGGATGTGGATGACTTCGAAACCTTGGTTAAAACTGTGAGCAAGGAAAATACTATCCTACTCCTGGTTAAACGCGATAAGATATCCCGTTTCTATGCTTTAGATCTATCCAACTGAAACTTCTATAGCGCTAAAAGTCCTCCCGATCGGGGGGACTTTTGTTTATTACCTTCAGCGAAACCTTTGAACAGGCTCACGTTGTCTCCTAAATTCACGATCAAATTTTCAGTCCTAAATTCCAGGAAATATGATTAAAAAAGTTACGCCTCAGGTTGATTTTATCGCCCAGGAACATTCCATTCTAAAATTCTGGGAAGATCACCGGATCTTTCAGAAACGGGTGGCTGCTAATCGGGGTAAACCAAAGTGGTCTTTTATCGACGGACCAATCACGGCTAATAACCCCATGGGAGTACACCACGCCTGGGGTCGAACGCTGAAAGATATCTTTCAACGCTACAAGGCCATGACGGGTCACGAATTAAGGTATCAAAATGGTTTCGACTGCCAGGGTCTCTGGGTGGAAGTGGAAGTGGAAAAGGAACTCAATTTTACTTCTAAACGGGACATAGAAGCCTTTGGGATTGAGAAATTTGTCAACCTTTGTAAAGAACGGGTTGTAAAATATTCGGCTATCCAGACGGAACAATCCAAGCGCTTAGGGTACTGGATGGATTGGGATAATTCCTATTATACCATGTCCGATGAGAATAATTATACCATCTGGAGTTTCTTAAAAAAGTTATACGACGCTGGTAAGATATACCGGGGAACCGATGTAGTCCCGTGGTCCGGGCGTTCGGGGACGTCTTATTCCCAGATGGAGATCATTGAAGGGCGTAAATTGGTTGCTCATAAAGCAGTATTTGTCCGCTTTCCCCTGCGGGCTCGTGATAAAGAGTATCTTTTGATTTGGACTACCACCCCCTGGACACTGACCTCCAACGTGGCAGCAGCGGTCAACGTGAATCTGGAGTACGTGAAGTTACGAACCCCGGATGGCTCACTCTACTATTTCGCCGCCGACAATTTGCACTATCCCCGTCTGGAAAAACAGTTTCGGGAGCGAAAACAGTGGATTAAGGGCGTTCCCAAGCTCAAGACCATCGACCAAATCTTTAAAGAACACGGTGGGTATACCGTGGAAGGAACCCTCCCGGGCGCAGACTTGGTAGGGTGGGCTTACGATGGTCCCTACGATCATTTACCTGCTCAACATATTCCCGGAGGCTATCCTTTAATTGACCGGGACCTCCAGGCTCAAGGGATTACGGCCATTAGCGGCCATCAGGTCATTGATGGTGGGAAGGATTCCATCGGGAACGATATTGTGGTGGCCGGAGAAGGAACGGGCATTGTACACATTGCTTCTGGATGCGGTGATGTAGACCATGAGATTGGGAAGCGACTGGGGCTGGTGAACCTGGCACCTTTAGATGAAGAGGCCTGCTTCATTGATCAATTCGGTTGGTTGCAAGGGAAAAGTGCCACCGATCCCCAAACCGCCAAGGCTATCATCCAGGACCTCAAGGAACGAGATTTATTGGTTCACGTGGAGGATTATCCCCACATCTATCCCCATTGCTGGCGTTCAGGCGATGAGTTGGTTTTCCGCATCGTGGAAGAATGGTACATTAATATGGACTGGCGGGACAAGATTAAAAAGATCGTGGATGACATCCGCTGGATACCGGAATGGGGTCGGGAACGGGAGCACGAATGGCTGGACAACATGGGCGACTGGATGATTTCCAAGAAACGCTTCTGGGGTCTGGCATTACCTATCTGGATATTTGAGGATGAGTCTTTTTACGTAGTGGGCTCCAAAGAAGAATTGCAAGCTTTGGCGGTGGAAGGGTGGGAGACCTTTGAAGGCCATAGCCCCCACCGACCCTGGATCGATGAGGTAAAGATTCGTCACCCCCAGACAGGGCTCATCGGTACACGGGTTCCCGATGTGGGCAATCCCTGGTTGGATGCTGGTATCGTTCCTTATTCCACGTTGAAGTACAACACGGACCGAGACTACTGGAAAAACTGGTTCCCAGGTGATTTTGTAACTGAGTCTTTTCCCGGACAATTCCGTAACTGGTTTTATTCTCTCCTGGCTATGTCCGCCTTCATGGAAGGGCAAGCGCCTTTTAAAACCCTCTTAGGGCATGCATTGGTAAAGGACGAAACTGGCCGGGACATGCACAAGTCGTGGGGTAACGCCATCTGGTTCGATGAGGCAGCGGAAAAAATGGGGGTGGACGTTATGCGCTGGATTTACGCCAGCCAGAATATTGAACATAATCTCTTGTTTGGGTACGGTCCAGCGGGGGAAGTACGGAAAAAATTCATTACCTTTTGGAATGTGTATTCCTTTTTTGCCACGTACGCCGCCGTGGATGGGTATGAACCCACCTTGTCACCGGACCCGGGCGACCGCACGCTCCTTGACCGGTGGATTCTTTCCAAATTGAACCTGCTGGTAAAGAACGCCCGAGAGCATTACGAGAATTATCGGGTATATCGTTTCATGCGCGAGTGGGAACGATTTTTAGACGACCTTTCCAACTGGTATATTCGTCGAAACCGCCGGCGCTTCTGGAAAGCGGCAGATGATTGTGACAAACGGGCCGCCTACGATACCTTGTATCAGGTTTTAATGACTACGACCAAATTGTTAGCCCCTGTCTTTCCTTTTGTAACGGAATCGATTTACCAAAATATAGGTTTAAACGCCGGGGTCGATCTTCCCGAAAGCGTCCACCTGAATGACTTTCCCGTTGCTGATGAAAGCGTCATCGATGCGCATCTTATGGATCGTGTTGATACGCTTCGGAAAGTCGTGGAATTGGGTCGCTCTGCACGGAATAAAGGTAACCTGAAGGTTCGTCAGCCCCTGGCAACCATGTACCTATATCTTGACGATGACGATTTGGCCCAGTTCGTGATGGAACATCAGGAGGTAGTACTGGATGAATTGAATGTGAAGGTTCTGAAATGTATCGACGACCCGGAAAAGGTTTTACGGTCGCGGCTGAATCCCAATTTACCGGTACTGGGGAAAAAATTTAAAGAGGACCTGCCTAAAATCAGGGAACATCTGAGCCAAATCGATCCGCGCGTACTATTAAAAACCCTCCAAAGCGAGGGGAAGTGGCCGTTGACCATTGGGACAAAGCGGTTGACACTCACTACTGAAGATATCCTTGTAGAGCCCGAACCCATCGAGGGATATACCTCTGCCACGGATGGCAAAATTACCGTAGGATTGACCACCGAATTGACGCCTAGTCTAGTTCGTGAGGGAATTGTGCGGGATATCATTCGTCACGTGCAAATTATGCGAAAAAATGCTAATTTCGCCGTTGAAGACCGGATAAAAATTCATGGACAGATTAGAGGGGAGATCGCCCGTGCACTCCAGGAATTCAAAGATTACTTTTTCAATGAAACCTTAACCGTTCAAATGGATGAAAACATGGACCAGGGTGATTATACGGTATCCTTTACCGTGCGTAACGAAAAATTAACGTTTAGTATTGAACGAGTAAAACTTTGAAAGGAAATGATGATGGCAAGAAAATATTCGAAAGCTAAGCTGGAAATGTTCAGAAAGACCATTGTAGGCCGCATGGAAGAAATTGCCCAGGACATGGGTGATCTTAAAAATGGTCTATTAACAACTAAGAATGTGAAAGCGGGACTATCCCAGGATGCTGTTTACAGTCTACACATGGCTGATGCTGGAACTGACTCTTTTGAACAGGAAAAGAATTACATTCTCATGAACCGGGAGAGTGACTACTATAAAAATTTAACCCTGGCTTTAGAAAGAATTGATTCCGGCAACTTTGGGGTCTGTATCATTTGCGGGGAATTGATACCCGAAGAACGAATGATTGAAGTTCCTAACACAACCAAATGTGTGGAATGTAAGAATAAAGAAAAGCTGAATCTTTTATGAGCGTACTACTCGTGAGTGTCGCCATTGTAATCCTAGATCAGGTTACCAAGGCGCTGACTCGCAACTCCCTTGAACTGTACCAATCTGTTCCGGTCATTAAAAACTTCTTTCACCTGACCTACGTCACCAATGATGGGATTGCGTTTGGGATGAATATCCCCGGGGGGGGCTATTTCTTCACCATTATTGCGCTCTTTCTGACGGGTTTATTGATCTGGTATCTCTGGCAGTCCAGGAGTAAAGCTTTTCTATTGCGCCTTTCCCTGGCAGTGATTTTGGCCGGCGCCATGGGAAATTTAGTGGACCGAGTGCTGTACGGGAAAGTAGTAGATTTCCTCGATTTCATGATCGGAAGCTATCACTGGTATATCTTTAATATTGCCGATTCCGCGGTAACGGTGGGAATAGGACTTTTCCTCTACTACTCCTTTTTTCGGGATTCTAAGGAACACATTACTACTCCTTCTTGAAGGTACAAAAGATACGCGTCCAACCCCAGGAAGCGGATCGCCTTGATCGGTTTTTAGATCACCATCTCCCGGATTATTCGAGAACGCAGATTCAGCGGGCCATTGCGCAGGGGTTGGTTATGGTTAATGGCCATCAGCAAAAGGCCAGTTATCGACTCCAGGGTGATGAAGTGGTGGCGTTTGAACCTCCCGCAATACTTCCTGAACCAGACCATATAATCCCACAACCCATCCCCCTTCATATCCTTTACGAGGATGAAGTCCTCATTGTATTAAATAAACCTGCCGGTTTACCGGTTCATCCAGGCAAAGGAAACCCTCACGGCACGTTGGTGAATGGACTGGTGTACTATTTCCGAGAGCTCTCCGATATTAACGGTCCCTTGCGGCCGGGGATTGTTCACCGGTTAGATCAGAATACTTCCGGGGTATTATTGGTGGCAAAGAATAACCAGACACATCACCAATTAAGTGAACAATTCGCCCAGCGCGTCGTTGAAAAAACCTATGTGGGCATTACCTGGGGTCAGTGGCCGGAACGGAGCGGAAACATCGAAGCTCCCCTTGGCCGCTGCCGTGGGGATCCCACCCGGTATGAAGTGGTCTCTTCTGGACGTTCAGCAAAAACCGGGTACGAAATTCAGCAGGAAGGTCAGTATTTAAGCGTGGTCCATTTCTTTCCTCGAACCGGGCGCACGCACCAAATCCGGGTGCATTGTGCTTACGCAGATCACCCCCTCTTCGGAGATGAGAAGTATGGGGGTGGTTCCTCTCGATGCAAAGGTTTCTTGCCCCATATCTCACGGAAATTGAACGGTTTAATGGATATCCTTCAGCGCCAGGCATTACATGCCTACCAGCTTCGGTTTTACCACCCCGTGGAGAAAAAATCCATGACCTTTACGGTTCCCATCGCCCAGGATATGCAGCAAGTAATTCAAACACTGGCGACACTCGATGAATAGCCTCGATCGTACCATAGATGATTTCTTGCGCTATATTCAGGAAGAACGGGGGTTTTCCCCGCATACAACCAAAGCCTATCGCCATGACCTTCAGCGATTCCGCACTTTTCTGGAGCAATATGATCCCGAGTCATTCGAAGTATTATCCCGTATTGATCGTCAAACAGTACGCCATTTTTTAGGAAAGGAATATGAAGCTGGCCTGTCGGCACGGACGGTTGCCCGACGCCTGGCAACCTTGAAATCCTGGTGCAAGTTCCTGTTACGTACCGGCCAACGACAGGATAATCCTACCATTCATATTCGTACCCCAAAGATACCCAAGTCATTACCGGATTTTCTCGATGAAACCGCGGTGGAAGAATTGCTGTCCGCAGCTGATCAAGCCACCTTTAACGGTCGTTTGGATCGCGCAGTAATGGAACTATTCTACAGCACGGGTATGAGGTTAGGGGAGCTGGTCAATCTCAATATCGGGGATGTGGATTGGAACCAGCAGGTGGTGAAGGTTCATGGAAAAGGAAACAAAGAGAGGTTGATTCCCTTTGGTGAACGTACCAAATTAGCCATGGATTATTACCTGAAAAAAAGGGGGAAAACGGCAGTTCAAGCCACAGCAAACAGTCCTTTGTTTACTAATCGGAAGGGTCAGCGGATCGCACCCCGCACGATTCAAAGACATATAAGTAACTATTTTAAAAAGTTAGCCACTGATCGCTCTTATGGACCCCACGTTTTACGGCACTCCTTTGCCAGTCACTTGTTGGATCGCGGGGCTGATATTCGCGCCGTGAAGGAATTCTTGGGACACAGCAGTCTCTCTTCCACCCAAATCTATACCCATATCCAACCGGAAAAAATGAAGCAAATCTATCGACAAGCTCATCCTCACGGATCAAAATAGGAGGTTTCCATGGCCAGTATTAACCGAGAACTTGGCTTAGACAAGTTAGGATTGGCGCATGTACACCGCATTTTACGGAATTTACCCGTGGAGAGTCTCATCGAGGATTCCATTTTACACAAACAGGCAAAACTGGGTCGCCGGGGAGCCGTGATCGTAGATACAGGTCGCTATACAGGTCGCTCACCCAAAGATAAGTATTTTGTAAAGGAGCCCTCCTCAGTGGAAAACATTTGGTGGGGACCGGTGAACCAGCCCGTCAGTGAGGAAATATTCGATGACTTATATAATAAGGTTGTTCATTACTACAATCGGGCGGATGACTCCAATACCTACATCTTTGATGGGTTTGCCGGGGCTGACCCCGACTATCGTCTTGCCATCCGTATGATTGCCAAGAAGGCCTGGCAAGCCCATTTCGCCTATAACATGTTCATCCGACCGCAACCGGAGGAATTGGAGGGATTGGAACCCGATTTTACGATCATCAACGCCTCTGATGTCTACAATGAAAAGTTTGTCAAATATGGAATGTTCTCGGAGACATTCATCATTTTTCATCTAGGGAAGAAAGTAGCCATTATTGGCGGTACGGAATATGGCGGAGAAATGAAGAAGGGTATCTTTTCCGTCCTGAATTACTACCTCCCCTTGAAAGGTGTTCTTTCGATGCACTGTTCGGCCAATGTGGATAGCAAGGGAAAGAATCCGGCCCTCTTTTTTGGTTTAAGTGGGACGGGAAAAACCACCCTTTCCACCGACCCCCACCGGCCCCTGATCGGTGATGACGAACATGGCTGGTCGGAGAACGGAATTTTCAACTTCGAGGGAGGCTGTTACGCCAAGGTAATCGACTTGAATCCCGAACATGAACCGGACATTTACAATGCCATCCGTCACGGGGCTTTGCTGGAAAATGTCGTTTTCGATGAATGGACTCGCAAAGTGGATTACACGGACAGTTCCAAGACAGAGAATACCCGCGTTTCCTATCCCCTGGATTATATCCCCAATTCTCTTTTTGCCCAGGGGAAGCCCAGTATATCCGGTCATCCTCGTACCATCATTTTCTTAGCCTGTGACGCCTATGGGATTTTACCACCCGTGTCCAAGTTAAATCCTGATCAGGCCATGTACCATTTCATCAGTGGATATACAGCCAAGGTGGCTGGTACAGAACGGGGGATCACGGAACCGGTAGCCACTTTCTCTCCCTGTTTCGGGGGACCCTTTCTCACGTTGCATCCCTTGACTTACGCAAAATTATTGCAAGAAAAGATGAAACGGCACGGGGTCCCGGCTTATCTGGTAAACACGGGTTGGGTGGGGGCCAGTGCCAGCTCGGGGGCCAAGCGGATTCATTTACCATTGACCCGTACGATTATTCATACTATCCTGGATGGGAGTATTGAGAAGGTTCCCATGCAAGAGGACCCCTACTTCCATTTCATGGTACCCAGCCAACTCCCGGGGGTAGACGGGAATATTCTCATCCCTCAAAAGGCGTGGAAACAAGAAAAGGCCTACCACGAGGGAGCCCGGGAACTCGTGGTTAAGTTCCAGGAGAATTACAAGCAGTACGACCTCGGTGATGATGAGGTCTTGAAAGCAGGACCAATCCTTAGCTGACCCCAAATCTGTAAATAGAAAGGAAGTTTCATGGTCATTGAATTTACCGCGCGTCATTTTCGAGCTCCGGAGAACCTCCGGACCTACGCCGAAAAAGAACTTCAGCGGTTGACCAAAGTGCATGACCGAATAACCCAATGTCAGATTATTTTGCACCATGAAAAAACTCAATTTATTGCCGAGTTGAATCTCTCTATTCCCCAGCGCAAGTTGAATGTAAAGGAATCTACCGATAATGTGACCAAGTCTATTGATCGCGCTGTGGACAAGATGGTTGCCCGATTGACCAGGCTCAAAAAGAAACGCGTGCCGTTTTAACGTCCATTAATAAAAGATGAAAGCCCTGATTCCGGTAGCGGGTTTGGGAACACGCCTGTTACCCCATACGAACTACTATCAAAAGACCCTGTTACCCGTGGCGGGGAAACCTGTAATCGACCATATTGTACCCCCCATCCTGGCCGCTGGAATCGAAGAAATAACTTTCGTAATCGGACACCTGGGGCAACAGGTCGTGGACCACATGCAATCCTACACTGGACGTTTCAACTTCGTTGTTCAAGCAGAGAAAATGGGTCTGGGACACGCCATATTACAAGGGTTGACGGAAGAGGACACTCCGGTTTTGGTCCAGTTAGGGGACACCATTTTTCACATTGACTTAACATTTATGATCCATTCGGAGGTTAGTCAGATCGCTGTGGGAGCGGTGGAGGATCCTTCACGTTTTGGGATCGTGGAATTAGACAATGATCGAATTGTCCGTTTTCACGAAAAGGTGGCGAACCCTCCTTCAAACTTGGCTATTACCGGTTTATATTATTTTACCAGTCAAAAGAAGCTGAAAGCGGCCATCGAACACCTCATGGAAAGAGACCTGCGCACCAAAGGGGAATACCAGGTCACGGATGCAATGGAGTTGATGGTTTTGGCCGGTGAGCCTTTTAGGGCGGTGATTATTGATACGTGGTACGACGTGGGAGTACCGGAAACCTTTTTAGAAACCAACCGTCAATTGCTGAAACCTGACCATGAGGCTTTTCAGGGAGTGGTTTTCAACGAACCCGTGTATGTAGCGCCAGGGTGCCAGTTGAAGGATTCCACCATCGGTCCTTATGTGACCATCATGAATCAGTGTGACATTCAGAATTGTATTATTACAGATAGTATCGTTTTGAAAGACTCAATTTTAATTGACCAGAAAATCGAAGGCAAAATTGTCAGCCGTGATGGTAGTCAGTGGTGTTAACAGGATCCGTCTATTCATACGGTGGATATTTCCCCCTGGCGTTCGTTAAGATTCTCTTTTCCAGGAAACTATCCTTGCAAAAAACCTCCCCAGGGCATTTCCTGGATTGATTCGCGTTCACCGATAAAGGTAAATTATCTTCCCAATAATTTAAATTCATTAACGGAGTCGTAATGGAACGTTATTTATTCACTTCCGAGTCGGTCACCGAAGGTCATCCCGATAAAGTTTGTGATGCCATTTCTGATGCAATGCTCGATGACTTATTACGTCAGGATCCCGAGTCTCACGTCGCTTGCGAAACTTTGGTGACGAAGGGTTTGGTGGTCGTGACGGGAGAAGTGAAGACAAGGGGATTTGTGGAAGTGGAACGGATTGTGAAGGAGACGCTCCAGGAAATTGGTTATCATGATATGGCCAGTGGCATGGATGCAAACGAGGTGCAGGTCATCTCCGGAATCCATTCCCAAAGTGAGGAGATTGCCCAGGGGGTCGAAGAATCGGAAGGGAGGGAGCAGGGAGCTGGTGATCAGGGTCTCATGTTTGGATTTGCCTGCCGGGAAACACCCGAGTATATGCCCCTACCCATCCAATTAGCGCACCGTCTTACGGAACGGTTGGCTAACGTACGCAAGGATAAAATCCTCCCCTGGCTACGGCCTGATGGAAAATCCCAGGTGACAGTGGTCTACAACGACGAGAAACCCGTTGCCGTTGAGAAAGTGGTCATTGCCACTCAACACGAAGACATGCTGGATCGTTTTCAGGATGAAGCTACGGAACACGCTTTCGTAGAACAGGAAGTTATTAACCATGTGATTAAACCGGTTCTGGAACAGGCCGGGTATCCCTACAACAACGCGTTTATCGTGAATGGAACCGGTCGTTTTGTGGAGGGGGGACCAGCGGCAGATACGGGTCTAACGGGCCGCAAGATCATCGTGGACACGTATGGAGGTTACGCTCCCCATGGAGGGGGTGCTTTCTCTGGGAAAGATCCTTCCAAGGTAGATCGTTCCGGTACTTACATGGCTCGTTACATCGCTAAGAATATTGTCGCCGCCGGGATTGCGGAGAAATGTGAAGTCCAACTTTCCTACAGTATTGGAGTGGCCGAACCCATGTCGTTTTATGTGCGTACTTTTGGGACTGGTTCCGTGTCTGACGCCACCCTGACGAACATAGCCCGGCACGTTTTCCCCCTGAAACCCAGGGATATCATTAACCACCTGCAGCTAAAAGCTCCCCGTTATCGCCTCACCGCTGCTTATGGACACTTCGGTCGTGAAGAGGAAACATTTACTTGGGAAAAGGTGGATATGGTGGATACATTGCAAGCCGAAATAAGAAAGGTCACGGAAACCGAATGAACGCTAAGAAACAGATAATAATTGAAGATTTACCTTATAAAGTGCGTGATATTCAATTAGCGGAAGCCGGACAACGAGCCATTAACGTTGCCGAGAAGGAGATGCCTGGACTGTTAGCCATTAGGGAAAAGTACGGTCAAAGTAAGCCCCTTACGGGCAAACGGATCACCGGCTCTTTGCACATGACAGTAGAAACGGCAGTGCTCATTGAGACACTGAAAATTCTCGGGGCGGAGGTTCGCTGGGCCAGTTGCAACATTTTTTCAACGCAGGACCATGCCGCCGCCGCCATTGCCCAATCCGGTACACCGGTCTTTGCCTGGAAGGGGGAATCCTTAGAGGAATATTGGTGGTGTACCCTCCAGGCGTTGACGTTCCCTGGTGGGCAAGGGCCGGACTTAATCGTCGATGACGGTGGGGATGCTACCCTGTTAGTCCACCAAGGTTATGAATTGGAAGAAACTTACGCCCGCACCGGTAATATCCCTGAAAGTAAAGCCACAGGAGAAGAACTGGTCATTGACACGTTGTTGCGGAAAGTACTTGCCCAGGATTCTCATCACTGGCATAAGGTTGTGGATCGGTTAATCGGGGTGTCCGAGGAGACCACGACCGGGGTCCACCGTTTGGAACAGCGCTCCCAGGAGGGAACCCTTTTGGTTGCGGCCTATAATGTGAACGATTCCGTGACCAAATCAAAATTTGACAACATTTATGGGAACCGGGAGTCCCTGGCCGACGGGATAAAACGGGCCATGGACGTGATGATTGCCGGGAAAGTGGTGGTCATATGTGGTTATGGTGATGTAGGGAAGGGATGCAGCCAGTCCATGCGTGGTTTTGGGGCTCGGGTGCTCATCACCGAAGTGGATCCCATCTGCGCCCTGCAGGCTGTGATGGAGGGGTTTGATGTAGTTACCCTGGAACAGGCACTCACCATCGCCGATATTTATGTGACCGCAACTGGTAATCGAGATATCATCACTCTCGAGCATATGTCCAAAATGAAAGACCAGGCCATCGTCTGCAATATCGGTCACTTCGATAATGAAATCCAGATGGCAGCTCTGAACCATGCAGAAGGGGTCGTTAAAGAAAATATCAAACCCCAGGTGGATCGCTATACGTTCCCAGACGGACATCAAATTTATATCTTAGCTGAAGGACGTCTGGTGAATTTAGGTTGTGCTACTGGTCACCCCAGTTTTGTGATGTCGGCTTCCTTCTCCAACCAGGTATTGGCCCAAATTGCCCTGGCCGAAGAACGACCCGCGGTAGGCGTATATCGTTTACCCAAGAAATTGGACGAAGAGGTCGCCCGACTTCATCTAAAAAAATTAGGTGTCCAACTTACCGAACTGACACCTGCACAGGAGGCTTATATGGGTATTTCGCGGGAAGGACCCTTCAAGTCGAAACACTATCGCTATTAAGCTCAAACCCCTATTTTGCGTTTATTATTCTTTGATTTATAACTGTTAAGGGGGCTGGTTTTCCTATGATAGTGCAGGAATTTTTATTGGAATTGCTGCCTAAATCACCTCAATTTCCGGCGTTTCAGTCCCCTTTGTATGCAGAAAAATAATCCGAGGCTCGACATTTCCTACCTCTGGAAGTGGATCACCGTACTTTCCGTGGGGGGTATGCTATTCTTCACTGGTGCGTGTGATTTCCAGAGTCCTGCCGATTTCAAAATGCCCACCTGGTTTGTGGATATCAAGTTCCCCCTGGTACAACAGCGGTACGGCCTGGGGGAAATGGTGGACAGTAGCCTCATATTTCCTCATGGGAAACAGGGGATGCAACTGGTCTTTGAAGATACCCTGCCACCCCGGGCCATTGATCCCAATTACCTGACGGTTAAGGTCAACGTTGATACTGGTATAACCGAAACGGTACAATCCACCGACCTATCCACGGTGCGGGTGGATACTGCCCTTAATTTCACTATTCCCTTGGGAGACAGCTTACTTACTACCACGGGGATTGTCCACTTCCCGGATAATAGTGATCGCGTCGTAGATAGCACGATCTGGAACCCCATCGCCCGCGCCTTTGTTATCCCCGCTGAAATGCAGGACATCGAGGTTCCCCTTCCTGTAGATGCCAGCCAACTGCCGGACTTTGTTACCTCGGTAGAAGGTTTTATCATCAAGACTGATGTGACGGGTGATAGTAGCGCCTTTCAAACCACCGTGAAGAACAATGGTCTCCCCACCGACATTACCAACGTAAAGATTTACTTCTCTACTGGCACGGTATCTAATCCTGACACCTTAGCACGGCATGTACAAAATACGGTAGCGACGAATGAATCCTACATTGCTGCTACTTCCCTGGGGGACAGCACTCTGTTGGAGGCTATCCGGATCTCTCTGGCCCTAAAAGTAGCCCAAACCACAGCGGCCAGCGTCACCATTCCCGCCGGTGATTCGGTGCAAATAAACTTGCGAATTGGCTTCACCATAACCGGTTTTGACACGGCGGTGGTTCAACTCGCCGAAACACCTCTGCCGGTCAGTTTACCTCCCCTGCGTTTTATGGAAGAAGGCGATTCCTCGGGCGTGAAGATTTACCAGGGGACCTTTACCGTCTCCAACTCCTTCCTGAAGAATAAAATCAAAGTTTTGAATCTTCAGAGTACCTTTCCCTTCGATCTGGGATTTTATATGAACTTCCGGAATTTTGTCTCTGCTGATGGTCAGGATTCGGTGAAGATCGACACGGTTCTCAATCCCACTGTTGGTGTTGTGAATAACACATTCGATATTGACGGCTATAAATTTGCCAATCCCATCAGCCCCGACAGCGCCCTAACGGAAATGGTCATCGATGTGAATCCCGTTATCCATGCCGGTCAGGCATTTATTCCTCTGGACGGCTCTGATCTGGGAACTTTGTCCATGTCCATTTCCGTGAACACCCTGGAGTTTGAGACGTTGGATGCGCTCATCATCACTACCTTCCCCTCCTCGCAACAGACCATTGAGGGAATGCCCCAGGGATTTGAAGGCATGGCCTTCAGCGACGTTCGCATCGAGTTTGAAATAATGAACACTATTCGTCTGCCAGTACAACTGGATATCGAGATGGTGGGGGTAACCCAAATGGCTGACACAGTGCGGGTGCGAGTGCTCAGTTCTATCGATACCAGCGGCATTGCGGACTACGACTCGGCAAAAACGTTGATTCAGCTCAGCCGTGAAGGGACCAAGACCTACTATTATGCTTTGCCTACCGATTCCTTACCGTCCGATTCCGTTCTTACGGGTGCTGGCGAGCAAACCATTGTAGATCTTCTTTCGGCCAACCCGGTGAATTTGTTCGTCAATGCTCAGGCTGGTATTACCGGAAGAGGGACCATCACAACGGAAGGGTTCATAAAATTTAAATACCGCATGGTGGCCCCTTTCGAGGTGATCATGGAACCCATGACCTTCATTTCGGTGAACGAGACTCCCCTTCAAGAAATGAACTATGACACGCGGAATACCATTCGCAGTTCTCTCTACCGGGCGGAATTGATCACCACGGTGACGAATCATATTCCGGTGGGGGGGGAGATCGCGATTCTACTCTCCAATAATACCTTTTTCCCCCTGGACACCACCTCGGAGATGTTGCGGGTGTTTCGTGATTCCATGGTGGTCCAACGGGGTTGGGATCCCACTGACAGCCTCTACGTAGTTACCAACTGTGTGGCTCTGAACCCGGCCCTGGATAGCCTCCAGGTAGGATCCTTACGATTGAATAACTTGTACATTTTCCAGGTGATGAATGACTACAGCGACTGTATTGATGGTGTTGTTTATTTAGTCAAGCACCGTGCCGGGGCGGTGGTTGATACGGTGATCTCCTACGTGGATACGTTAGTAAAAGTTTTATTACCGGATCCCCTTTCACTTTACGGTGATACGACAACGGTAGGCTACCCCGGCGCCGTTGCTGAACCGGGCATCACCAGTTACAGCAGTGTCATCGATACCAATCGGATATTCCTCATTACCGATTACGGGGAACATTACACCGCACCTCGCTTCCACTTGAACGGTTCTCCCTGGAATGCTGATATGACCGCCCGGCAGCCAGTGTACCTATCCGTCACCGACTATATCGATATCCGGTCTTCCCTGATCTTCCGGATCAGCAGCACGGGTATGCTGGAAACTTCTCCCGATGAGATTGTCATCCTCTACCCCAATGGGGGTGAAACTCTGAAGGTTAGTGAAGAACACGTGATTCGCTGGAAAACATTCGGAACAATTTCCAGGGTGGACTTGCACATCGCCACAGGGGCTGATCCCGCCGAGGGTGACTGGATCGAGGTTGTTACTCAGTATACCAATGTGGACTCATTTTTATGGACCCCCATTGTCACCTCGGGAATTAACACGATTTTACTGAATCCCGATAGTGTGCGCCTTCGTATTTCAGATTCCAATTCCGATGTTGAGGACATTAGCGGTTGGTATTTTTCCCTTACCAGTGGCGGTCGCCAATCGGGTCGCCTATCTTCCGGCTCAACCTGGTTGCGTGACAAAAAAAGAGGACGACCCCAACGGTGAACTTAAAAAGATTGTCGCTGGTTATTTTAATGGCTGGCTCCCTGGTTCTCCTGCAAGGGCAGACCAAACGTGATCCCCGGGCAGTGTCCCTGGCTGGGGCTTATACCACCATTGCTGACGGTATCTTTGCGGTAGGATATAATCCTGCTCTGTTAGCCTTTCAACAAGATAAACCCTTCATGATGCAATTGGTTGGGTTTGATTTTGGATTCGTGGGAAACTACCTCTCCATGGCCAATCTAAATGCCATAAGCGGGGATACCTTATGGGCCAATGATGTACGCCTATTATTGCAGAAATTCGAGAACAGCGGTGGATTGACCTTCTTCCAGGACTTTCATCTTCCACTGCCCGTTATCAATTATGCTTCGGGGAATATGGCTTTTACTTCTAACCTGGTTTATCTCAGTAATTATCGCTTCCCCTTAGGGATATTGCAATTTCTATTGGAGGGGAATGCCAAGCATCCTGAATTGGATATGACCCTCGGATACGAAGTGTTAGGTGTCACCGAATACGGTTTCTCTTTTGCGGTACCCTATGACCAGTTTGCCTGGGGGCTGACCATCAAGTATCTCCAGGGATTGTTTTATTTAGGGATCGATCCCGATTCCAGCCGAGCAACTTTGTATTCCGGTGACGAAGTGGTGTATGGTGATGGTGTTTACTTTCTGCGGCAGGGGATTGGTGGCAGTGGTCTCGGATTGGACGTCGGGTTTACCACCCGGAGAATAAAAGGTTGGCGTGTAGGTTTTTCCATCATTAATGCCCTTGGGTCTATTACCTGGAATAAGCCCAGTTTAATGAAAGATATTTTAGACGGGAGCGATAATATCTACGGCACAGATGATGACCTTTTTCATTTTACCTGGGGTGGAAAAGTCCTTAACGATAGTATGGCCATCCGCTATATTTACCGCATTGACTCCCTTAACGCTCAGAACCTATCCGGTGACATATTCTACCGAAACTCCACCGAAGAACAGGTTGTGTATGATACTACGAAAAACGGGAAGCCCCGTATTTTCAAATTGAATTACCCGGCCATCTTCCGGGTGGGTATTTCTAAAAAGACCAACGACATTTTAATAAGTTCGGACTTATGGACCGGGTTTGAGGATCGTTTATTCGCCCATTCCGGCTGGCGTTGGGCCATTGGGTTGGAATATCAGAAGTTCCCCAGCATTCCTTTGCGGGTTGGATTCGCCTGGGGTGGGGCCGATTTCAAGGAATTATCCATGGGGCTGGGGGTGCATAAAGGACCTTTAATCTTTGATTTTGGTTTTGCCTTCCGGAACGGGATTTGGATACACACCATGCAGGGGTTAAACCTCTCCGCCCAACTAACCATCACCAGCTTCAAGAGCCGGAAAGCCACCGAAAAAGAGGAACCAATCGAGGCTACCCCAGCACCACTTCCGGAAGAAACTCAACCTCAGACACCTGAGGAAGTCCAACCGACGACCCCTCCTCCGGAGGAGAGCAGTTCACTTCCGGGCGAAGAACAGTAGCAGTATTCCGCCTGACATAAAAATTACGTTCCCTATCCATGCGGCGGTGAAGGGTTCTAATATTTCCTTAAACCCCAGGGATTGCCCAAATTTGATGAAAGCATAATAGGCGAAGATCACCAGGAAGCTCATCCCGGCACCGAAGGTCAACCCTCCCTGGGGCCGCGTAACCACCAGAGGAATACCAAACAAAACTACGATAAGATTCGTGAAGGCAAAAGAAACCTTAAAATAACGAACGACTTCCCACCGGGTCGTGTCCACCCCGTTCTCACGTAATTGCTGAATCCGCTCGGTAAGTTCTTGGTAACTTAGTTCATCCGGTAACTTGGATTGTTTAGTAATGTCCTCGGGAGCAAAATCTACCTGGAGTAAAGAATCCCGTGAGGAAATTTTGGCTTCTATTTCCTGGCCGGTCGCATCGAATTTGCGGATGGAATAGTTGGAGGCAGCCCAGGCCTGGAGGGAATCAATATAGGTCATGAACTTGGCGTCAATACGCTGGCTAAGCAATCCCTGGTTGAAGACCAATATGGTCACACCCCGCGCCTTCTTTTGATTTACGTTGTATCGCCCGATGGCTATGTGGGTGGTCTCTTTCTTCTGAAGGAAAACATCCTTGTAAACGGATCGGTAGCGGTGACGGGAACTTCTCTTGAAATATTTTTTTTCGATCTCAGAGCGTTTTTGGTTTCCCCAACTTACCAGGTAATTGTCAAATTCGAACGAAAGGTAACTAAAAAGGAACCCCATGAGAATCAAGGGGATGGAAATGCGGTACAAACTGATTCCAGAAGCTTTCATAGCCGTCCATTCATTGCGTTTTACAATTAGACCAAAACTGAAGACCGTAGCGATGAGCAACCCCATTGGCAAACCGATATTCACAAACCAGGGTAAGGTATAGAAGTAATATTGAGCAACGATAGGAAAGGGCACCTGGTTATCGATGAATTGGTCTAAGTTTTCGATAAGGTCAACGATTAAAAAGATACAGAGGAACCCCAGCAAGGCCATCCCGAGGATGCTGAGGAATTGTCTCAAAAGGTAACGGTCAATTTGTTTCACAGGATAAAGTGACTTTTTCTGAAAGAGAATTTCAATATAATGCGTATATTTTAAAAATCAATAACACTCACTTTCGCACTTTCATTACAGGGACTAAGGATGGATATTTTAGGAGTCATTGATCGTATAACGTCTGGTTTTTCCAATTTCATGTGGGGGACGCCCTTATTAGTTCTCCTTATTGGGGGTGGACTCTATTTTACGATTTATTGTCGGTTTGTTCCTTTTCGTTTTTTTGGTCATGCAGTGAACATTTTGCGGGGTAAGTACGATAATCCCGACGACCCGGGGGACATTACCCATTTCCAGGCCCTCTCCAGCGCCTTAGCCAGCACGGTGGGAATGGGTAATATTAGCGGTGTGGCCGTGGCGATCTACACCGGCGGCCCGGGAGCCCTGTTCTGGATGTGGGTTAGCGCCGTCGTGGGAATGGCTACGAAATTTTTCACCTGTACCCTGGCGATTCTCTACCGGGGGAAGGATGACCGGGGAGACGTGCAGGGGGGACCTATGTATTTCATCGAGGCCGGGTTAGGGAGAAAGTTCCGTCCCCTGGGAATTGTATTCAGCGTTGCGGGATTATTTGGCTGCCTTTCCCTTTTCCAAGCCAACCAGTTAACGCAGATTTTTCGTGATGAAGTGTTTCGGCCTTATGGTTTATTCGTCCAATCTCCCCATCTGGGGAATCTCATCGTGGGATTGGTGATGGCGGGTCTAGTTTCTAGCGTTATCTTCGGGGGGATTAAGCGCATTGGATACGTGGCCTCTCGCATGGTTCCTTTCATGGTGGCACTGTACATGCTGGCGGGACTGGTTGTTCTTCTTCGAAATTTTCCCCAGATCCCGGGCTTGCTGGCGTTGGTCGTCAGTGATGCTTTCACGGGAAAGGCCGGGGCCGGAGGGGCTATGGGAGTGGTACTCATCACGGGGACTAAACGGGCAGCCTTTTCCAACGAGGCTGGAATTGGCACCGAAGCCCTGGCCCACGGCGCGGCAAAGACCAAAGAAGCCGTCCGGGAAGGACTCGTGGCCATGTTAGGACCTTTTATAGACACCATTATTGTGTGCAGCGTTACTGCTCTGGTTATCCTCATTTCAGGAACCTGGCAAGGGTCCACGGCCAACGGGGTCACCCTTACGACCAATGCTTTCACCTCAGAGTTAGGAGCCGTGGGACGGTTGCTACTTTTAATTGCCGTCATTACCTTTAGCATCTCCACGATGATTGGCTATTCTTATTACGGGTGTAAATGTACGGGATACCTTTTTGGTACTCGTTGGAAACAAACGTACAATCGCTTTTACATTCTGGCGCTGATTATCGGGGCCTTGGTTTCTATTGATATTGTAATCAATTTCTTAGACGGTATGTTTGCGGTTATGGCCATTCCTACCATGACCTCGGCGCTTTTACTTTCTCCTAAAGTGATGGCCGAAGCGCGACGTTATTTTTCCGCTTTGAAACGAAAAGAAAAGTTGCCTTCGAAGTAAAGCGATAGACCGACTTCAGTAATAGTCTATCGTACTGTTGATGATTTCTAACTGCCGATTGTGTTCGAAGAAGTGAAGGATCTTTTGAAGTTGTGTTTGTAAATAATGTTGGTCATTGCTCACAGCGCAAACGGCTAAATTCGACCGTTGCCATTTGTCCTGGTCGGCGACTTCGGCCACGGACACATTGAACCTGGCCCCTAGGCGTTCTTTCATACTCTTTATCACTTTGCGCTTGGCTTTCAATGAATCCGCACCGGGGACTAGCAATTCCACAGATAAAAGTCCAATAATCGTTTTTCCCATTAAAGCCACCAGGGGATATTACCAATAGATTTCCATTCCTGGTGCTGGTGTCCATTGGGAGGTGGGTTCAAAATAGTGCCACAGGTAGGCTGATATTTCTCGGATTAGGAGAAAGCCAGCGTTATCTCGATGCCAACTAATATCCTGTTGGTGGTTGGTTATGACGCAGAAAACATAGTCGCCATGGGGGGCATTTACCAGCACGACCTCCGAACGTGAACTGTCCACGGCGCCCTGTTTGGAGGCCGTTTGGACGTAAGGAGGGATTTGTGACAGGGCCGTGCCGTCCCAGTAACTACGAGTCAGGTAGCGGTACATTTCCTCGCTGGCTCGGGGGCTGATGGCCTTTCCTTCGTAAATCACCTGCATTAATTGGGCCATTTCACGAGGGGTGGTTTGACCCCAACCGTATTGTTCGTAGTCCCTTTCCCGGCCCGGGGTCCGGGAATTCACCCGGGTATTGTTGAATCCTTGTTCTTCCAACCAGGCATTAATGGCCGTTCCTGTTCCAGCCAGTTTCTGCAACCATAAACTGGCATGATTGTCACTGAAGGTAAGCATGTAAGCGATGAGTTTACCCAGGGTAATGTCTTCCCCGTCTTTAAACCGAGCTAAAGCATCGGCGCCTTTCCACGGATAGTTGATAGTATCTTGGTGATAAAAGAAGGTGGAATCTTCCCGGAGGTCCCCCCGCTCAATACGTTCGAAGATTTTCAGGAGAATGGGAATTTTGATCATGCTCGCGGTGGGAAATAATCGGTCTTCATTGATTCCTGCTTCCCAGCGTTGCTTTAAATGATATACATACACGCCGACCTCTCCCTGAAAAGGTGCTATGATTTCACCCAACCTGTGTTCCAGTTTTCGGTCTCGTTTGATCTGGGGGTTCTTGGTACAGTTAGAAATCAGAAATACACCAGCGATAAGGAGGATCCAGACCGGATGCCAAGGGGAGGGATTGAGTGGGCGGTTCTTCATCGCTGGGTCGGTAAATATACAAGAAGAAGTACTAATATCTCCACGGGAATTCACTGTAAATTATTACCATGCACCGGAATATTAAAGAGCGGAAGGACCTCACAACTGAGCAGCAGAATCCACATTCTCACCGTATTGATACTCGTTCCGTGGAGGAAATCTTGGAGATCATCAATCGCGAAGACAAGACGGTTGCTTACGCGGTGGAGAAGGTATTACTGGCCATTTCCCAGGCGGTGAAATTAGCCGAGGAAGCCTTGCGGAAGGGGCATCACATTTTTTATGTAGGGGCCGGGACAAGTGGTCGTTTGGGGGTCTTAGATGCCACCGAAATGCCACCTACCTATTCAGCTCCCCGGGAGTGGTTTCAAGGGATCATCGCCGGTGGACGGGAGGCCCTGGTGCGCTCAATTGAAGGTGCCGAAGATAAACCGGAGGATGCCACTCGGGACCTACAGAGGGCAGGTGTTTCTGCGGGAGATTTGATCATCGGTATCGCCAGCAGCAGTGCCACACCCTACGTCGTCGCTGCATTAGAATATGGCCGATCCGTCGGTGCGAGAACTGCGTATCTCATTTGTAACCCTCAACCCTTGGTCCCTGTGGAGGTGGATGTGCTCATGGCCGTCGACGTGGGTCCGGAAATCATCACCGGTTCCACACGTATGAAATCAGGTACGGCAACGAAGATGGTTTTGAACATGATTTCTACAACGACCATGATTCGAATTGGGAAAGTCTACAGCAATCTGATGGTAGATCTTCAGGTGGTGAACAATAAGCTAGTGGATCGGGGCACCAGAATCATCGCCCAGTTAACGGACTTACATTATGAAAAAGCCCGGGAGTACCTGGAACGGTCAGGAGGCTCGGTTAAAATGGCCATCGTTATGGCACGAAAGGGGTGCGACCGGGAAGAGGCCCAACGACTGCTGCAAGAGCAAGGCGGGTTTTTACGTAAAGTCATCGGCGATTTGGAGACATAATTAGAACCAACCCTACGTCGATTCGCTGAAAATACTATCCAGGAAGACTCAATTCTTTTTTAGATTTTAGCAACTATTAAGAGGTGACATCGTGAATATCAATCCCTATATTTTTCGTGAGTACGACATTCGGGGTAAGGTTGAGAATGATTTCCCACCCCATGTAGTGAATCTCTTAGGTCAGGGGTTCGGGACGTATGTCCTGCGCCAGGGAGGCCGGGAAATCACCTTGAGCGGGGATGTCCGTCTCACGACTCCCCAGTTAATCGAGGCCTTCAAGGAAGGGGTTCTTTCCACCGGGTTGGATGTGATTACCCTGGGTATTATTCCTACGCCAGTCAACTACTATAGCATGTACAAATTAGACGTGGCCGGGGCTGTCCAGATCACCGGCAGTCACAACCCTCCCGAGTTTAACGGTTTTAAACTATCCCTTTTTAAAAAAGCTGTCTATGGCGAGGCCATTCAGGAAATTCGTAATATCATTGAGGAACACGCCTTTGAGCAGGGAACAGGGTTTGAAACCAGGTACCGCATAAAGGACGATTACATCCAGATGATTCTTAGCAAAGTCCATTTGCATCGTTCCTTACGCATCGTCATGGATTGTGGGAATGCGACCGGGGGATTGGTGGCGCCTAAGATATTTCGGGAATTGGGGGTTCAACTCACGGAACTCTATTGTGATGTGGATGGGACTTTTCCCAACCATCATCCTGACCCTACGGTGAAGGAGAATTTGGCTGATCTAATTGAAACGGTGAAATCTGGTGGCTACGACATGGGTGTGGCTTTTGACGGGGATGCTGACCGTATCGGTATTGTGGACGAGCGTGGCGCAATCGTGTGGGCCGACCAATTGCTGGCCTGTTTTCTCCCCGAGGTAATTACCGATGGAGAAGACATTCTCTTCGATGTGAAGTGCTCCCAGGCCCTGGAAGATCGAATCCTGTATTTTGGTGGAAATCCGGTGATGTATAAAACTGGTCATTCCCTCATTAAACAGAAAATGGGTGAATTGGGTTGTAAATTGGGTGGTGAGATGAGTGGGCATATTTTTTTCGCCGACGATTATTTCGGTTACGACGATGCCGTTTACGTGGCTGCCCGTGCGGCCCAGATGTTATCCCGGGGTTCTAAGTCTCTCTCCGCTTTGGTAAACGAGTTACCCCGTTACTTCTCCACACCTGAAATGCGTTTGGAAGCGGAATCTGATGAAGAAAAATTCCGCATTGCCCAGGAAGCAGTGTCCTATTTTACTGAACATTATGATTGCGTAACCATCGACGGAGTTCGGATCAAATTCGGTGATGGATGGGGTTTGGTAAGGGCCTCCAACACGCAACCGGTCATTGTCTGTCGGTTCGAAGCGGCTACGCCTGAACGGATGACCGAAATCAAATCCCTCGTATTGGAAAAGTTACAATCCTTTGGCCAGTTGAGAATTGATGTTAGACACTGAATTAGCGCTCCGGGAAATTGACGCCTTTCGGGAAAAAATAAACACCGCTCTCGCTCAATTACCCCTTCCGAAAGAACCTGACTACCTTTACACCCCCGTTCGCTATGCTCTACAGGGGAGTGGGAAACGCCTGCGCCCCATTTTGGTTTATCTCAGCAGCCAGGCGTTTAGGGCCGACGAGGAAGAGGTTCTATCCGCTGCCCTGGCGGTGGAGTTGCTACATAATTTTACCCTGGTCCACGACGATATTATGGATCGGGATGAACGCCGTCACAATAAACCAACCGTTTATTGCCAATGGGATGATTCTACAGCCGTTTTAACGGGAGATGGTCTCTTTGCCTGGGCCCAGGAGTTTATCTGTCGGGTGAAGACCAATACCCTTCCAGCTATCTGCGCTTTTAATAAGGCGGCCTTGATGGTATGCGAAGGGCAGGCTTACGACAAGGAATTTGAAGCTAATTATACCGTCAACATGGATCAGTATTTGACTATGATCGAGAAAAAGACCGGTGCCTTGTTAGCTTTATGTGCCCAGTTGGGTGGGATCTTAGGGGACCAGGAGGATTCCATCTTACAACGTCTCTATTCTTTTGGCATTCATCTAGGCATTGCTTTTCAAATCCAAGACGATCTTTTGGAAATCTATGGGGATTCCCAAACGTTGGGGAAGAGCCAGGGCAGTGATATAATCGCGGGGAAGCAGACGGCACTTACGATTTTAGCCCGCCGGGCGTCTCCCATGCGCTGGCAGAAGGTATTATCGGATTCAGTTTCGAAACCCATTGAAGAGCAACTCTTAGTGTTGAAGGATTATTTTACCGAGATCGGGGTCTACCGCCAGGTGGTGGATCTTGCCGATAACTATTTTACTTTAGTGGATCGTGACCTGGAAGTATTCCCCCCACCAGGCCGTGATTTAATTAAACAGTTTACTAACATGGTAGCCAGGAGAAATGCCTAACATGACCTCATCTTCTCAAGATCCCCAAAACATGCTTAAAGCCATTTATGACTTTCCTAACCACATCGCCCAAGCCATGTCCATCGGGGAACGGATTTCCTTAAAACAGGCTTACGGCAACGTAGCTGCGGTTATTATCGCTGGTATGGGAGGATCGGCTATTGGCGGTGATCTTTGTCGAGTGCTTATCCTGGATGAAATGCCCATTCCGATACTGGTCGTTCGGAATTACCAGCTACCGGTATGGGTCGACGCTAGTACCTTAGTGATTTGTTCCTCCTATTCCGGTAACACTGAAGAGACGCTGAGTGTTTTTCAACAGGCCCGGGAGCGACAGGCTCAGATCTGTGGGATATCCACCGGTGGGGAATTAACCTCCCGGTTGCGGAGGAACAGCTATGATGTCGTTACGATCCCGGGGGGCTTACAACCGCGTGCCGCACTGGGTTTTTCTTTTGTTCCCATGCTTTATTTGCTGAAAAAAGGTGGTCTATTAGAAATGCACTTTCAAGACAAATTATCAGCGGCTGTGGAACGTCTCCGGAATATACGGGATTCCTACACGTTGGAAAGGGTAGATAATCCGACTTATGCCTTGGCTCGTAAGATTTACCGCACCATTCCTATTCTTTACGGCGAGACGGAAGCGACTTCCGTGATTGCGTTGCGCTGGAAGGGTCAGTTTTGCGAGAATGCTAAAATGCTGGCCTACCACAATGATCTTCCGGAGATGAACCATAATGAAATCGTCGGCTGGAAGAATAATGAGGACTTTTTCCAGTATTTAAGTGTCCTGTGGATTCGAGATAAGGCCGACCAGAAGCGCGTTCAACACCGGCAACGGATTACTCGTCAACTCCTGGAACCCCTGGGTCTTGCACAAGAAGTCATTCAAGTAGATGGATCATCGCAGCTGGAACGTTATTTACACTTAATTCACTTTGGAGACTGGGTTAGTTATTGGTGTGCGCGTTTGCATGGCACCGATCCCACACCGGTAGATAGGATTTCACGATTGAAAGCAGAATTGGCGAAAATCCCACTGTGAAAATGATTGTTTGACGTTTCTACTTAACCTATATTTAGCGCAGGTGGACTCCATGATGATTCCGGTAAAAGTAAACAAGATTTCTTTCCATCCTCCCAGTCGTAGTTATGCGGTGGTCCTTAAAGAAATCAATGGTCCACGCAAACTCCCGGTCATTGTAGGGGCCTTCGAAGCTCAGGCCATTGCCATTTCGTTAGAGTTTATGGAAACGCTCCGTCCTTTAACCCACGATCTCATTGGCAACATCATCCGTGAAATTGGCAGTAAACTGACGGCGGTTAAAATCACCGAGTTGCGGGAGGGTGTTTTTTATGCCCGGATGGAACTACGGGGGAAGACGATCGGTAAGCGTTCCATAGATTCCCGCCCTAGTGATGCCCTGGCGGTAGCGTTGCGGCTTTCGGCCCCCATCTTAGTAGCCGATAAGGTTCTGGAAGAAGCGGCCATTATCGAAGGGGAAGAGGAAGATATCAAGGTAGAAGTAGAAAAGTCGCAGGTGACCAGTCGTCAACTTTTAGAGAAACGGTTACAAAAAGCTATTGAGGAGGAGAAGTACGAAGTGGCCGCCCGTATCCGGGATCGCTTGAAGGAATTAAAATCTTAAGTAGCGCTCTTTTCTAAAGCATCCAACGCCTGTTGTGCTGCCGCTTGTTCGGCTGATTTTTTATCAAACCCAATCCCGGTGGGAAAGGTCTTTGAACCAATACGAACGTGAACTTCAAAGAGCTTCTGGTGATCGGGTCCGGAGACATCGGTAATTTGAAATTTAGGGTTACCAATTTGGTGAGCGTGGCAATATTCGATGAGTTGACCTTTATAATTCACACTTTCCCAGGCGTTGTAACGGTTCCGCCAGACCGTTTCTAAGACGAGTCGACGGGCTGGTTTTAAACCCCCGTCTAAAAAAAGAGCGCCCACCAAGGCTTCAAACAGGTTTGCATATTGTTTATTCGCTACCTTTTCGTTCTGCAAATTCACCGTGGGTTCAATTTCTAAATAGTCCAGTAAATTGAGTATTTTGCCCATTGTTCCCAAGAAGGACTTTTGTACCAGGGCGGAGCGTTTTTGGGTCAACAGCCCTTCATCGCCCTCGGGGAATTCCGCCATTAATTCCCGGCTTATAATAATATCCACTACAGCGTCACCTAAGAACTCCAGGCGTTCGTAATTCTGCCGCGGTCGCGTATCTACTGAACGGTGCCGAAATGCCTGTATTAGGTACTCCGGATGGCGAAAGCGGTAGTTTATTTGGTTTTGTAGGGTTTCGTAAGGTTGTGGTGCGGAGCGCCGGAAAAAATAACTAAAAAGGGACACCCTATTCAATCCAGCGACGGATACAGATAACTGCGTTATGTCCCCCAAATCCAAAGGTGTTTGAGAGGGCGGCCTCTACGGAAAGGGGTTGAGCCTCATTGGGGACGTAGTCCAGGTTACACTCAGAGTCCGGGGTGGTATAATTAATGGTTGGCGGTACCATATCTTCCTTGATGGCCATTACCGATGCAATGGCTTCCACGGCTCCACTGGCTCCTAACAAATGACCAGTCATCGATTTTGTGGAACTCACTTTTAGGTTGTATGCGTGCTGGCCGAAGACTTCTTTAATAGCCATGGTTTCGTTTTTATCATTGTACGGTGTGGAAGTGCCGTGGGCGTTAATGTACTGGATATCTTGCGGGTCGAGATTTGCATCCTGGATGGCTGCTTGCATGGCCTTGACGGCTCCGGCGCCTCCGGGAGCTGGTTGAGTGATGTGGAAGGCATCGTTCGTTGCTCCATATCCGGCGACTTCGGCCATGATAACAGCACCCCGCTGTAGAGCGTGTGCTTGGGATTCCAGGATGAGAACTCCGGCTCCTTCGCCCATCACGAAGCCATCCCGGTCCTTATCAAATGGACGACTGGCGCCCTGAGGATCCTCATTCCGAGTGGAGAGGGCCTTCATGTTGGCAAAACCGGCGATTGGAAGGGGAGCGATGCAAGCTTCCGTTCCCCCGGCAACCATGACATCCGCAGTTCCTGCTTGAATCATTCGGAAGGCGATTCCGATGGCATCCGTTGCTGAAGCGCAGGCTGAGCTGACCGTTTGATTTGGTCCACGGAAATTCCAGTGCATGGCTACCTGACCGGCGGCGATGTTGATGATCATCATAGGGACAAAGTAGGGGGAGATTCTTCTGGGACCCCGCTTTATTAAGATCCGGTGTTGCTGTTCCAAGGTTTGAATCCCACCAACACCCGATCCTAACATGACGCCGATCCGATCGGGGTTGTGATCATCTTTGTCCAAACCGGCCTGTTGCAGGGCTTCTTTTGCGGCCACCAGGGCGAAGATAGAAAAAGGGTCCAGTTTCCGTGCTTCCCGGCGATCGAAATGATCCATAGGATCAAACCCTTTCAGCTCCCCGGCAATCTGCACGGGAAAGTCGGTCGTGTCAAAATAAGTGATCTGGTTAATCCCGCTTTGCCCGGCAAGGAGCGCTTTCCAGTACTCGGAGACGCTGTTGCCGTTAGGTGCCAGAACACCTAAACCCGTAATGACCACTCTTCGATTCATTGGGTCTTACTTACTGTCGATATATTCTATGGCTGCACCAACGGTGGTGATTTTTTCCGCATCCTCGTCGGGAATTTCAATCCCGAATTCCTCTTCAAATTGCATGATTAACTCCACTGTATCCAGAGAATCGGCACCCAAATCATCTACAAAGGATGCTTCGGGAGTGATTTTTTCCTCCTCGACACCCAATTTGTCGATGATGACTTCTTTGACTTTGTCGAATGTGGACATGAAAGACCTCCTTGTTCGTTATTGCATCGTCATACCACCGTCAACGGCGATCGTCTGCCCGGTGATATACCCTGCCTCTTCCGACGCCAGGAAGACTACTAAGGTTCCCACGTCGTCGGGTCGGCCAATCCGGCCAAGAGGGATTTGCTTGTGTAAATTCTCTTTTACTTCCTTTGATAAGTTGGCGGTCATATCAGTTTCGATATAACCAGGGGCGATACAATTGACCGTTATTCCCCGGGAAGCCAACTCTTTGGCGGTAGCCTTAGTTAAGCCCATCAAACCAGCTTTGGAGGCGGCATAATTGGCCTGCCCGGCATTGCCGGTAAGTCCCACCACTGAGGAGATGTTAATAATCCGCCCAAATCGTTGCCGTAGCATGGGACGGGTAACAGCTTTAATAGTGTGAAAGGCACCATTCAAATTTACATCCAGAACCGTTTGCCAATCATCAGTAGACATGCGCATGAGCAGGTTATCCCTGGTAATACCAGCGTTATTCACCAGGATGTCGATGCGCCCCAGACGCTCCAAAATGGTTTTTACCAGCGTTTGAATTAGGTCAGGTTTAGTGACGTCACAGACTTCAACGGTTGCTTGCCAGTCCCGGGATGTAATTTCCGCAACGGTTTGTTTCAGTGCCACTTCGGAGCGACTGATGCACACCACGTGAGCGCTGGCTTCGGCGAGCCTTAAGGCGATGGCTTTCCCGATACCCCGGGAGGCGCCGGTGACCAGGGCCGTTTTTCCGGCGAGTTCAAACACGGCAGTATTCCTTTAGAGCAGCCAGAGAGTCAATTCCGCGGGTATGGACGTAGCGATTAATTCGACGGGTCAAACCCTGGAGCACCCGCCCGGGGCCTACCTCGACGAAGGCCTCTACTCCATCATTGATCATATTGGTTATCGTTGCCTGCCAAAGCACCGGTTGCTCTAACTGGTTTAACAGTCCCTCGCGGATTGTATCTGCTGATGTTGTTGCCTGGGCTGATACATTGATATATACGGGGATACTAGTATCGTGAATTTCGATGGTCTGTAATTTCTCTGCAAGGACTTCTCGAGCAGGAGCCATGAGAGGAGAATGAAACGCGCCGCTGACATTTAATTGGATTGTCCGCCGGGCGCCTCGTGCTTGGGCCCTGGTCATAACCTCTTGAACGGCCGGGACTTCCCCAGAGATAACCACTTGACCGGGAGCATTAAAGTTGGCCGCCGTAACGATCCCTTCTATCTCTTCAGTGAGAGTTTGGACCACATCATCATCTAATCCGATAATAGCGGCCATGGTTCCGGGATTTGTTTGCCCAGCAGCCTGCATGCCCCGGGCGCGGGTATTCACTAAATCCAAACCCGTGGCGAAATCAAAAGCTCCTGCTACCGTGAGGGCGGAGTACTCGCCGAGACTGTGGCCAGCAACGCAGTGGGGTTCCTGGTTTTGTTCCTGTAATAATTGTCCCAAGATAACGCTAACGGTAAATAGGGCCGGTTGGGTGTGTTGCGTCTGCCGTAAAATTTCTGCTGGCCCTTGAAAAGAGATCGTTTGAATGTCCGTTTGCAATATCTTGTTTGCCCGGTGGTAATATTTATATCCTAAATCGGTTTCTTGGTAGAGGTCTTGACCCATCCCCACAACTTGGGATCCCTGGCCGGGGAAAAGATAGGCTGTTTTCATGAACATTCCCCCCAACGGATCAGGATACTTCCCCAGGAAAAACCGGCACCGAAAGCAGCTAATAATAACAAGTCACCTTTTTTTAGGCGCTTATTTTCCAGGGCCTCGTCCATGCCAATGGGGATGGTGGCCGCAGTGGTGTTGCCGTATTTGTCGATGTTAATGAGCATTTGGTCATCGGTGAATTGGCACCGTTTGGCGGTGGCTTCAATAATTCGTTTGTTGGCCTGGTGAGGGATAAACAATTTTACGTCCTGGCCTGTGAAACCGTTGCGTTCCAGGATTTCAGCGCTGACGTTGGCCATGCCTTTTACGGCGAATTTGTACACCGTTCTACCGTCCTGATAAATAAAATGCATGCGCTGGTCTACTGTTTCGTGAGAGGCAGGGTGGAGACTACCCCCGCCGCGCATAAACAGGTAGTCGCCACCGGTGCCGTCGAGATGGAGGAGAGAATCGATAATCCCCGCTTCACCGTCACTGGGTTCTAAGAGTACGCCCCCCGCGCCGTCGCCGAAAAGGACACAGGTATTGCGGTCCGTATAATCCACAATGGCACTCATGGTGTCTACGCCAATCACCATAACTTTCTGGTAGCGACCGGATTCAACAAAGCGGGTACCAGTGTCAAGTGCGTATAGAAAACCTGTGCAGGCCCCCGAGAGATCAAAGCCCCAGGCGTTTTGCGCGCCAATATTAGCTTGAACCAGAGCCGCTGTGGAAGGGAAAAACATGTCGGGTGTGACCGTCGCCACGATGATGGTGTCAATGGCTTCGGGATGGGTTTGTGACCGTTGTAATAGTTGTCGGGCCACGTGCGTGGCCATGTCTGAGGAAGCTTGCCCCTTGGCGACAACCCTTCTTTCCGAAATGCCGGTACGCGTCCGGATCCATTCATCCGATGTCTCAACGATTTTTTCTAAATCTGAGTTCGTGAGAATGCGGTCGGGAAGATAACGTCCCGTAGCGGTAATCGTTGCTTTCATGCTTCTGATGTGAATTGGGTGACACCCTTACGGATGTCTTCGATAAGGTTTTCTTTGATGCATTTTTTGGCCACCAACAGGGAATTTTTTATGGCTTTGGCGCTGGAACTGCCATGGGAGATGATGCAGACGCCGTTTATACCCAACAGCGGGGTGCCTCCGTGTTCTTCATAATCGTATTGTTTTTTTATGGATTCGAAAACCGGTTTAAGCAGGAGCGCCCCAAGTTGATAGGAAAGTCTCTCGCGCAAGCTTTCTTTGATCAAGGTCCCAAAGGTAGAAATCCACCCTTCAGCGAATTTTAATAGGGTATTACCCACAAAACCATCACACACCAACACGTGGGCCTCGGTGGTAAAAATATGACGCCCTTCCACATTACCGATGAAGTTGGGAAGTCCCGTTTTTAACAGTCGATAACTTTCCACATAGAGTTCGCTGCCTTTATTCGACTCTATACCAATGTTGATCAGGCCCACCAGGGGATTTTCTATTCCCTCTACATGTTTTAAGTAATGGACCGCCATGATGGCAAATTGCAGGAGGTGATGGGGTTTTGCTTCGGGATTAGCGCCCACGTCGCATAATATTTTCCCCCCTTTTTGGGTGGGAATATAAACGCCTAACGCTGGGCGACGCACGCCTTTGATCCGACCTAACAAAAGGAGCGACGTAGCCATAATGGCACCCGTATTCCCGGCACTGATAAACCCGTCTACCTGCCCTTTTTTCACTAATTGAATTCCCTGTACCAGTGACGAGTCTGGTTTCGTTTTCAGGACTTTTGAACCTCGGTCATCCATGGTAACAATCTCGTTGGCTAGGTGTAGGTGAACCTTGGGAGGCATGCTCCGCCCCAGTTCAGCGCGGATACGGTCTTCGGGTCCCACCAGGACGATTTCAAACTGGGAGTCCGCTTGTTGTAGGGCTTGGAGGGCACCTTGAATGGTCGCCTGGGGGGCGAAATCACCCCCCATGACATCCAAAGCTATTTTCATTAAGGTTAGGTTACTCCGTAGCGGAGATTACGGGCCGGCCGCGGTAATAACCGCAGTTAGGGCATGCGCGGTGGGGCATCTTGGGTTGATTGCATTGGGGACATGTCATAACGGCAACTTTCCCAGCTACGTAATGGGTACGTCGTTTACGACTACGAGCTTTAGACTGCCTTTTTTTTGGTAATGCCATTTTCTCTCCTAAATCTTGTTGGTAATCACGCTCCCTGGGAAAAGATCATTTTTAAGGAATCCCAAGGGGAATCGGTTTCAGTGACTCTAACATCGCACTGACAGGTGGCAATATTCAAATTAGTGCCACAGTAGCTGCATAACCCTTTACAACCCTCGTCACATAACCTTTTGAGGGGTTCCTCTAAGTAAACGAGTTCATGGAAATAAGGTCCAATATCCACCATTTGCTCGGATTCCGGGAACCAGATCATTTCCGGGTTGTCTCCCTCAAGAAATTCCTGTTTATCCACCAGAAGGAGAGTAAAGGGAATTTCCTGTACGCTGGTGTATGGTTCTAAACAGCGGTCGCAAACTTCTTGATAAGAGAGTGTTACAACGCCGGTTAGTTTATATCCCCGGGGAATGGAGTGCACCGAGAGGGAGCAGGGGATTTGCTCCCCCACTAAGGGAAGGTCCTCGGCTTCCAGGGAAACCACGGGGATTTCAAAGAACTTCTCTTTGAACCCTAATGCCAGTTCGGAGCGATAGAGTCTCATTTTTTGGCTGGGAAGCTACCGTTGTTCTACTATTTGAACAAGGGGTAATTACAATCCCATGAAGCACATAACCCCATTTTTTTAAGGAAGGAGAATTGCTCGTAGCTAACTGAACCTTTAATCTTTCAAGGATTGGTCGTCTTTGGTTGAGTCTTCGGAACCACTTTCCGATTCTGAGGCATCTTCCTCTGGTTCAGATTCTTCGGTTGTAGCTTCGTCGGTCTCGTCGGTCTTTTCTTCTTCTTCCTCCTTTTCCTCCTCTTCCTCTAACTCTTCTTCATCCTTGCGTTCCAGGAGATTTTCGTCATCCGAGCGTTTCTTGAAGATGACGAACATGATCGTTTCTCCTACTGAGAGGATAGACAGTCCGTAAGCCAGAACCGTAAAGAGGATGATGAAAAGGAAAATAGCCAGGAAAAACCCCGCCACGGTTTCCGTACCAGAAAGGGTCTCGGGGGGTGTGTTAATCATCCCGTAGCAGCTTGATTTTGTGATTCCAAGGAGGTTGCATAGCCAGTTATTGGCCGTTTCCCAATTGAAGACCCGTGCGGGGAAGACAGTGCGGGTAGCCCAACCGACGATGTTTGCTAATTTGGTGCCCATTAACCATTCGTGGCCGAAAACGATATTGATTAATCGATAACCCCACGACCAAAAGTAGCCATACACGTACACAGCGATGTATCCAATGGAGACCAATAATCCATTGTAAAGTAGCAGGCGCCACGGCTGTGACCAGGTAATGGTATAGCTCTGGAAAACGGCTCCCATGGTATCTTCTTCATAGGTGCTCACGATGGCGGGGGTGTAAACGAGGGAGATTAAAAACACCACCGCTGTATAGACCGTAAAGACGGAACCGAAAAAGTAAAGCAAGTAGGGGATGGCAAACAGGAATTCACCCACGTAGGGTATTTTCCCAAACAGAGCAAAGATAGTGGCCATGAAGACGAAAAAGACGATAATCAGGGCCAGCGAAAGGGAGGTAAAGATTATCGGGTGCCAGTGTTTTTTCAGAAATTTCCAGGCATCCCCGGAGGAATAGAATTCATCCCCCTTTAGTTGTTTGTAGGTCACCCGCGAGACAGCAGCGCAACCTAAGTTGAGTGCGAAAAATAATACCAGGCATCCCAGGGCCCACACCACATAAGCGTACCAGGGGCTGGAAGTACCAAAGAGGCAGGGGTACAAACCATGTGTTTGCCAGGCAGTCCCAAAGGAAAGCCCGGCGAGTCCCAAGGCCAGATAGGTTAGAATCCAGTAGGCCACATAACCAATAAGGCCGGAGACTACAAAGATCCAGATTTTCTTACCACTAAGGGCTAAGCGCGGAGCCCGGAAGACGTCGCGAACATCAAAATAGAGTTTCATTGGTCCCATGTTCTTCTCCTGTTCAGTTGAAGGTTAATGTTCCTCATAACGTACGAAATCTACCCACGTTTTGGTGTGTTGCGTGGTGGCGATGGATTCAGCGACGGTTTTGGCCATCTCTAAATCATCATAACTCCCAATTCTTACCCGGTACCAGATTTCGTCAACATCTTTAAAATAGACGCGCTGGATATAGGCATCATAACCGGCTTCGATGAGACTGGCAGCCACAACCTCGGCATCAGCCAACTTCTTTTTGGATACGATCTGAATGGTAAAACGGTTTTTATCGAAGGGAATAACCTCGCGGGATTTTGGTTTTTCAGTTGGTTGTGGTCTCGTCGCCGATGGTTGAGGGGGTGGCTGCGGTTCCGGGGATTCTTTTTCAACGATGGTTTCCGTTGGTGGCGCCGTTGCTAATTCTTCGGCAATCGGCGTTTCATCCTTCGTTTCCGTGGTTTCAACCACCGTTTTCTCCAAAGAAGTGGTATCCTCCTGGAACCACTGTTTTTCATCTTCTTCTTCCACCCAGGCTGTTAGGTCGGCCGTGTCTGCCGCCGTTATTTCTTCTTCGAAGGAAGGGGTAGCCACGAAATCAAAAGTCTGGGTGGAAATTTCATCGCCATACTGAGTAACAACTACCTGGAAAGTGAACTCCCCTTCGGCATCTGGTAGGAAGGTCATGGTGGTTTGATCGGAGGAAAGGATGAAGTCTTGCGGGGAGAGGAGGCTGGCATCAGGTTGCTCCAGGAGTGACCAGTTGAACTCCAGATCGGCGTTTTCTTCCGGCATTTCGGCCGTAAAAGTAAACGATTTACCAACGGGTCCTTCTTCGGTTTTTTTACCACAACCCGCAAATAAAAGTAGAGCGACGAATAAGATGAGTCTTGTTTTTTGTCGCATAAAGGGATAGGCTGCTTGTATTAGTGCTCCTTAACGCATGAGAATTTGTTTGGGAGTGAAGAAAAATGCAATTTCTTTTTCAGCGTTAGTATCAGAGTCCGATCCGTGGATGGCATTGTTCTGAACGTTATCGGCAAAGTCCTTTCTAATGGTCCCCGGGGCGGCTTCCTCGGGATTGGTAGCCCCGATGAGATTCCGAAAGGCAGTAACAGCATTCTCGCGTTCCACTACCATAGGCAGGCAAGGACCGGAGGTCATAAAAGTGACCAGGTCACGGAAAAACGGTCGTTCGTGGTGTATGGCGTAGAAGGTTTCTGCTTCTTCTTGTTTCAGGTGCACGAGTCTGGCGGCGGTGATCTCAAAACCGGCTTCCAAGATCCGATCGATAATTTTTCCCATTACCTTTTTCCTAATGGCATCAGGTTTAATGATAGCCAAGGTACGATGTCCCACGTTCTTATCCTTTCTCCTAATTCGTCATTCAATTCAGTAAACCAGCTATGGTCTTACCAATTTCAGCGGGGTTAGTGACCACGTGGATACCGGCTTGTTGGAGCGCCTGCATTTTTTCCTTGGCTGTACCTTTACCGCCAGAGATAATGGCCCCAGCATGTCCCATACGCCGCCCGGGAGGGGCGGTTTGACCCGCGATAAAAGCCACGATGGGCTTGCTGAAATGGTTTTGAATGACCCATTGAGCCGCCTCTTCTTCCGCGGTACCTCCAATTTCACCGATCATCACGACGCCTTCCGTATCGGGATCGTCGGCGAATAGTTCCAATAAGTCAATGAAGGAGGTTCCTACAATGGGATCGCCACCGATGCCGATGGAAGTGGATTGTCCTAGGCCGTAGTGCGTCAACTGGTGAACCGCTTCGTAAGTAAGGGTGCCAGAACGGGACATGACACCTACCCGACCCCGTTCGTGAATGAAGCCGGGCATGATTCCCACCTTGGCCTGCCCCGGAGAAATGACCCCCGGGCAATTAGGTCCCACCAGGCGCGTCTTTTTGTCACTTAAAAAAGCATTCACCTGAACCATGTCCTGGGTAGGAATGCCTTCGGTAATGCAAACGACGAGAGCAATTCCGCCTTCGGCAGCTTCTTTAATTGCCGCGGCGGCAAAACGGGGCGGTACAAATACGATTGAGGTGTTGATTGTTTCCTGTTTTACGGCTTCCTGGACGCTGTTGTACACCGGTACCCCTAAGGCTGTTTGGCCACCTTTACCGGGTGTAACACCGCAAACTACTTGCGTCCCATAGTCTAACATCTGTTGGCCGTGGAAAGAACCTTCACGCCCGGTAATACCCTGTATTAAAACCCTGGTGTCTTGGTTGACTAATATACTCATAATTGTTCTCCTGTTGTGGCTTTCACGGCTTTTTGGGCGGCGTCACTCAGGCTGGTGGCAACGAAAAAATCCAAGGGGGAGTTATTTAATAACTTAGCCGCCTGTTGGGCATTGGTCCCTTCCAGGCGAACGATGACCGGCACGTTTACCTGGATGGTGTGCATGGCATCGATCACGCCCTGGGCCACCCGGTCACAGCGAACAATCCCACCGAAAATGTTAATGAGCACGGCCTGGACGTTTTCATCGGCGAGGAGAATTTTAAATCCATTGGCCACGGTCTCCGAACTGGCGATCCCACCCACGTCTAGGAAATTAGCCGGTTCGCCACCGAATAATTTGATGATATCCATGGTGGCCATGGCCAAGCCGGCGCCGTTTACCATACAACCGACATTTCCATCCAATTTAATGTAATTTAGCTTGTATTCACTGGCTTCCACCTCGGCGGGATTCTCTTCGCTCAAGTCGCGCAGCTCCAACAATTCTGGATGACGGAAAAGGGCATTGTCGTCAAAATTTATTTTGGCATCCAAAGCTACCACAGCATTATCATCGGTGACAACTAACGGATTGATTTCGATGAGGGAACAATCCTTGGCCTTAAAAACCTCCCACAACGCCAGGAAGATATCACTACCCGGTTTAATCTGTTCATCGGTGAGTTGCAGCGCACGGGCCAGTTTTTCAGCTTGTTGCAGGGTAAAACCCTGTTGCGGGTCGATCCATTCTTTGACGATTTTCTCCGGTGTCTCGGCAGCTACCTTTTCGATCTCCACACCTCCTTCGGTGGAGACCATGACGACGTATCTTTTTGCCGCTCGATCCAAAACGATCCCGGTGTAGAGTTCCCGGGCGATGGCGATACCGGCTTCAATTAACAATCGTTGCACTACTTTTCCCTCCGGACCTGTCTGGTGAGTGACGAGGGTTTTTCCCAATAAACCTGCCACGATGGTTCGAACCTCTTCCCGGGTGTGGGCCAATTTCACACCGCCTCCTTTACCCCGACCACCAGCATGAATTTGTGCCTTAACGACTACCGTTTTCTGTCCTAACTCATGGTAGGCCGCAATGGCTTCTTCCACACTAAAAGCCGGGATACCAGGGGGAATGCTTACCCCAAATTCTTTAAATATAGCCTTGGCTTGATATTCGTGTATCTTCATTTCCTTTTTCCTATCGTTGTTCCTGCCCGGTCAGTTAAAGCACCCTCTACTTCGGGAATCGATGTAATGACCACCTTTTCCCCGTAGTGGCGTAGGAAGTAAATGGCCGCTTCGATTTTCGGCGCCATGCTCCCCGGTTGAAAATGCCCTTCCCGGAGATACTGGTAAGCCTTCTCCATCGTCATGTAGCTAATGGGGGTCTGGTTGGGTTGGTTGTAGTTTAAATAAACGCGGTCAATATCGGTGATAATCCACAACTCCTCGGCGCGGATTACGCGCCCCAACAGGGCGGCGGAAAGGTCTTTATCAATGATGGCGTCCAGACCCTCTAATTTATCTTCGCGATCGTAATACACGGGAATGCCCCCGCCCCCGGAGGCCAGGACGATGGTACCCTGATCCACTAACGTTTTAATACTTTTACCATGCATGACGAAGTGCGGTTTAGGACTGGGGACGACCTGTCGCCATTCACCGGGATTTTGCTCGGCAATCTGCCAACCGAATTGAGCCGCCAGGTGACGGGCTTGTTTTTCATCGTAGCGACTACCGATGAACTTGGTGGGGCGTTTAATGGAAGGATCTTCGGGATCGACCACTACCTGGGTAATGAGCGTCACCACTTCCCGGTTAATCCCGACGGATTTTAAGGCGTTTTGCAAGGACTGTTGGATCATGTACCCGATGGATCCCTGGGTTTCCGCCACACAGACACCTAACGGAAGGGGAGGGACCTGTTGGTAGGTGAGTTCCATGCGTAATAGTTCATCCCCTACCTGGGGACCATTACCATGGGTAATGCACAAGTTATATCCTCGGTGGATGAAATGCATCACCACTTTAAGACTTTCCCGGGTATGGGCAAACTGTTCTTTAATGGTCCCCGATTCCCCGCCAGGTGACAGGGCATTTCCTCCCAGGGCGATGATGGCGGTTTTAGCCTTCATGTTAGAGCAAGGGTTTCAAGACCTGTTCCAGCGTGGGTTGACCGATTTCCTGGAGATCATAGGTTGCCCGTACCGAGGGTTGTTTAATCTTTACAATACGCCGAAGGTCGATGGGTGTCCCGATAATAACTACATCGCAGTCCACCTTGGCGATGGTGGCCTCTAAGTCTTTTACCTGTTGCTCACCGTATCCCATGGCGGGAAGTAGGAGGCCAATATCCGGGTATTTTTCGAAGGTGGCGGTGATACTCCCCACCGTGTAAGGACGGGGGTCGATCACATCTTCAGCGCCAAATTTTTCCGCGGCGATGAGACCCGCTCCATAAGGCATTTCACCATGGGTCACGGTAGGGCCATCTTCCACTACCAAAGCCCGTTTTCCCCGAATTAACTGGGGGCCCTCCACAGAAATAGGGCTGGCAGCCTCGATAATCACGGCCCGGGGGTTGGCTTCTTGCACCGACCAGCGTACTTCATCCACGTTGTCCGGCTCGGCGGAATCGATTTTGTTGATCACCACCGCGTCAGCCAGTAACAGGTTCGTCTCACCGGGGTAGTAAATGCGTTCATGACCCGGACGGTGAGGGTCCACCACCACGATGAATACATCCGGCCAGTAAAAGGGGAGGTCATTGTTACCCCCGTCCCAGAGGATGATATCGGCTTCCTGTTCGGCTTTCCGTAGGATTGCCTCGTAGTCCACGCCAGCATACACCACATTCCCAGCCATGATGTGGGGTTCGTATTCTTCCATTTCCTCAATGGTACAATGTTGCGCTGCCATGTCTTCGATAGAAGCAAACCGTTGCACCCTTTGCGCCACGAGATCCCCGTAAGGCATGGGGTGGCGAATGACGGCTACTTTCTTCCCGGCTGCTTTCAAGATTTGCGCTGCGCGGCGGGTGGTTTGACTCTTACCGCATCCCGTGCGTACGGCCCCAATGGCCACTACCGGTTTGGTGGATTTGAGCATCGTCGCCCTGGCGCCCAACAGCTTGAAATGGGCCCCGGTTGTTAAAACACGAGAGGCCTTGTGCATGACTGTTTCATGGGAAATATCCGAATAGGAAAAGACCACCTCGTCCACGGTATATTTCTCGATGAGTGACTCTAATTCTGCTTCGTCCAAGATGGGGATTCCTTGCGGGTATAGCTTACCAGCTAATTCCCGCGGATATATCCGTCCTTCGATGTTAGGGATTTGGGTAGCCGTAAACGCCACGACTTCCCGATGTTCGTTATCACGGTAAAGCACGTTGAAGTTGTGAAAATCCCTCCCGGCAGCACCCATAATGATGGTTTTAATTCTGTTCATGGAACACTCCTCAAAATTATGTTCTTGTTTTAAGTCGACACCCGTTCATTCAGGGTTCACAAACCGAAACCGGCGGTTAACAGAAACCGAAGTGTTACCGAAAGTGGAGGACACGACAGTAATATTTGCTCACTGGGCCTCCATAAAGGGGTAATGATAATCGGTGGGTGGAGTGAAGTTAGTTTTAATGGTTCGTTGGGAAACCCAGCGCACGAGGTTAAAAATGGAACCGGCCTTGTCATTGGTCCCAGAGGCGCGACTGCCGCCAAAGGGTTGCTGACCCACCACCGCCCCGGTGGGTTTATCATTGATATAGAAGTTCCCGGCTGCGTGACGTAACTCGGTGCTGGCCTCGGCGGCGGCCTGGAAATCTTCGGCAAACACGCAGCCCGTGAGGGCATACGGAGATGTTTCGTCCACGAGATGCAGGGTTGCATGCCAATCCTTGGGATCGTAAAGATAAATGGTGAGCACCGGTCCGAAAATTTCCTCTTCCATGGTTTTGAAATGGGGGTCGCTGGTGAGGATCGTCGTGGGTTCGATGAAATACCCCTCTCTATCGTCGTAATTCCCACCGGTTAAAAAGGTGGTTTCCGAGGCTTGTTTGGCATAGTCGATATAATGTTTTATGGTGTTAAAAGCGGCCTGATCAATAACGGCATTCATAAAATTGGAAAAGTCTTGCACGTCCCCCATCTTGATCGTGGCCACTTGTTCCAGGTATCGTTCTTTAATTTGGGGCCAGATTGTTTTTGGTAGATAAGCTCGGGAAAGGGCGGAACATTTTTGTCCTTGGTATTCAAAAGCCCCGCGTATGAGGGCAGTCACCAACGCTTCCAGGTTTGCCGATTCGTGGGCGATGCAAAAATCTTTCCCCCCAGTCTCACCTACAATGCGCGGGTAGGAACGATAGTGGGCAATGTTGCTACCGATGGTTTTCCACATCTGCTGGAAGGTAGCTGTCGAGCCAGTGAAATGGACCCCGGCGAAACGATCGTGGTTTAACACCAGTGGCCCGACCTGGGATCCCGGGCCGGGAAGGAAGTTGATGACCCCATCAGGAAGGCCAGCTTCCTTGAACAATTGCATGAGGTAATAGGCGGGTAGAACAGCGCTGGAGGCTGGTTTCCACAGGGCAACATTGCCCATTAATACCGGCGCTGTGGGGAGATTCCCGGCAATGCTAACGAAGTTGAAGGGGGTCACGGCAAAAATGAATCCTTCCAAGGGACGGTGTTCCAACGTGTTTTTAATTCCCTCGGGGGAGTACATGGGTTGTTGTTCATATAATTCCTGGGCGTACCAACTGTTGAAAGTCCAGAAGTCAATGAGTTCGCAAGCAGAGTCGATTTCTGCCTGAAAAGCGTTTTTACTCATATTGAGCATGGTGGCCGCATTCAGAAGGTAGCGATAGGGTCCCCGTAGGAGATCGGCCATGCGTAAAAAGATGGCGGCTCGTACTTCCAGAGAAGTGGTGGACCAACTTTTCCAAGCGTTGAGAGCCACGTTGATGGCTTGCTCAACTTCCTTTTTTCCGGCCCGGTGATAGGTCGCCAGGATGTGGCGGTGGTTGTGGGGCATGACACAGGTGCTCGTCTTTCTGGTACGGATTTCCTGTCCACCAATTATAAGGGGTATCTCTAACGTTTGAGAACGTAAATCTTGTAGTTGTTTCTTTAGTTTTGCCCTATCGGTTTGCCCGGGGGCGTAGGACTGAATAGGTTCATTGACTGGTTTGGGGATGCGGGTGCTGTGTCTTGACATAGTTTTGTTTAGATTCGATGGTTTGTTAGGATAAAAATAGCCAGCAAATTTAGACGGGGAGAGGGAAGTGAAGCAAGGTTAGGGATTTTTATTGAGTAGGGTCTTTCTTCCTTTCCCGGTGAGGTGTGGACGTGCTCAGGGTGATAGATCTATGATGAAAAAGAGGAATTGAGTGTCATGGTGAGCCTGTCGAACCATGACATAGTGGAGTAGAATTGCATACGGGTAGAGCTTAGAACCAGCCCCGTGGTATGGCGGGCCTACCCGAATGGTACTTACTTGACGGGACTTCCAGAATGACCTCATTCAGGGGTGGAAGGATTTTATAGCAACTTTTTTTACTGGTTAATGATCTTTTTTAATGGCGTTTAAAATAGTGACTATCGTTCGACGGTCCTCTGCTGTAACGAGTCTTTGGCGGTAAGTGGCCGCTCCTGGGAAACCTTTTAAATACCAGCCGAAATGTTTCCGCATCAGGTTAGTCCCGACTCGCTCTCCATGCCAGTGGCACATGAGGTCTAAGTGACGTTTACACATTTCTACGCGCTGGTTTAGGGAGGGTTTTGGCGGTATGGAGAGCCCCTTTAAAAGAGCCTGGGCTTGTTGGAAAAACCAGGGATTCCCCAGGGTTGCCCGCCCGATCATCACGGCATCGCAGTCCGTCTGTTGAAACATACGGAGAAGATCCTCGGGGTGACGGATATCACCGTTCCCGACCACCGGGATGGAAACCGCAGCTTTTAGTTCCTTGATCAGCATCCAGTCGGCCTTACCCAGGAAGCCCTGGCGCGTCGTTCTCGGATGGAGGGTAATACCCTTGACCCCACAATGTTGTAATAAGGGTCCTGCCTGGGGAATTACCGGGGAGTGGGTGTCCCAACCAGAGCGCATTTTTACTGTCACGGGTACGCCGGGAACGGCGTTCACTACTGCCCTGGTGATGTCTTCCATAAGTGCAAGGTCCTGGAGAGCCGCAGATCCGGCACCCTGTCGAGTGACTTTAGGTACAGGGCAACCGTAATTAATGTCAATCAAGTCCGGTTTAAACTGTTCCCTGATTTCCCGGGCTGCCTGAGCCATTACAGCGGGGCTATCTCCAAAGATTTGGATGCCAATGGGACGTTCCTGGGGGGTAAAACGGATCATCTTTAGGGTCTTGCGATTTTCGCGGATAATCCCGTGCGCTGAGACAAACTCGGAGTACACTAACCCGGCCCCCATCTCTTTGCATAGGAGGCGAAAGGGGTAGTCCGTTATGCCCGCCATAGGCGCCAATAGAATTGGAGGTGTGATGGTGAGCGAACCGATGGTTAGTTTAGCGGGCATGGGTGGGTGTTTGGTTTGGTTTTTAGGCATTCTTTGATCTTTAAATCTACTCTTTGATTCAGGAGTTTCAAATCTTGGTCTTAAGAAATTTATTTTTATATTTACTCGACTATGTCGCTTAAGTGAGTCTTCCAACCCCACCGAAATCATCCCCAAGGTGGGGAGGACCTTTTGATCGTGGAAGCCCCACTCCCTCGTTCAGGATCTTCTAATCACGAACGTTTAGCTTAACCATAAATCTGAGATTGGATGAATTTTGAATGTCGAATAAGGAATTATGAATAACCAATTGAATTATTGGTGAGACCAGGTAAATATTGGTCGTTTTCGACAATCATAATTCAGCGTTCAGCGTTCAACATTCCCTTTTTTTCAATAATAGCTGTTGATTCCATTAGCCATAAATTGGTGAAGCCGGGGGTATTGGATCGAAGTAAAATTATTTTCAAGGCGAAACGCTAAAAGACGGATGTCATTCAATGGGAGATGAGGATAGAAATTGGAAATTGGTGTGGAAATCTGTTTTTTTCTCACCCTGTATTGCAAAACGAAAAAGGGGGGTTCTCAACCTTAACCTTTACCTTCACCTTAACCTTCGACTCTACCTTAGCTTCAACTTTGGTGCGGTCCCGACCTGCGACCAGCGACGAGTGACTTTCAGACCTTTCGACTTGTAGGCTTTATTAACCTGTAACTATTCCTATTCCATTGCCTCAAACAAAAGGTAACGAGAGGGTTCCAGGCCCACTTTTCGGTAGACCTTCTGGGCCGCTTGGTTTTCCTGTTCCACATAGAGCCGGATGCCACAGACATTCCCTTCTTCTTTAGCCAGGTTTTTAACGTATTCATGTAAGGCACGGTAGACGCCCCCATGACGGTACTCCGGTTTAACGTACACCGATTGAATCCACCAGAAGTAACCATTACGCCAGTCAGACCATTCTTTGGTGATGAGCAATTGTCCAATTGGTTTTCTCTCTTGAACAGCAAGTAGGTAAAACCCTTTCGCGGGATCATTGAACACCGCCTCCACACCCTTCGATACTTGATGAGGATCCAATTCTAATCCTTCACTCTCCCGAGCTAAGGCAAGGTTGAAGGTTACGATGATTTGAACATCTTTGATAGTACTGATACGAATTTTCATTATGAGTTTCAAAATTATTTATCACTTGGAATTTATTGATCCTAAAGCAGATTACCTGCAATATTCCTGCCCACATTTTTAGAAAGTATGTGGAATAATCTCCTTTTCAAATCGACTAATTCATAGATGACTAAACTCTATAATTGTTAAGTGAATTTTAACGCAGGTTAAATCTTTCACTAAGTTTATTCTTAGTAGTTTGCCCTTTTCCATATTCCCCGTAAATTTGCGCCCCGTTTTTTATTAGCAAAACGTACGAGGAAATCATTATGAGTAGAGTCTGCGATGTCACCGGTCGAAAGCCCATGTTCGGGAACCACGTGAGCCATGCTCACAACAAGATCCGTCGGCGTTTTAATATCAATCTCCAGAAGAAGCGGTTCTGGTTACCCGACGAAAAGCGCTATATCACTTTGAACGTCTCCACTCGCGGCATGCGGATCATTGATAAAAAGGGGATTCGTCGGGTGGTGAATGAGCTCCGGGCACGGGGAATGAAAATTTAACTTACCAATGGTTGTTTGAAAAAAAGCCCCGACCGATGGTCAGGGCTTTTTTTTCCGAGGTATGAAGGTTACAGAGAACTCTGGTTTTATTTGTGTTGCCGTCGGATGAAAGCCGGGATTTCCAAATCGTCCCCGTAAATCACCGGTTTGGTATCGTCGAAACGAAAAGCCGTTTTTGATTTTGGGGCTGGTTCCACTGCGGGTATTTGCTCCCCTTTCTGATTGTGCAGAGGAACGTTCAACTGTTCCGTAAGAACGCGCGTATCCTTCCGCCGGGGGAAGGTCTTACTGTCCTTAGTTTCCAGGTTTTCTTCTGTGGACAGGTGTTGATTAAAGCCCGTGGCAATGACGGTCACGCGAATTTCCTCAACCATATTGGGGTCAATGACCGCCCCGAAGATGATGTTGGCATCTTTCCCGGCTTCCTCGAAAACAATAGAGGTGGCCTCGTCCACTTCCATGAGGGTCAGGTCAGGGCCACCGGTAATGTTAACCAGCACTCCCTGGGCACCACTGATAGAAGCCGAATCCAACAAGGGACTGGAAATAGCCTGTTGCGCCGCTAATACAGCTCGCTCCTCACCGCTGGCATGACCGGTTCCCATGATGGCCTCACCCATGTTCTTCATGATCGTTTCCACGTCGGCAAAATCTAAATTGATTAATCCATGCACGTTGATGAGATCGGAAATGCCCTTCGCCGCCTGGTGCAGGATAGAATCCGCTAACTGGAAGGCCTCCACCACGGTGGTGGTGTGGTCTACAATGGACATGAGCTTCTGGTTGGGAATGGCAATAACCGTGTCACAAGTTTTACGCAATTCTCCCAGACCCGACAGCGCCCGGTTCATGCGTTTCGGTCCTTCGAAGTGGAAGGGGAGGGTAACAATCCCCACGGTGAGGATATCCATTTCCTGGGACATTTCCGCCACCAAGGGCGCCGCACCAGTTCCGGTGCCGCCTCCCATCCCGGCTGTGATAAAGACCATATCAGCCCCTTCCATCATGGCCCGGATGGCTTCCCCATCCGATTCTACCGCTTCCCGTCCAATGTCCGATTGAGCGCCTGCCCCTAACCCTTTGGTCAGGCTTTTTCCGATCTGAATTTTATGTTCGGCAGCATTGTTTTCCAGATCCTGGGCATCGGTGTTAACCACTATAAAGTCTACCCCATACATTCCCGCCTGGATCATACGATTTACCGCATTTCCACCAGCGCCACCAACGCCAATGACCTTTAACCTGGCTTTTTGTTCTGCTAATGTATCGAATTCAAATAACATAGTCGTTCTCCTTTAGTTTGGTTTCCTTGGTTGTGGGTCCTTCTTTCCTTAGAAAAATTCTTTTATCCAAAACGTTACTTTATCCACGACCCGTTTGAGAGTTTTTTCTTGCAGCGCCACCGGGAGGTAATCCCGATAGGTGCTTATCCACTGCGCCAGCCCTAAACAGGTGGCGTATTCCGGCGTGGAAGCAATGTCCACGGCTCCGCTCAGTCCCTTGGGATGGCCTATCCTCACGGGCATATTCAGGATTTCCTGAGCCAACGGAACGAGGTTTCGCAACTGGGCGCCCCCTCCCGTAAAGACCACCCCGTAAGTAAGCTTCTCCTTAATATCAGCACGCGAGATTTCCCGCAATATAAGTTGCAAAATTTCGATCATCCTGGCTTCCACGTAGCGGGATAACTCATGTTCCGAAATTTTCCGGGCCAGGTCTCCGTTTTTCACCGGTAACTCGAACTCCAGATCGGTGGAGGACATGGATGCCTTAGCCGAAGCATAGGTTTTTTTAATCTTTTCGGCTTCTTCCAAGCCAATTTGAAGCATCACGGCGATGTCATTGGTTATGCTTGAAGCGCCGATTCCTAAGACAGCCGTGTGACGAAGTCCTCCCTCGTGATAGATAGCCACGTCGGTGGTGCCAGCGCCAATGTCCACTAAAGCGACCCCTAAATTTTTTTCATCGTCATCTAAGGCCGAGAGGGAAGCAGCCAGGGCTTGAAAAACCAGCCCCTCTACTTCGAGTCCTAACTCTTCTACACAGTGCAGCAGGTTTTTAGCAGCCGTCACCGCCATGGTAATGAGGTGAACTTTAGCTTCCAGGCGTCGACCGGTCATTCCCACCGGGTCTTTGATTCCATCCATGGTGTCGATGAGGAATTCCTGGGGCATGACGTGGAGGATGTCCCGATCGGCAGGGAGGGAGATGGCCTTGGCCAATTCCAGCACCCGATGGACGTCCTGTTTCGTGATTTCGTGTTCTACCGGTAGCGCCGACACGGCACCCTTCTGGACGGCAATGGCGCCCTGGGTATTAATGCCCCGGATATGCTCCCCAGTAGTGCTCAGCACGACACGGCTCACTTTTGTGTTGGCCATCATTTCAGCGTCAGCCAGGGCCTTTTCAATTTCTTCAATCGTTCGGTCACGATGGATGATACAACCCTTTTTGATCCCCGTTGAATGCGCTTCTCCCAACCCCAGGAGCTTTATCCGCTTTTCCACCACGTCGGTGGTGACAATGGCGCATACCACACGACTGGAGCCAATATCGAGCCCTACGTGACAATTTTTTTCAACGGTTTTTTTCAGCCGCTTCATGCTCGCTCCCTGGCGACGATCTGGTTCTTGTACCTCAAATCAAGATAACGATACTGGGAGAGGTTTTGTGGCCCACCAATGGTATTCTCAAAAGCATTCAAGAGTTTGATTTTCTCCCAGATATTCTCCCGCCCGATGACAATATGGGTAGGATATTCTGAAAGGACGAATACGTATTCATCCTGGCTGTTCAAGAGGATTTCTGACAGGTTGTCGTAAAGCGCCGGGGCCACAGCCATGATTTGGTTCAGTAAACGCACGCTTTCCTGTACTTTTTGAGACCCGGTTTCATGCCCCGGGGGATACAGCTCCGGTGTTGGGTTAAAACCCGATAAGGTGGGAAGTAACAGGTTGTCGCTGAGTCCCATATCCGGGAGAATTACCCCTTTACTGTCCACGAACATGATCGGTTTTAGATTCAGCATGGCGATAGGTTGACGTTCGCTAATTTCCACGCGCAGGGTGTAGGGGTAATGGCGGCTCACGCGGGCGGCTTTAACAAAAGGATGGGCCTCCAATAAAAGGCGCACATCGTTAAGCTCGATTTCTTTTAAAGGCACCCCCAGTAAGGGTTGCAGGGCTCGTTCGTATTCTTTGGCGGGTAGGAGCTGGGCCCCGGCGAATTTGATCGACTGGATTTTCGTCATACCGGTATATTCCGCCCACGCCGCTGCGGCAATTATTAAGTTTCCTACTCCAACCACGAGGGAGAGAAAAATTAGGACATGTCCGCTAGAGGGTCGTTTCTTTTTCATGCTTCCAACGTTCCTGGGGGGAAGCCCAGTGGAGTCACTTCCAATTCTAAGTGGATGCCGAATTGTTTTTGGACTTTTTCCCGGGCCAGGCGGATTAAGGCCACGATGTCGGCTGCCTGGGCGCGGCCGTGGTTGATGAAGAAATTGGCGTGTAGCGTCGATATTTCCGCCTCTCCATGCCGGGTGCCCTTTAGACCTGCCTGGTCGATTAGTTGACCGGCGGAGAGCCCCGGCTTGGGGTTTTTGAAAATGCTGCCCACGGAGCGCTTATTTAACGGTTGCGTCTGTGTCCGTTTTTGACTCACTTCACGATACCGTGCCTGGATGGCCTGGGGATCACCCGTAGTAAGATGCAACGTTGCCCCTAAAATAATGTCCTCGGGTCGAAAGCTGGATTGACGATAACCGAACTGCAATTCATTGGACAATAGCACCTGGGAAACGCCCTGGTTGGTCATAATCTCTATGGAGACAAGCACGTTTGATATCTCTGTTCCGAAAGCGCCAGCGTTCATGACCAGAGCCCCCCCAACGGTCCCGGGAATACCTCCCAGGGTCTCCAATCCTTGGAGATGGTGTTGCATGGTCAGGTGGACTAAATGATTTAGTTTTACTCCCGCCTCGGCATAGACCTCACCACTCTGTATCGCTATGCGATTGAATACTTTTTCCAAGCAGATGGCGATGCCAGGAAGACCTTCGTCCGCCACCAGCAGGTTGGAGCCGGAACCGACAACATAAAAAGGGATGGCGTGCTCGTAAGCCATACGCAAGAGGGTTGCCAGTTCCTCGCGGTTGGAGGGGGTGATAAACGCTTCCACCGGGCCACCGATGCCATAGCTCGTGTGGCGTGCGAGAGGTTCATCCACCAGCAAGGTACCAGTTAGCTGTGACTGCAACATGGCTATGAGTTTAGCGTCAAGATAATGTTTCACGTTCTTTTAAATGTTGGTAGTATGACTCGGCATAGCGCCAGATGCTTCCGGCGCCAATAGTGAGGATCATATCTCCCCCCCGAACGATTTCATCTAACTGCTCGGGGAGGTTCTTAAGCTCAGGGACGTAATAAACCTGTTTATGTCCTGAGGTTCTGGCAGCCCGGGTCACCAATTCTCCGGTAATTCCGGGAATTTCACGCTCCCGGGCGGGGTAAATATCGGTCACCACCAAGACGTCACATTCCAGGAAAGCTGTGGCAAAATCGCGGTAGAAGTCGCGAGTCCGCGTGAACAAGTGTGGCTGGAATACGGCCACGATCCGGCGGTCCCAACCCCTCCGAGCAGCCCGCAAGGTTACTGTTACCTCCGTGGGATGGTGAGCATAGTCGTCCACCACCATGACGTCGTGGGCAATACCCTTGATCTCGAAGCGTCGACGCACACCACTATATGCCGTTAAGCCAGCGGCAATTTTGTCGAAGGAAATTCCCATCTCCAGTCCCAGGGCAATAGCTGCCAGGGAATTGAGAATATTGTGCTTACCGGGGATTTGAAGGTTGACGGTACCCAGGGACTGCCCTTTATTCAGGGCCGTGAAGCGAGATGTATTCTCGTGATAGGAAAAATCGCGGGCACTCACGTCGACCTGGTTGGAAAATCCGTAAGTGATCACCGGGCGCTTGATATGGGCCAGAATTTCCTGGACCCCAGGAGAGTCAGGGCAGGTAATAACCGCGCCGTAGAAGGGTACCGAGTTGCAGAATTGGGTGAAGGCGTTTTGTAAGTCCTCCAAGTTGGCGTAGCAGTCCGTGTGTTCTAATTCGATATTCGTGACCACGGCGATAGTAGGCCGGAGAGCCAGGAAACTGCGATCGAATTCGTCTGCTTCCACGACGATAATGTCCCCGGATCCTAATTGGGAGTTGGTATCGATATTCTTCACCAGTCCCCCCACGACTAACGTCGGGTCCAGCCCAGCGCTGGAAAGTACCGCCCCGATTAAGGAGGAAGTGGTAGTTTTCCCGTGAGTGCCTCCCACACCGATGCTGGTTTCTTTAACAGCGATGAGTTCCCCTAACATTTCCGCTCGTCGGATTACAGGGAGGCCCCGTTCCCGGGCCGCAATGAGCTCCGGGTTGTCTTCCCGTACGGCGCTGGAATACACCAAAGCATCAGCCCCGGCAATCTGGGAAGCCTGGTGACCTCGGTAAATGGTGGCGCCTTTGCGTCGTAAATTCTCGATTAATTCCGAGTTCTGCAGATCAGACCCGGTGATCGTGAACCCCAAGTTTAGGAGTAGTTCGGCGATCCCGCTCATGCCAATACCACCGATACCTACGAAATGAACCTGGTTGACTTTGCGAAACATCAGCTTTCGACCAATTCCAGAATGAGGTCCACGATGGTTTCAGTAGCCCGGGGTTTTCCCAGTTGAAGGGCGACCCTGGCCATCTCCTGCAACCGCTCTTGGTCGTGTAAAAGTCCGACGATGGTACTCGTGATCAATGCGGGGGAAAGGTCTTTCTCCGGGATCATCATGGCGGCTCCCGCTGTCACCAGAGACTGAGCGTTTTTAGTCTGGTGATCTCCTGCTGCAAAGGGGAGTGGAATCAGGACGCTGGGTCGGCCACAAACGGTAATCTCCGAGAGTGTCAGGGCCCCGGCGCGGGATAACACTAAGTCGCTGAGAGCGTAGGCTGCCGGCATGTTTTCCACGTAAGGTAAAATTTTAACCAGGGGCGTCTCTAAATGTTTGTATTGGTAATAGTGAGGAATTCCCGTTTGCCACAGGATTTGGATGTCCTGCGAAGGGAGGGTTTCTACGAGATGTGTGGCATAGCGGTTTAAGGTCGCTGACCCTTGACTCCCACCGAAGATAAAAAGCGTTTTTTTCTTCTCGTTTAGCTGGAATTCTTGGGCAGCACTCATGCGATTCCCTGCATTAATTCCTGGTCGCACCGGGTTGCCCATGAGCCGGCAGTTTTTTTTTTAAGATAAGTGGCTGTTTCCGGATAACTGGTGCACACATACGCTACCCGTCCTGCCAGCCAACGCGTCGTTAAACCGGGAATCGAGTTCTGCTCCTGGATCAAGGCCGGGATTCCTTTTTTGGTGGCGATGTGCAGTGGAAGGGCGCTGGCGTAACCGCCCGTTCCCACCGTCACCTGCGGTTGGAACGTCTCCACAAGTTTTTTCGCCTGTCGGTAGGCGCGTAACAATCTTCCGGGAAGCAGTACGTTTTTTCTGATACTATTCCAGGAAACTCCTCGTTGGAATCCCTTGATGGGAAGGAGAATGTATTCCACTCCTTGTGTATCGAAAATGGTTCCATCGATCCCTAAACTGGTCCCTACATAGTGTATTTTACAGTTCGGTACTCGTCGTTGTAGTTCTGCTCCGATGGCCAAGGCGGGGTAGAGGTGTCCACCTGTTCCACCACCCGCGATTAGAATACGATATTGCTCATTCATATTGTCGTTGTCTCCAGGGTGGGCGGGCAATGGACCGTTTTGACTGGCTAATATTGAGCAGGATTCCCATGCTTACCATGTTAATTACCAGGCCTGAACCCCCGTAACTAATGAACGGCATGGGCAAGCCCGTCGTGGGTAGCAGTGAAGTGACTACCGCCGCATTGATGAAAGCGTAACTCACGAAAGAAAAGACAATTCCAATGGCCAGTAGAACGCCAAAAGGGTCGGTGCAATCCTTGGCGATTTTGATTCCCCGTTGAAAAATGAAGAGGAAGAGGGTAATCACCAACATGGCCCCGATGAAGCCGGTTTCCTCCCCGATGATGGCGAAAATAAAGTCTGTGTGGGGAGTGGGAAGGAAAAGGTCTTTACCCAGGCTATTCCCCAACCCCAGGCCAAACAGGCCACCATTACCAATGCTAATGAGAGATTGTTTTATCTGGTACAGGTCTTCGGCGCTCACCGAATCGGGACGGAAATAGGACAGAATGCGTTTAATTCGATAGGGTTTTAAGAGCATCACGGGGACCATTACCAGCAGGGAGGTGGTGGCGGTAGCCAATAGATGGGGGAACCGAGCTCCCCCAATATACAGCATGGTGAACCCCAAAAGCGCCATCATAGCAGCCGTGCTGAAGTCAGGTTGGATCACGATGAGTGCTACGACTAACCCAATGATCAATACGGGAGGCAAAAAACCTTCCGTAAAGTTTTTTATAGCTTCCCGTTTCCGGTCCAGGTAGCTGGCCAGGTAAATGATGAGGGCCAGTCGGGCAATCTCAGAGGTTTGGATGGAAAAGGGACCCACAAACAGCCACCGGGCGGGGAAACTCTGTCCCTTGAGGAGCGAGATTCCTTTGGTGAGGATCAGGATAACGATGGTACCAATCAAGGCGTAAAGGGCAAGGTGTTTTAGATAACGATAGTCCAGCAGGAGAAAAAAGCCCAGGGCTATAAACCCGATTAGCAAGCGTCTCAGGTGGGCCTGGAGGTACACCATATCCCGTTGTCCCTGGGTCTCTTCGAGGGAAAGGGAAATGCTGGCGCTAAAGAGCATAACCGTCCCAACGATGCACAGCAGGACAATGGCTCCTAAGAGGAGGCGATCGTACTTCTTGATCGTAATGTTAAGATACATCAAGGGTTGCACCTAACTGTTTCACGAAAGTTTTGAACACTTCCCCACGTTCTTCGTAGTTGGTGAATTGGTCAAAGCTGGCACATCCTGGGGACAATAGAATTATGTCCCCAGGAACAGCGTGCCGATGAGCGATCTCAACGGCTTTTTTAAGATCGGTCACCGCGATCGATCTTACCGCATCCCTGAATACCGTTGAGATCTTTTCCCGTGCTTGGCCGATAGCCAAGACTTCTTTGACTTTTTGCTTGGTATGAGGAAGGAGTGCTCCAAAGTCGCCCCCTTTATCCAGACCTCCTAAGATGAGGATAATGGGTTGGGAGTAACTCGCCAGGGCCACTTTTACCGCCTCCACGTTGGTAGCCTTGGAGTCGTTGATAAAGGTGATGCCATCAAGGGTGCCAGCGGGTTCCAGGCGGTGAGGGATACCCCGGAAAGTCCGCATGGTGTCGGCAATTTGTGGCGTAGGAATTCCAAACACCTGCGCGGCCGTTGCCGCCCCTAATAGGTTAGAGAGATTGTGTTTCCCTGGCAGGAGAATTTCCTTTAGTTCAATGAGGGGTTCGTGGGTTGAGGTGTAAATTTTGGTGGCATTCAGGGAAAATGGGGCCCCGGCAACCGTTCCCAGACTGAACGGAACTCTGTTTGCCGTGCCGGTCCGAAAACACTCCCTGAGGAACGGGTCGTCAGCATTATAAACGAGGTAGTCCCGGTCTGTTTGGTTGCGGACCATATTTAATTTTACCTGGACGTAAGCCTCCATGGAAGGGTGGCGGTTTAAATGATCGGGAGTGATGTTGAGATAAAGGGCCACCTGTGGGCGAAAGCGTCGGACGAACTCCATCTGGAAACTGGAGATTTCCAGGACAAACACCCGTTTGGGTTCTGGTGACTGTAAATCTTCCCGTACTTTTTGAGAGAAAGGAATGCCCACATTTCCCGCTAAAGTGGCTTGCACTTCGGAAGTTTGGCACATGCGGGCCAGGATGTTAACGGTGGTGGTTTTGCCGTTGGATCCCGTAACGGCCAAGATAGGCGCGGTAGTGAACCAACTGGCGAATTCGATCTCTCCCACGACGTCGATATTGTTTCGAAGAGCAGCTTGCACCACTTTGGATTCCTTGGGTACACCTGGGGAGAGAACCCACAAATTAGCCTCAAAGATTCGCTTACTGTGTCCGCCAATCTCCCCGGGAATATCTTGTTTATTGAGGCTCGCTAAGCGCGCTTTTAGCTCGGGAGAGGATTGTTGGTCGCTGATGAAAACTTCCGCTCCCAGGGTTTTGGCTAACTGTGCTGCAGCGATACCACTTTTCGCCATCCCCAGAATGGTAACGCGTCTGTCCTTGATATCCATTGGTTGCAACGGTGTCATCTAATTTTGAAGGTGGTTAAGGAAAAGAGCGCCAGTAAAATACCGATGATCCAGAAACGAATGACCACCCGGGACTCAGGCCAGCCCTTCAATTCGAAATGGTGATGAATGGGCGCCATTTTAAATAATCGCTGCCCGGTCCCGTTGCGTTTGCGGGTCCACCGGAAATAACCTATCTGGAGGATCACCGAGAGGGATTCCCATACGAAGACTCCCCCGATGATGAAGAGGAGTAGTTCCTTTTTTAGTAGGAGCGCCATGGTACCTAATGCCGCTCCCGTAGAGAGAGAGCCAATATCGCCCATGAATACTTCGGCTGGTGCGGCGTTGAACCACAAATACCCTAAGCAAGCCCCAGCAATGGCGGCAGTAAAAATAGTGAGTTCACCGGCTCCCGGCAGATAAATGATGTTCAAATAGCTGGAGAAGTCCACGCGGCCGCTGATGTAGGCGATAGCGGCGAAAACGGTGAAACAGATCGCCAGCAAACCGGCCGCCAAACCGTCCAACCCATCGGCGATGTTCACCCCATTGGAGGTACCGGTGATTACCAAAATAACCACGAGGGGATAAAAGAAACCCCAATCCAATTCAACGTTTTTCAAGAAGGGAACACTGGTGCCAGTACGAAAAGATTCAAACTCCGGGATTTGGTAGATCCAGTAACTGATGACCAATCCCAAGAGGATTTGGCCCGCCAACTTGTAGCGTGCAATCAGCCCTTTCTGCTTTTTTTTGATGACCTTTAGGTAATCGTCCAGGAAACCGATGGCCCCCATCCATAGGATAGCGACCAGGGTGATCTGGATATAAACATTGGCCAGATCTGCCAAAAGGAGGGTAGGGAGGATCACTGCTCCGAGGATCATGATCCCCCCCATGGTTGGCGTGCCCTTTTTTTTGTGGTGGGATTCAGGCCCTGTAGGGCGTATCTCCTCACCGATTTGGTGAGTTCGTAGTTTGTGGATAATCCAGGGCCCGATGAGGAAGCTGATGAGTAAAGCTAAAATGGCGGCGCTGGCCGCGCGAAAGGTGATATATTGAAACAAGTTGAACGGCGAAAAATAGGCTCGTAACGGGTAAAGGTAGTGATAGAGCATCAGCCGTTCACCAAAGCTTGGATGATTGTTTCCATAGCCATACCCCGGGAACCTTTGATTAATACTTTGTCTTGAGGTTTTAAAAAGGCCCGTAATGCCCGGGACAATTCGTCTTTTGTTTCGTAGTGTATGTGGTGGGGAACCTGCGTGATGGCCTGGTCAGTGGCAACGGTTTCCTTACCAATGGTGAACACGGCATCAAGGGGAAGTTGGGAGCATTTTTCACCCACTTGGTGGTGATAGGTAGCCGCCTGATTTCCCAATTCAAACATATCACCGAAGACGAAGATTCGCCTTCCATTGCCCCGCAGAGCAGTGAGATAGTCCAGCGCTGCCAGCGTAGATGTCAGATTGGCGTTATACGTATCGTCAATAATTGTAATCTTGTTCCACTGCTGAACCGTGCACCGTCCCTGGGTGGGTTGGTAGCTGTTGATCTGTCGCTGAAAGGTATCCCAATCTAACCCCAAGGTAATAGCCACTGCCGAAGCGGCGATGACATTTTTCGCGAAGGTGAGATTAGATGAGTTAGTACGGATTTCGTGGGCGTCAATGGTGAGTGTAATCGTTCCATCAGCCTCCGTATGCAAGTCAGCAGGGAAATCACAGTCGGGAGTGAGGCCATAGGAAATCTTTTCCCCAGCAATGGGGAGTTTTCGCACCCATTCGTCCGCTAAATTGACAAAGGCGATTCCATCTGCCACCGCCATGAACAGGACCCCTTTGGTGTGGGTGATCTGGTCTATCGTCCCGAAGCCAGCCAAGTGGGCCGGAGCAATATTGGTGATGAGCCCGTGACTCGGTTCACAAATGGAACAAAGGTAGGAAATATCGTTAGGCTGGTTGGCCCCCATTTCTATAAGGGAAAACGTATGTACTGGACCTAACTCCAGTAAAGTAAGGGGCAATCCAATGGACGTGTTGTAACTCCCGCGGGTGGCATGTACCGTATGAAGGGGTTGCAAGAGGTGTTTCAGTAAATCTTTAGTGGATGTCTTACCGTTGGAACCCGTAATGGCGAGGATGGGAATGGAAAATTGCTGGCGCCAGGCCCGTGCTACCAGACCAACGGTTTTCCGGGGACTTTCCACCAGGAGAATTGGTATTTCGCCGGGGGAACTGTCATGAGCCACTAAGGCCAGGACGGCCCCATGCCGGGCAGCATCGGCGATGAAATCATGCCCGTCCACGCGCTCGCCTCGAAGAGCAACGTAGAGATCTCCAGACCGACATTCGCGACTGTCGGTGGCGATGCCGGTGACCTTTACCGGTAGTTTTTTATTGGTGACCTGTTGAAAGACGTTTTGAAAACGAGCGGGATCGTGTAGGTCAATCCGCATCACAGTACCGTCTAATAATCTCTACATCAGAATAAAACATCCTCACACCCTGGACCTCTTGGTAATTTTCCCTGCCTTTCCCTAACACAACCAGGATATCCTTAGCGCGTAGAATAGCCAAAGCTTCCTGCAAGGCCGTTCCGCGATCCTGGTAAAGGGTATAACAGGGACGCGTGAATCCCTGAATAATATCACGGTTAATTTCGTCGAGGGGTTCATAGCGGGGATTATCGGGTGTGATGATACAACGGGTAGCATATTTTTCAGCGATAGCAGCCATTTGGGGCCGGTTAGCAGTATCTCGATTGCCACCCCCGCCGAATAATACCGTCATCTTACCCCCTTCTTGACGAAGGGCTTGAAGGGTACTCAACACCTTTTCGTACGCATCGGGGGTGTGGGCATAATCGAGGATGACTGTTCCCCCGGTAGGAGTGCGAAACGTTTCCATGCGTCCCGGTACCGGTGGACAGGTGCGCAAACCTGCTTCGATGGCATTTTCCGGTAGGCCCATGGTAATAGCCACACCAACCGCTGTAAGGATATTTTCGGCATTAAAGGTGCCCGTAAAAGGTGCTTGTATGCATAAAGTGTGCTCTCCAGCCTGAAGGTATCCTTCGATACCCTCCAATGTGACTTTTATTTCTGTGAAATGAATATCACCCTGCGTGGGGTCCATGGAGGTGGTGACCACCGGTGCTCGACTTTCCGTGACCATTTGTTTACCATAAGCCGCGGTGATATTCACGACTGCGGTGGCGGTAATGGGTAAGGATTTAAACAACTTGGCCTTAGTATGGTAATACGCCTCCATGGTGCCGTGGTAGTCCAGGTGTTCCGGGGTTAGGTTGGTGAATGCACAGTAGTTGAAATCAACATCAGCCACCCGGTATTGATCGATGGCATGGGAAGAGACCTCCATGACCACGTGGGTAAAATGTTCTTTTCCAAGGTGATAAAATAGTTTTTGCAAGGCGACAGCATCGGGAGTAGTGAGCGTTTTCTCCCGGGAGAAACCTTCCGCGATGACGCCCAAGGTTCCCACCTGCGCCACTTTGTAACCAGCCTGGTTTAGAATATGGGTTAAGATAGAAGCAGTTGTAGTTTTCCCATTGGTGCCGGTGATTCCCACAACAGTGAGGTCCCGGGAAGGATAACGATAAAAGGCGGCAGCGACTTTCGACAAGGCTTGCCGGGGGTTGGGGCTTTTAATCTGGGGAACGGGGAGAGATTCCAGGTCGCGTCCGTTGGAGAGGATGGCTACAGCGCCCTTGGCAAGCGCCTGGGGGATGAAGTCGTGGCCATCGCAATTCGTCCCTGGAATAGCGACGAAGAGGTCACCGGGTTGAACTTCGTCGGAGTGGATGGCGATCCCACGAACGGCGATAGAAGGGATGGATTTACGTTCGGCAATAATGTCAGCCGTGATCTGATCGAGCGTCCGCTTCATTTTAAACCTATGGTACATATAGCGCCCGGAGTAACTTTTGTTCCTGGTTTGGGGCTCTGCCAATAGACCGTTCCAGAACCGGTGAATCGGGATTTTAACTCTGCCATACGCAGCGTCATCTTGGCTTTCCGTAGGCTCATACCCCGTACATCTGGTACGATGCTACCGATAGGTGCTGGTTGATCCTGGAGCGTATTGTTCACGATTCTCATTTGAGTTGCTAAAGACGGCCTCAAAGCAGGTTCGGGGATGTTCTCTACCAGATAGTTACGCGGTTTTGAAATAGGTTTCGCATTGGGTTGCAGCGAATCGTCCATGTTAATGATGCGTTCTATAACTCGTCGGAACAGAGGCGCCGCGCCTACACCTCCCCAGTGGTAGCCGACTTGAGGTTCGTTAAGGATAAAGACCCCTACGATCCGCGGGTCATTGCCGGGGAAAAACCCGGCGAAGCTGGAGATGAATTTCTTGTTGGAATACTCGCCATCAATAAATTTTTGCGCTGTTCCCGTTTTTCCGGCGATGAACCAACCGGGGATGTTCGCTTTTTCCCCCGTGCCCGTCTTTACTGCCCGCAGGAGCATACTCGTTAGGGTTTCCATCACCTCGCGGGAGGCAACTTTACGAATGACTTCAGGATGTTCCTGGTAGAGGACCTTATTATCAGGTGAAACAATCTGTTTAATAATGCGCGGCCGCATGAGGAAGCCCCCATTGGCCACGGCAGCATAGGCCGCGGCTAACTGCAAGGCAGTAACACCCACTTCATGCCCCAGGGATACCTCCGCGAGAGAAATCTCACTCCATTCGCTGGTTTTGTGAAGGGTCCCCGGACTTTCCCCAATCAAGTTAATATTCGTCGGGGTTCCGAATCCAAAGTCGCGACAGTAACGATAGAGATTTACCGGCCCCACCGTTTTGGCAATTTTAATTACCCCCACGTTGCTGGAATTCTCGATGATTTGAGGAAGGGTCAGCACGCCGAACTCGTCCCAGTCTTTAATTACTTTCCCAGCGAACTGGTAACTGCCATTCTCACAGTTGAATTCCTGACTGATGCTTACGGTATTCAAGGCCAGGGCTGCTGTTGTAACGACGATTTTAAAGGTAGAACCTGGTTCAAACTGGTCGGTGATGGTACGGTTCTTCTGGTATTCCACATCGTATTCGGAAACCCGATTGGGATTATAATCCGGGATTGACGCCATGGCCAGTAGGTCGCCAGTCTGGGGGTCCATGAGGACACCAAGGGCGGTCCTGGCACCAGTCTCTTCTAATCTTCGGAGCAATTCTTCCTGAAGGACCGTCTGATAATCAAGGTCAATGGTGAGTTGAATGTTGGCCCCATCGATGGGCGGTTTAACGGGAAACCCGTTTTTTGGTTTGGTAAGTCCTTTCCCGTTGCGCTGTCGGTAAACCCACCCGTTCTGCCCTTTTAAATATTGGTCAAACCGTTTTTCGATACCCGCCACCCCGCGGTTGTCCATGTCGGTGAAGCCAATGACTTGCGAGCCGATAGTTTCGTGGGGGTAATAGCGTTTGGCGTGGCGCTCTATGATAACTCCCAGTTCAGAATGCGATAATAAGGGTTCACATTCCTCCTTTCGGAGATTGCGTTCCAGGTAAACGAAGGGTTTGGAAGAAGCGAGTCTTTTCAGATAGAGTTCGACGGGTCGGCTGGTACCGGAACTGAGTAACTGAGCCAGATTCTCCGGTTCGGTGACTTTTTGCGGGTGCACGCCGATGGAATAATAGACCAGGTTTTGGGTAAAAGGTTGGTTGTTACGATCAAAGATATTCCCCCGGACGGCGGGAAGGGGAATTTGCGCCTGGGCTTGTTGGTAGCCCTGTTGGCGGTAGGTAGCTCCATTAATGATTTGAATCTGGAATAAGCGCACGGCGAGGGTAAACCAGAACAGGATTATGATCGACGAGATCAGAATAATTCGGGAACGGAACTTTAAGTAGGTTCTCGTCATAGCCCGTTCCTAATTGTAGTTCTCAGGTACATAAACCGCGATAGATTCTGGCTGGGTATTGACCATACCCAATTCCTCCCGTGCCACGCGAGTGATTCTATCCACGCGGGATAAACGGGCAATATCACTTTGGAGTTTTTTGATCGTGTTGTTTAATTCGCTCACGGTGGCATTTTGCGCGTTAATATTCATTAAGGTCTCGTCCACTTCGGTATAGACCCATAGGTAAACGATCAGCCCGGTAATGGAAGCAATTGTGATTAGAAAAAAGGACAGGGTTTGCAGGATTTCCCGTTGGCGTTTAGATCGGCGATGTTTTCTGACGGGATGGCTCATGCGGTTTTCTCCCCTGCCCTTAGACGGGCACTCTTGGCTCGGGGATTCGCTTGAATCTCCGCCTCACCCGGCGGAATGGGTTTTGGTGTTAGTATAGTGAACTTCCCTTCCTGGCGGAGGGCTCTGAAGGTTTGTTTTACCATTCGATCTTCCAGGGAATGATAGCTGAGAATTACGATACGTCCGTGGGGTAGGAGATAGTCCATGAATTGATTTAAGAACTCCTGCAAGCGATCGAGCTCCTGGTTTACGGCAATGCGCAGGGCCTGGAAAATCCGCGCCATAACTCGGGGGCGTCCCCGGGGGGGCGTCGCCCGGCGGATGGCTGCTCTCAAATCACCCACGGACTGGACGGTGCCCCTTTCTTTGATGCGGCGGGCAATGCGGTAAGCGTAACGCTCCTCACCGTATTCATTAAAAAGATTGGTTAACTCTCTTACACTGGACCGGTTCAGGATGTCAGCCGCTGTGGTGGAACTCCGTTCATCGAAACGCATATCCAAAAGGCCGTCACTGCTGTAGGAAAAGCCCCGGGTAGGTGACGCTAATTGAAAAGAAGAAAGGCCCAGGTCCAACAACATGCCGTTTACTCCGGGTATTCCCAGTTGTTGCAAAATCTGGGGAAAGGTGTCGTAGGAAGCGTGGTACAGAGAGTAAGGGGATGAAGAGACGCTAAACTTGGAGGAACAACGGTTAAGCGCCCCTTCATCCCGGTCAAGACCGATTAACATTCCTTGCGTTGATAACCTGGAAAGTATCTGTGTGGCGTGCCCACCGAGACCGATCGTACCGTCGAGGTAGATTCCGTCCGGTAGAATGTTTAAGTAATGGAGTACTTCCTTCACCATAACCGGCGTATGGTCGGTAACTGAATCCCAAGAAGCCTTCGGGAACATTAAATAATGATTTTGTTAGCGAGTTCATCATAAGCACTGGGATCAATGCCAAGGTTTTGTTCATCCACTACCCGGAGACGGTCGGGATTCCAAATTTCGATCTTGTTAATCATTCCGATGATAAGGACTTCTTTATCCAGGCCTGCATATTTAATTAGGGTGGTGGGGATTTGTATGCGCCCCTGTTTATCGTAGGTAGTAATGGTAGCATGCCGGGCCGTTTGACGAATAAACGTGCGGTTGACGGCGGAAAGGGAAGATAGTTTTTTCAGTTCGTCTTCAATGCCCTGCCACACCGTGATGGGATATACCCAAACACAGGGGTCTATGCCCCGGGTGACAACGAAAGTCTGTTCATTGTCATCGGAGAGAACCTGCCGGAATTTGGCTGGGATATTGACCCGACCTTTCAGGTCAATAGAGTATAAAAATTCCCCGGTGAATGTGTTTTTCTTTTGCGTCATTTCTAAGGATTAATATAGGGATGATTACCCACAATCACCCACAATGTATTTCTAACAACCCACCAGTGTCAATACTTTTTTATAGAATATTCCTGACTACGATAGCCTTACCGCCGTAGTTAGTGGTTAAGGAAAGAGAGTCGTTTAAACTGGGTTAGTTTTGGGGAATGTATTGACGAATGGAAATTGTTCTGGTCTGGGTTCGGAAGCCAATCCAGGAGGGGTAGGTAGTTGGTTCCATTTTGGTAAAATCAACGCCATTGATTTTAATATATTTTATGGCACCGGAGGGGTTGATGAGCAAATCCAGGGTTTCTTGAAAGGGTCGCATTAGGCTCTCGCCTGCGGAGAGGATACCGGCGGTTTCGTTGGTAGAGTCGGTTAATGTACGGTACCAGAGTCGCTCGCGAGCAGCAATTCTTACCGTATAAGGTGGTTCCGGTTCAATGGCATCGGTGAGGTGAATGTACTCCTGGAATTCGTTCTGTAGGATTGTTTCCGTAACAGGAGAGACTTCTTTTAAAAGGATGGGAGTTCCATTCCCTCCCACGGCGGCGCTGGTTTCTCTACTGATTTTTTTAATGATATAGATGGCGAAGAGGAAGACTACCAGGAAAACGGCCGCTTTTGCCAGGTCGGAGCGTAGTTTAGTGGGTGGTCGCAACGGAGGCGGTGTTTCTTCCGGGGCAGGAACGGGCGTCTCCACTTCAGGTTTTTTCGTTAAAGGTGCCGCGGTGGCCTCCATGGCGCTTAAGTAGCGCTCCAGTTGGTCGAGGGCTTCTTCCGCGTCTCCCCCGATCTCCGTCACGTACGCTTTTAGAAATAAACGGACGTAAGTCTTCGGTAATACGTCAAATTGACCTTTTTCTAACGCTTGGAGGTAGTTAAGGTTGATTTTCGTACGCTCATGAATTTCTTCCAGAGCAATGTTCTGACGTTCGCGCAGCGCTTTCAGTTCTTCGTAAAAATTAGCCATGTTCTTCCTTGTAAGGGGTTGAAAAGTTAATTGCCGGATGTACTGGCATTCAATACAATTTAGGCCTTTTTAACGATCTTCTTAAAATGTTGGTAGAAAGCAGCGATGGGGAACCCCACTACATTAAAGTAGCACCCTTCGATGCCTTTAACCCAAATGGAAGACCAGTCCTGGATGCCGTAACTGCCTGCCTTATCAAAAGGTTTCCAGTTTTTAATATAGTGGGTTATCTCTTCGCTTAAGATGGGGTAGAAGGTGACAGCTGTTTTTTCGTGAAAGGTGTCCTCAATCCCGTTTTCTTTCCATTGCAAGGAGACCCCAGTGATGACCGTATGGGTACGATTGGATAGGCGACTTAACATGGAGTGAGCGGCCTGGGCGGATGGTGGTTTGCCCAGGATTGCTCCATTGAGCACAACGATGGTATCGGCGCCGATCACCAGCGCCTGGTGATATTTTTCAGCAACTGTTTGGGCTTTTGAACGGGCGTAGTGTTCCGCATACTCGGCTGGTTGTAAGGGAAGGGACGGGTCTTCGTTCACCTGGCTTGGAATCACCTGTGTTGCAAGGCCAATTTGATCTAACAGGGCCTTTCTTCGCGGTGAGTTGGAAGCCAGGATGATAGGGGGAGAGGAGGAAAATAAAGGGGTCATCTTATGCTCAGGTTGGTCCTCGTATTTCAGAAAAGTCACCGGGGTTTTATTGCTGTCAGTGGAATTTGGCCAGTCTCCCAATGGTGGCGACGCTCTGGTTTTCATTCTTGGCCTTTAAGCGGTAGATGTAGGTCCCGTTTGCCAGGCGATTGCCATACGTATCCCGACCGTCCCAGGGGATGGTATGGAAACCAGCGGAGAAATTATATGTTCCTAACGATTTTATCCGTCGTCCCCCCAGTGTATAGATGTCAATGGTAACCGTTGCGGAACTTGTAATTTCAAAAGTGAACTGCGTATTAGTGGCAAAGGGATTGGGGTAGTTCATGACTTGATAGAGGCGCAATTTAGGTGTCGTCAAAATCGATAGGCGTATTTCTTGCTCGGCGGGATTGTTAGCGCTATCCCACGCTTTTATTTTTAGGGCGATCTCAGAAGTATTGGGGTCCAATTCATAGGGGATGGTTCCCGTGTCAATTTTATTGAGGTCGTAGACAAATTTATTGGTGATATTTTTCTTTTCCGCGGACTTGAGGTCCGTAAGCATAATCTCGTGTCCCACTTCACCGGTGATATTAATTCCCAGGGGATCAGATAAGCGAATGATAAATGGTTCCTCCACATTGAGGTGATCGCCATTTCGTAGGGGACGTTTGTCCGTAGTCTCAAAAGTGATGATAGGCCCGGTATGGTCGAGAGTCGGTACGCCTCCCCGCAAGGGGATGTTTTCCAGCAGCCCCAGGGCCTCCAGCTGGGGATCGGTGTCCAGCGTGAGGTAAATGTTTAATTGTGCGGGTTGGTCGGAATAAGAAATATCCAGGGGAATCCGAATGACCCCCTCGAACTGCTTACCGATAAATGAGAATTGACCCTTAAACAACGTGGCCCCTGGTAGGTTATACGTTAATTGTTGGGTTGTGGAAGCAATGTTGTAAAATCGGGTCACTTTCCGTTCGGCATCCTTCAAAGTGATGATGCCGCTTCCCGTGCTATTGGGATCCATGGTTTGATTTCCAGCGAAACGAGCCGTATCCAGGGTAAGGAGGGTATCTGGGATAAGGGATGTGACGCTGACTTTTTGGAAGGGTATGGGCAGGGGGGTTGCGGGATCCCCAAAGTAGTGAAAAAGTTCGCCGCTCACGGAACCGTCTTTAATGGATTGGTGGATGATGCCAACAGGCTCGGTAGCTATATCGCCATTGGGGAATAGAGCCCGAAAGAATTCCTCTTCAAAAAAGGCATTCCCACTTACCGTGATCGGTCGGCTGGTGGTGATTATTCCCACGGCACCATTCATGGGACGGCGGATTAATTCTTCGGCAAAGGATTCGCTACCGATATTATCAAAGTGGCCCCAGGAACAGGTTCCGGCGATCCAGATAGGTAATTTCAATCCCGTATCAATAGCATTTACATCTCCCCGGTCCTGGTAGAGGAGTTTTTCCTGAGCCCACTGGTGCGCGGAACCGTGGCCGATGTAATTAATAATTCCGGTGCCTTCTTTCAAGAGATCGAACAACGCCTGAGTGGCGTCTGGTTTGATGACGCCATAACTTGAGGCGTCACTCACTTCAGGAAATTCCATCATATACAGTTTTTGCAGTTCCACTAAGGGTGAGACCAGACTGGCAATGGTCTCGGAATTGCGAGTGTGGCTTTTCCCTGTGGCAATGGAACCGTATTTAGGTTCGGGACGGGCGGCATCATCGGCGACCAGGGTAACCCGTTGGCGCCAAAGCCCGTAGAGTGGATTTGTTTCGTAGGCAATTATTTTGGCAACAAAATCCTCTACTTCGCCTACCGATTGAGCCGGGAACCGTCCCAGGGCGAGTTCCGGGATGGTGCCGCTAATATCAACCAGTCGATCGTCGGTAGCACGGGAATTGGATTCACCGATTTCAATCGTCGGCACACGGTTTTGGGAGTTTCCCGTGAGATTTCGGTAGTCGTAATCGGCATCTCCCATAAACAGGACGAAATCTGGGCGAGGAGGGCGCCAGTATTCCTGAGTCCATTGCAAGAACCAGCGAATGGCAACGGGATCGGCGTTGCCGCCGGTGAATTGGTTATAAATGTCTTCTAAACTAACAAAACGGGAACTACCGCGATGTTGAACTAGGGGTTGGGAGGCAGCGCGAAATTCCTCGGGACCGATAAGGAGATGCTCCACACCAGCTTCATCGTTCCGCAGGGTGGTGAATTTATACCTGCCGTAGAGGGAGACATCAGAGACAAAACTAACCTGGGAAGTGTCAAATACGATGAAGCGGGCTGAGGTATCGGGTGGTAGTTGAACCGTGAAAGCAAAACCGGTACTCACTGTTTCCAGGGACATCGTAGCTACCTGGGCGGGATCAGTGACCATCCAAACCTGCGGTTGTTTACTACCGGCAATAGTAAATCTCACTACGTTAGAATGTAAGGGAGCCCAGAACTCGAAAGGCAGTTGACTGGTGGTTAATTGGCGTTTGTATTGGAGTGTCAAATAATCGAAATAGGGTTGGGAGTAGTTGTCGCTGGTATTATTCTCTAAGAGAAAAAGGTTGCTGCCAGATTGAATCACATTGGACGCAATGGTGAACGTACTGGTGAATTTCCGTAACCCGGACCAATCCAGTGTATCCAGGGCGGGGTTTTGCGTGGAGCCAAGGTAAACGTTAATATGGTGATGGGGGTACTTTTTGTCCTCGATATTTGTTGAACCACCCTGTAAACCTAATTTTGCAGTTACCTCACTTCCTGGGAGAAGATCAGTAATTGTTTGTTCGAAAGTGAATGACGTCCCCGTTCTGATGGCGGGGCCTACCCAGGCATTCCCCTCCTCAAAAGGATTGATCAGGTCGTTTTCGGTGTGAATATATGCTTCACCATAACTCAGTAGTACGGGGTTACCCACCGAACCGTTCCGGGCGGCAACCCGTTTGCCTCTTAGAGAGCCATCATCCGGGACGAGGAGCCAGTAAGTGTTATGGGTAAAGTAGATATTATTTTTAAAAACAACGTTGGTCCCCTGGGTATTGAATCCGGTAGCACCCCGACCATAGAAATAGATTCGATCGCCAGCCTTCAGGGTACTGTCCCCTTCGGTCCAGATCGGTATCTCTATTAGGTTTTCGGGGATTGGCAAATACTTGATTGTATTACCGGTAAGAATGTGTGTCTGTTCGCGCCCATACTGAGAACTGGTATACATGTGAATCGAACGTAGGTCAATGTTTGGATTGTCGCTTAAGATACTCAAAAGTTGCTCGCCACTGAGGGCGTAGATGCCATCCCGTTGGATTGGTATTCTCAGCCAAGTGTCCCTAGGAAATTGCTGTAGGGTACTTCGTTTGCGAACTGGGGGTTGAAACCAGGATCGGGCCACGGACCAGTTAAGGATGCGGTGGGATAGGAAGCGTGTCTGGCGTTTATTGGCGGGCCGCAAACCAGGAGGGCTTTGGGGAAAGCGAAGGATGATATTCAAGGTGCGGTAATAGGCATTGGTTCCCGCGTGGGGATCGACTTCAAGGGTGGCCACGTTCAACCCGCGTAGGCGTTGTTTCTGGAGCCAGTGGACACCTGGGCTTTGTCTGGAGGGGATTCCTTCAGGCAGAAGGCGTTTTTCTGAGGTGTTTATCTGAAGATCGGGGTATTCATCCGTAGGTAAACCGATCAAAAAGTGAACCGGTTTCAGATCATCCTCTACAAACGCTTCCACCCGAATTTGGAGCTGCAGCCGTTCCGGAGTAGACTGAATAACCTGGAATTGCACGCCTCCCAGGAGGGACCCCAGAAGTAGTGCTAGGCTAATGACGGTGCATAAGGGTTTCATAGGAAGGGGAATTTAGGATTGCTGCCGGTATAGAATTGATATATGATCACCTTTCGATGTAATTTTTGTTAACGGTTCGTACGAAGAAAATAGTACACTGTTCCCCAGAAACAATTTTCTTTACACAAATAAAAGAGGAATCTTCATGTTTGATTTAGAGGTGATCACCTCGGTTTATGAGCGCTTACACTCCCGGATAAAGGCGGCCCAAGACGTGGTTGGACAGCCTTTCACTCTGGCAGAAAAGATCCTTTACGCCCATCTTTATTATGGTGTCCCAGAGACCCCTTACCGTCGAGGAGCGTCTTACGTGGAGTTTCACCCTGATCGCGTGGCCATGCAGGATGCGACGGCTCAGATGGCACTGCTCCAGTTCATGCAAGCAGGTCAGGCGCGCGTTGCCGTTCCCACAACTGTTCATTGTGACCATTTAATCCAGGCCCAGGGGGGAGCGGAGGCGGACCTCTCCCGGGCTTTAGATATTAATGGCGAGGTGTACACTTTTTTAGAATCCGCTTCACAGAAGTACGGCATTGGATTCTGGCGGCCGGGAGCTGGAATTATTCATCAGGTGGTCTTGGAGAACTACGCTTTCCCCGGGGGGATGATGATTGGCACGGATTCCCATACCGTGAATGCCGGTGGTCTGGGGATGGTGGCGATTGGTGTGGGTGGCGCCGATGCGGTGGACGTTATGGCCGGAATGCCCTGGGAGTTGCTATGGCCAAAGTTGATTGGTGTACGTTTAACGGGGGAACTGAACGGCTGGACAGCAGCGAAAGATGTGATTCTCAAGGTTGCCGGTATTCTGACAGTTAAGGGTGGCACCGGCGCCATCGTGGAATATTTTGGGCCCGGGGCCGAGTCGATCTCCTGCACGGGCAAGGGGACCATTTGTAACATGGGTGCTGAAATTGGGGCCACGACTTCTCTATTCGCTTACGATCGGAAAATGGCGGCCTACCTGCGGACGACTGGCCGGGAAGCTGTGGCTGACTTGGCTGATACCCATGCCGACCTCTTACGAGCCGATGCCGAAGTCTACCAAACTCCCGAAAAGTACTTTGACCAGGTTATCGAGATCGATTTAAATACCTTAGAACCCCACATAAACGGTCCTTTTTCTCCCGATCGGGCAACACCGATTTCCCGCTTTGCCCAGGTGGTGAAAGATAATCATTGGCCCGAAAAGTTATCGGTGGGACTTATTGGATCGTGTACCAATTCTTCCTATGAAGATATTACCAGAGCAGCTTCCGTTGCTCGTCAGGCGGTGGAAAAACATCTGAAGGTGAAGGCTCAGTTCACCGTTACGCCCGGTTCGGAACAAATTCGCCAGACGGTGGAGCGGGACGGTCATTTGGAGAGTCTCCAGGAGATCGGTGGTGTAATCTTGGCCAATGCTTGCGGACCCTGTATCGGACAGTGGGCTCGGGCAGGCGCAGAAAAACAGGAGAAAAACGCCATCATTACCTCGTTCAACCGGAATTTTGCCAAACGGAATGATGGGAATCCCAACACCCATAGCTTCGTGGCCTCACCGGAAATTGTCACAGCCATGGCCATTGCGGGAGAAATGACCTTTAATCCCCTCACCGATTCGCTGCGTAATGAAGAAGGTGAAGACATACGTTTGGCAACCCCAACGGGCATTGAACTTCCTCCCGGGGGATTGCAAGGCGACCGGGAAGGTTATTTACACCCGACGGAAGATGGAAATACCTTGGAAGTGATCATCGCTCCAGAATCAGACCGGTTGCAACGCCTGGAACCCTTTCCGCCCTGGGATGGGCAAAACCTCAAAGGGCTGAAATTATTGATAAAAACCAAGGGCAAATGTACTACTGACCACATTTCCATGGCCGGTCCCTGGCTGCGATATCGGGGTCATTTGGATAATATTTCAAACAACCTCCTCATCGGGGCTGTGAATGCGTTTAACGACCGAACGAATTGGGTGAAGAACCAACTGACCGGGACTTACAACGCTGTTCCTAAAGTCCAACGTCAGTACAAAGAGGCCGGTATTCAGACGATTGTTGTGGGGGATGAAAATTACGGGGAAGGGTCCTCCCGGGAACATGCCGCCATGGAACCGCGCTATTTGGGGGTCCGCGTCATCTTAGTCCGCTCCTTTGCCCGTATACATGAAACTAACTTGAAAAAACAGGGGATGTTAGCCCTTACTTTTGCGGATAAGGCCGATTATGACCAAATCCAGGAAGATGATACTTTTGATTTTCTCGACTTGACTGAGTTTCGTCCTGGGGTCCCTTTAACATTACAAATTACCCATGGCGATGGAACCGTGGAAACCATTCCTTGTGAACACTCGTACAACCAGACCCAGATAGAATGGTTCCAAGCGGGGTCAGCGTTGAATCTGTTAGCCAGGCAGGCTCCATCATAGGGTACCTTAAAACGGGAATTTGTCTGATTACGGAGGAAGTGGGTTTGAGAAACCTTTCAGTTGTGCCTGTATAATTGCTTAAATTAGGGGAACCATTTTAGGTGCCTATTCTTTAAAAATGCTGGGTATTTTTTTGGGTTCAACTTAAATAAATTCAACAAAAAGGGATGAACAATGTCAAAACTTTGGGATGACTTAAAAAGAAATATGCGCGAATGGAGCAATGTGGCCGTGGAAAAGGCTGAAGAGGTCAGCAAGATAGCCGTCGCCAAAACTGAAGAGCTAACGAAGATCAGCCGGATTAAGATTGACGTCCATCAGCTTCAACGGGATTTAAGCAAGCTTTTTGAATCATTGGGGAAAATGGTTTACCGCAGTACCAAGGAAGAAAACGTGGCCAATTTCACCGGTCATAAAGAGTATTACGCCACCATAGAAAAGATTGATAATCTGAAAGAGCAAATTGCCGATAAAGAGGCCAAAATACAGGAGATCAAGGAGACATATGATTTAAAAGAGGCCGAGATCGCCGCCACGGTGGAGGCCCTTGAAGAGGAACAAGAGCCGGAAGACTCCTCGAACTCTGAGTCCAGCGCTACCGATGAACAGGAGGAACCAACCAAGGAATCCCCCAAGAAAAAGTAGTTATTTCTCCGGGGGAATACCTTAATCTAATGAATCCCCTATTTCACCGGGGATTCCTTTCATCAATAACACCAGTAGGAGCACAAGTCAGGCGTACAATAGGAGGGCTATTTTTTATTTTAGGTACGATCCTATGAAGTCAAGAGCCACTTCAATTCGGGGCACCACTCACGTTAGAAAAAACCGTTTCTATTGAAGCCAATGTCACCACGCCGGAGAACTTTGTTGGCAACCGGGTGCTCATTGAAGGAACCATCGTTGACGTCTGTACTAATATAGGCTGTTGGATTGAACTGAGGGGGGAGGCTTCGGGCCAAAAGATTCGCGTGAAAGTAGAAGATGGAGAGATTGTTTTTCCGGTTACCATTCGCGGTAAGCATGCCCGGGTGTAAGGCTAGCTAGAAAGGCTAGAATACAGTAAAGCAGAATTTTTTAAATTGCACCAGCACGAGTTCGAAGAAAAAGGGATGCCGTTTGATTCCACCGCGTTCCTATACACCCCTGGCGATGCTCGTCGCTATCAAATTCGTGGTCGGGGAGTGATTATAGAATAGAAGCCAATCCTCAAAATACCGTTTTTCTGGTTAACAGAAAGGGAAACGAATTAGCGGATTTGACGTATTTGACTTACTATTATAATGGAGATTACGTTAACCACGCGAAATTCGATCAGGCCCTGAAAAGAATTTGTATTATTAAGACTTAATGATGTAAAATTAGACGGAAACGTGGATTGGTGTATCCCTAAAAACCACACACAATGTCAAGACCAAACCAGCATAAATATGTTCTTTTAGCAGAGCGCGAACACGATATTAGAGAGTGGCAGTTCAGCCGTAGCGCCTTACTCTCCATTGTGGTGGTAGCGGTTATTGCTCTTTCTGCATTTCTGTTTATCAGCGCCGATTATATCACCGACATCCTATACCGGAACCGACTAAAAAATATGCAATCTAATTACCGGGAACTATCCACTACGCTGGTAAACTTACAAAATCAACTGGAATCGTTGACTTCCCAATTGGAAACCCTGGAAGAAAAAGACGAAGCGTTGCGGACCTATGCCGACCTGCCGGAGATTGACCAGGATGTACGGAAATTGGGCGTTGGGGGGTATCGTGTAGCCAATGCGCCACCTCTGAGTACAGTGACCCCGGATGTAAAAAGCCGTATTTCTGAACTGGAGTTGGATATCGATAAGCTCTCCCGAAAAGTGAAGTTGGAATTAGCCAGTTACACGGATATTTATGACAAAGTGCGGACGAACATCAATATGGTGGGGACCATTCCTTCCATTCGGCCGGTGGAGGGGGGGTATTTGAATTCTGGTTTTGGTTATCGTAAAGACCCCTTGGACGGTAAAGTGCGTTTTCATTATGGGCAGGATATCACCGTTCATAAAGGGACCCCCATCCGGGCTCCTGCTGATGGCATTGTTCGCGTAGCGCGGTATCGCGGAGGCTACGGAAACGTCGTGAAAATTAGTCACGGGTTGCAATACACCACGATCTATGCCCACATGTCGGCTTTTAACGTTAAAAAGGGTCAGAAGGTCAAACGGGGAGATATTATCGGTTGGACGGGGAATACCGGGCGCTCCACCGCTCCCCATTTACACTATGAAGTCCATTCCTTCGGGGTCCCCCAGAATCCTCTTGATTTCTTCTTTAGCGGTTATCTGGACTAACTTTCGGTTTTTCCTCCAGACCAACCCTCTTTCCTGAGTAATTTCATTCCATGAATAAGACTTTTTATCTGGAGACATATGGTTGCCAGATGAACATGGCTGATTCGGAACTTATCACGGGGATGTTGTTGCGAGAGGGGTATCAGCCCACCAGACAGTTGGAGGAGGCCGATGCTATTTTCGTGAATACGTGCGCCATCCGGGAACATGCCGAAGAAAAGGTACATTCCCGTTTGGGACGGTTCCACCGGGTGAAGAAGCAACGGCCCCAGGTGATTATTGGCGTATTGGGATGTATGGCGCAACACCTAAAGTCCACAATCTTAGAATCAAAACCTTATGTGGATATAATCTTGGGACCCGATTCTTACCGCCGGTTACCCCAGTTATTACGACGGGAAACGGTGGATCTCACCAGTCAAGTCGATACTACCCTTTCCCGTTTTGAAGTTTACGACGATCTTTTCCCCAGTCGGGCAGAAGGGATCAACGCCTGGGTTTCCATCATGCGCGGTTGTGATAAGTTTTGCACTTTTTGTATCGTACCTTTTACCCGCGGTCGCGAGCGCAGCCGCAGTGTGGAAAGTATTTTAGAGGAAATTCAACAGGCGGTAGATCAGGGGTTTGTTGAAATCACCCTCTTGGGCCAGAATGTGAATTCCTACTCCCACGAAGGAGCCCGATTCCCTCACTTGTTAGCGGCTGTGGCCCGGCTTCCGGGTGTTCAACGAATCCGGTTTACCTCTCCTCACCCACAGGATGTAGACGATTCCCTTCTGACAGTGATGGCCAGCCACGAGAACATCTGTAACTCCATTCACCTGCCCCTTCAAGCGGGTTCTGATCGGATTTTACGTCGCATGAACCGTTCTTACACCAAAGAGCACTTCCTTCAATTAGCCCATAAAATTCGCAAGCAACTACCCGGAATCGGTATCAGCACGGATATTATTGTGGGGTTCCCGGGAGAAACAGAGCGTGATTTCCAGGATACGTTAGATGTCATGGAGACCATACGTTTTGATTCAGCGTTTACTTTTAAATATTCACCTCGGGTAGGGACGAAGGCTGCGGAGTACCTGGAACAGCTTTCGGAAGAGGAAAAACAAACGCGCCTGGAGGAGGTGATTACCCGGCAGAAAAAGCACACTTTGGAACGGAACCGGGAGTATGTTGGTAGAGTGGAATGGGTATTGGTAGAAAAAGAAAGTAAACGTTCCAGGGACCAATGGGCCGGCCGGACGGACAGTAATAAGTGGGTGATTTTCGATAAGAGTACGGCTCAGATTAAGGAGTTAGTTCCCGTCATGATAACCGCAGCTAGAGGAGTTAGTTTACACGGTAAACTGGTAAAAAAGGAAAGTAATTGATATGAGACTCGTAAAAATATTTGGGGCACTAATCATTGTTTTAATCCTGTTGTTTTTCCTGCTGCGCAATACCAGCCTGGTAGAGGTAGATTTATTTTTCGTTCGATATTCCGATGTACCTGTTGCTTTTGTTATGCTTCTTTCTCTGGCGGTGGGTATCTTTGTGGGGTTTGGGTTAGCCCTCACTTCCATTTTTTCGGGAAAAGCCGAAATTCGTTCTCTGCGGTTGAAGAATCGGCGGCTGAGTGATGAATTGAATGACCTTCGCAACGTGGCCATTGATGAGGGTATCTACGATATAGAAGAGGGAGAACACTAAGCTGGCCTGGTAGGTGGTTCAACCTGAGTAACAGGCACAACACCCATGGTTTTCTGGCGTCCCCGTAGACATCAACACGCTGAGTCGCTCTATACGCAAGCCCTGAATGCCGTCGTTCGTGGGGATTATGCGACGGCTATCACGCTTCTGCGTCGCGTCGTAAAACAGGATACTGAGCATGTGGACGCGTACCTTCAGTTAGGGGATATTCTTCGGGAACAGGGAAATCCCCAGCAGGCCTTGAAGATCCATCAGTCACTGACAGTGCGCCCGAACCTGTCGGAACGGTTGCAGTTGGATATCCACAAATCTCTAGCGTTGGATTATCATAAGCTCGGTCAATTTACCAAGGCTGAAGAAGAGGCCCAGCGCCTTTTAAAGCTGGACCACCGCAATCAGTGGGGCGTGGAATTTTTACTGGACATCGCCGTTCGAAAACGGGAGTGGGAAATTGCGGCCAGGCACGCCAAGACGCTACAAAAATTCCGCAATCAACAGGATCCCGTTCAACTAGCCACCTTCCAGGTTTACGAAGGGTTGGAAGAACTGGAACAGGGGGATCGCAAAGGAGCCAAAGCACATTTGAAACAAGCCCTGAAACTGGCTCCGGAATTTGGTTTACCTTATAAACACCTAGGGGATCTTTATGCTGAAAACAGAGAGCTGGTCAAGGCGATTGAGATGTGGGAACGATTTGCCCTTTTAGATAGCGCCAAAGCGCCGCAAGTTTTTTCCAAGATCGAGTCCGCCCTTTTCGATTTAGGTCGCTTTAGCGAGGTGGAAAAGTTCTACGAACGTATGTTGAAAAAGGATGCGGGTCATTTAGATGCCATGGTGCGATTAGCCAATGTCCTGGAGGAAAAAGGCCAGCATGAGCAAGCCTTGCATCTCATCGAAGATGCGTTGCTACGACACGCTGATTCCATCATCGTGAAGCTGATGAAACTGAAGCTATCCCTTCACCAAGCACCTCCCCATGAACTGGCTCACCAGATTGACGAACTGATGGATTCATTAAACGCCCGAGAATAACACGAATGAAACGCTATTGTTTTGGGGGTGTTGTTTTTTTACTTTTCGCCAGCTTAACCTGGGGTCAAGTTATCGACGATTATCTCCAACTGCTTCAGGAGGGTAATGTGGAGACCGTCCGGCAACAAATTCCCGAGTTGGAATCTCGTTATCCCGACAGCCCGGACATCCTCTATTTAAGGGCCCTAACGACCCAGGAGGGGGATTCCGCTCGGGCGCAATTCCAGGCGCTTGTTAAGCAGTATCCCAAAAGTCAATGGGCGGACGACGCCGCCATGAAAATTGGGGAGTACCTATACGCCCGGGGGCTGTACACCCAAGCGGCGCGGCAGTGTCGTCTGATTCCTGAAGGCTTTCCTCAGTCGGACCATCTCCAGCAAGCCCTGGATCTGATGGTGTACAGTTACCGCGCGACCGGGGAAGAAGACAGCGCCAGGGTTTACCTGCGCCGCTTTATGCGGAAATATCCCCAATTAGAGTACGAGCAATACGGGTTCGAGGACTTAGGGACGCCTGAAACCGTACGCCTGGTGAAAATAGATGAGAAAACGGCCGCCCAGAAATTAGCCGCCACGCAGAGTAAACGGAGCAAGACTACGCCGGAAAAACGCCCTGAAGCTGTTGTTGCCCATTGGGTAGTTCAGGTGGGCGCTTTTGGGAAGTTTAAAAATGCTCGCCGGGTGCGGGAGATGTTGCAACAAGGTGGCTATACCGTGGAGATCAACCAGGTTGCGTCGAATGGTCGGCGGTTACATGCCGTCCGGGTGGGACCCTACCAGACGAAGGTTGAAGCTACTCGAATCGGAAAGGAAATTCGACGTAAATTTGGGTTAGAATACCGTGTCCTTATGCGGTAGCATTATTGGGGAATGATTGGGAGGCTGGTGCCCCCCGCGGTCTTCAAAACCGTTGTCCCGACGATAAATCGGGAGCTGGGTTCGATTCCCAGGCGTTCCCGCAAGAGCCGGGTTACCTGCCTGAACGACACAGTCGGGAAGAGATTTTTAAGAGTTCCGGTTAAGTTTGATTAGTCTGAACTGTTCTGTAATGTCGTAAAATATGGCCGCCAATTTTTCTAGCTCTTTCCGGGTTAGTACCATAAACAGGATCGTGTTCCTGACAGTTCACTAAACTAAAAACCGGAATGTACGCTTTTTCAAAGTAGTAACAAGGGTGCCATAGGAAGGTAGGATGGATAAGAAATTTTGTGGGCTCACCCATTTGAATTTACGATCCAGACTCCTGTCTCCAAAGCCTGTTGAGTTTTTCCGTTCGCAATGCTAGCAGATTGTTTGCGCCTTCCTTACTCCATCGCATCCCTTGCTTCTTGAGGCGCCTGCCTACGTGAATACCAATGGTCTTCTCCCCGGCGCCAGAGCCATTACGTTTGTCGGTTCCATAATCTAGGCTGTCGCGGTTGGAAAGGACATGCCCCAGGAGATCCCGCTTCTCCTTCGCCGTCATCGCTTTCTCGGACACAATGCTCTCAAGGGTATCTACAAACGCCTCGCTGTCGCATGCATACAAGGCCTCCTCTAAACTGCGCTACTCCTCAGCCGTTAAAGCCGCTAAGCAGGCCTTTTTCAGGTGATAGAGATCCAACCGCTTCTACGCCTCAGGGTACACCTCCACAGCTATGGTCCGGAGCCAACCCGCGCCATCACTGATATACTCCAGACCACAACGGGGATCTAATCCGTTCCTTCTGCAGATACCATCGAACTTTTCCCCAAAAGTAGCCCCCGCCTCCACCGCCAAATAGACAATCTTATCCACCAAGCGATTTCGCCGCTGGCCTACCTTCCTTCCCTCTCGATACATCACCCCCGCCTTGATCTCGAAGCGGTCAAAGGGGTAAACATCCTTCTTCCCCGTACACCGATAACGCCTCCGACGGATCTATACATCACCAAAGTAGCACCGCAATTTCTTGCTTACTCTCCCGTAACATACATACTCAGGATGCTCAGCCTTGAAACGGAGCCCTACCTGAGAATCCAACTCCTCCAGGTACCCCTTCGCTCCAACATCAGCTCCCTGATTTGGCCGATTAAGAACCCTTCAAATTCATTGAAATTATCGAAATTAGTGTCAATCTTCATCCGCAAGCTAACTTCTTTCATCATGGCTCATCTCCTTTCCATTGAGGGTTATCGGGTGAGCCATTTTACTAACAGTCCGCGTTCTTCCCAAGCCTGTATCATCACCAGAAGTTCATCCTCCCAGGTGGCGGCTCTCTGAACTTCCCGAAGGGTTCAGAGAGCCGCCTGGACTGTAACTCTGGAATGAAAGCTAATCCTAAACACCACAAAATTGGTTATTCATCCATTTGACTAGCTAGCGCTTGATTTTAAGATAAATCCCGGTATAAAATTTTTTACTCAAACACGACCAGATTTGTCTTTTTAAAACGTAACGTTCATTTAGGGAGGTTTATGAATAAGAAAAAGCGATTGGTCATCAAAAAACACCGGAAGAACCAGCGGCGGTTGAAACGGTTACGAAAAGAACAAGCTGCTAAGGCTAAGAACTAAAAAGTCGCAGACCAGATAGCCAGGTTACCTAATAACTACGGGTTTAAGAAAAACCTCTAACTGTAATAATAATTTTAAATAGCATTTCTATTATTTCTCACTGGAAATTGGACACACATTCTCGGTTTTCTCAGTGGGGAGTGAGATGGGATTAGTCGGGGCCCACGTGAGTACCGCCGGGGGGATACACCTGGCTCCAGAGAGGGGGACGGAAATCGGTGCCGACGCCATTCAAATATTCACTGCTAACCAGAATAAATGGAATCCCCGGCAACCGACACCAGAGGAGGCAAGACTTTTTCAACAAGCAATGGAAACCGAGCAACCCCGAATTGCAGCGGCACACGATGCTTATTTAATCAACCTTGGATCCCCGGAGGAACCGAAACTCCAACGCTCCCGTCAGGCCTTTCTACGGGAAATTGACCGCTGCACACTGGCCGGGATACCCTACCTGATTTTCCATCCCGGGGCTCATTTGGGCAGGGGGGAGGACGTCGGCTTAGTGTTGATTGTAAAAAGTATAAATTGGTGTTTCCAGCAAAGACCTCATACCACCGTTTGTCTGCTGGTTGAAAATACCGCTGGTCAGGGTACCAACGTAGGGTATGTTTTCGAACACATCGCCTATATTCTAACGCACGTCCAGCATCCGCAGCGGGTGGGAGTCTGTTTTGATACGCAACATGCTTTTGCCGCTGGTTACGACTTGCGAACTGCGCCAGGATGGGAGCAGGTACTGAATCACTTTGACGATGAGATTGGGCTCTCTAAGTTAAAGGCTTTTCACGTCAACGATTCCCAAAAAGCGCTGGGTTCCCGGGTAGATCGACATGCAATCATCGGTGAAGGCTTGCTGTCAATGGAAACGTTTTGGTGGTTGGTGAATGCACTTCAGTTTAAGGAGGTCCCAATGATTTTGGAAACGCCAGCAGGGAAAAAGGAAGGGTACGCCCAGGAGATTCAACTATTAAAGCAGTTAAAAGGAAAAAAGAAACCCCGTTCTTAACTAGATAGTCTGTTAAAATATCAACAACTTATTAACTGTCTCCGTTTGATGAATAAACTTTTGTGATGCTGTCAAATTTGTCCAATATTGAATATAGAATGTCGCTTATTCATCCCATTCCCGGTTAAAAATAGGGAAACCTAATAACAAACCTTACCACCCCAGGATCAGAACGCTTCAGTAATACGATTGCTTGCTTTTGCAAATCAATTAACCCAATAATGGGAATTCAGGTCTAGAGGAATTTCTATTCGGTTAACTCAATTTCAGCAGGCATACGGACGATCCGGTTGGGATCGGCGGAGAGATAAGTGTTACTACCCAAATATAGGGTGAAGTCAATTAGCTGAGGGTCGAGGAGGCCATCTTCTCGCATCAATGTGGGATTGCTATGTACCGCAACGATTGCTCCCACAAATAGGTCATGATCCCCAACTGGATATTGGTGTTTTACGCGACATTCATAGGCTGCGTAGGCAGCCGCGATTGTCGGGCAAGCGACAATTTTTGAACGCTCCAGAGGTATTTTAAATGTCGCAACTTTATCCACATCACGGCCGGAAACACGACCGGTACTATGAATGGTTTTTAAGTAGTCCAGGGATAGAAAGTTACAAGTGAATTCCCCCGTTTTGGCTATCATTCCATGCGTGTAACGTTGCGGGGCAATGGCGACCCCGAATAGTGGGGGATGGAAACTTAAACCAACATTCCAGGCGGCAGCCATGTAGTTGATTTTCTCTCCCTGCTGGGCGCCAACTAACGTCACCAAACAGGGATAAAATTGGTAGAAATTGGTAATGTTAGTTTTAATCATTCTTGCTCTCCTGACGATTGGTCTGGTCCCATAATTGTTCCATGCTGCATCCTGGGTAAAGATTAATTAATTAACCGGATTAAAACAACACTTCTGAAAGGGGTCATTCCAAAGATTGTGAAAAACCAGATGTGTATAATCCCCTTTATTACTGATTTTAAATGGGCTTTCACTGTTAACCCCTTGCGTACTTTTTTGGCGGAAGGGTCGCAAACCGATACTTTTTCAGGAAACTGGCGACTGGGCTTCCTGAAAGAGTTCCACGCGACCACGCCCTAATTCTTTGGCCCGATAAACACCCTGGTCGGCAACGTTGATGAGGTCTTTTTCCACAGTCCCGTGAAGGGGGTATTGGGCTACACCGGCGCTAAAGGAAACAAAAATATCATTATCATCAAAACTGAAAAGTGGTTTGGAACGAATATCTTGAATGACGTTTTGTATCGTTTTCATGGCCCCTTCCAAGTTGGAGCGTACCATTATCAGGAAAAATTCCTCGCCACCCCAACGAGCGAAAATGTCGGTGCTCCGAATCTCCGATTTAATGAAGTTGGTAAAGGCAATTAAAGCCCGGTCCCCACAGGTATGTCCGTAAGTATCGTTGATCTGTTTAAAGTGGTCAAGATCCAGGAGGGCTAAGGTAAATTCTTCTTGGTGACGTTGATGAAGTTTGATCTGGCGTTTCAATTCCCTTTGGAAAAAACGGCGGTTGTGAACTCCGGTGAGAGGATCTAAATAGATGGCATCGGAGGTTTGTTTATGACGTTTTAAGGTAGAAGTAATAATTGCCAGCAACTCCTCTTTCTGTACTGGCTTGGTTAAATAATTTTCTACGCCTCCCAGGTAGGCCTTTATTTTATTGGGTAGCGTCTCCAACCCGGAAATAAAAATAAAGGGTATCATCCTCAGGCGGGCATCGTCTTTAATTACTTTAAGTATTTCAAAACCATTGGGTTGTAACATGATATCGGATAGAATGAGGTCCGGTTCCTCCCGAATGATTTGCTCTTTAACGCTTTCCACATCCAGCAGCTCCCCCACCACACTGACTTCATACCCTTCCTTGGCGAGATGGAAATTCATGAGCGAGGCGAACTGTTGATCGTCTTCAATGATGAGAATTTTTTCCACGTAGTACCCCGAAAAATGATGGTTTATTTTAGGTAAAATAACTTCATTTAAAATTAATGCTAATTGGCCTTAATTGCATTTAGAAAAAAATATTTGTGAAAACTGTGAGATTATCTTAATATCGTAAAGGATATATGATTAGTGATATACGTGATAAACAATAAAATCACACCTTCCGTAATAATAGGGAAGTGAATGAAAAAAGGGAAAAAATACTACACAACCGGCGATGTTTCGCGGTATTGCGAAGTTGATGTAAACACCGTAAAAAGTTGGATTAAACACGGAAGTTTACCGGCCTTCACCACGCCCTCAGGCCATTATCGCATCCCCCGTCAAGCTTTTATTCAATTTGTTAAAACCCAGGGATTTCTGTATGACCCCACCTTTTTTGGTGAAGACCAACCCCCTCCAGACATTTTAATTATCGACGAAGACCCACAGCAATTAACCAGGATCGTGAAACAGTTGCGCTCCTTGTACCATAATTTAACCATCGAAACAGCCACCAATAGTTTTGATGGTTATGTAAAACTCAACCAGCACACTCCCAAAATCGTTTTATTGGATATGGTCTTCCCCAATAGTATGGGGATCGAATTTTTACGTACGATCCAGTCCAATGACCTCGTTAATGGTCTTAAAGTGCTGGTGATTTCCGATCGGTCAAATCTTGACTGGCAAGAAAAAATGAAAAATTTACCCGTGGATGAATGGATTTTAAAGCCCGTTAACCATCGCCAGTTGAAAGAAAAATGCGATCTCCTTTTTCGAGGCGTGTTGATTCCATAAGTAAAGGGTGAAGACAATCCATGAAATCTCGTAAATTGAACGAAACCAAAGGATGAGCGAATCATGACCAAAATGGGTTACTATGAGCTAATCGGGCTCCAGCGGGAACCTTTTTCCATGGCTCCTGACCCTGAATTTTTCTACCAGTCCAAGAGTCATGGCGAGTGCCTGGATCGCCTGGAAATTTCATTACGTTTGAATCGGGGTCTCAACGTGGTGATCGGGGGCATTGGTACCGGCAAGACAACTTTATCCCGACTGCTATTAGGTCGTTTTGTGGATTTTGGCAAAGATTACAAGTTTTTCCTCATCCTGGATCCCACCTGGAAGGATAATTTTGAGTTCTTGTTGTACCTGAAGAAAATGTTTGGTCTACCCGAAGGGGAAGGTTTGCAAACGGAAATGATGGACCAAATTGAGCATTACCTCATTGATGCTGCGTTAAAGCTACAACGTCGCATTGTCCTGGTGATTGATGAAGGCCAAAAGATGGGCTCCAATCAGTTGGAGATCATCCGAACACTGTTGAATTTTGAAACCAACGAGACCAAGCTGATCCAGGTAATTATTTTTGCTCAACCAGAAATTCGAGCCCTGTTAGATAAACATGAAAATTTCAAGGACCGTATCGCCTTCGGTTATCTCATTCCTCCCATGGATTTAGAGGATACAATGCAGTTCATTGATCACCGCTTACGAGTGGCCGGCTTGCCCGTGGGGGAAGAAATATTCACCACCAAGGCAAAAGAATTGATCTACGAGGAAACGAAAGGCTATCCCCGTAAAATAGTGATCATGTGCCATCGTCTAATTATCGATATGTTAATTCATCAAAAAAAGCGAATTGGCAGCGACGACGTTTTTGAACGGTTAAAAACTTCTGACCCCTTCCATGTCTGAAGAAGACCAGGATAAACGCGAATTAGCGACGAATCGTCTACTGGACTTACTCCGGTCGCAACAGGCAGGGGTACCCGAGGAAGTGCCTGTTGAGGTGGTGACCCCGGAAGATGAGCCGGAACCTTCCCAAGAGGCTAAACCGGTAATCGAGGAGAAACCGGCCGCTGGTGAAGTCCCTCCGGAAGAGAAACCCCAGGAAAAAGAGGAGAACGTCTCGGCGAAATCTTTATTAGATGCCCTGCATGCCGTTCAAACCCGTGAAGATGAGGAGGAACCACCGCCTGCTACCGAAACGGGTCCTGCTGTAACGGAAGAGGCTAAGGCGGTAGAACCTGAAGAGGCGACCGAAGAGATTACCCCGGAGAAGAAGGAAGCGGAGACAGCGACGGAAACTCCACCCCTATCAAAAGCACTTTTTGATGAATTAAAGTCCCCGGCTAAACCTGCCGTAGAAAAAGTTACGCCTCCTGCGGAGGAAGTGGAAACACCCGCTCCGAGAAAAATATTGGATGAAATCCAGGTTCCGAAACCCCAGCCTGAACCACAGACGGAACCGGTTATTCCACCGGCGGAATTTGATTCAACGCTCCTGGCCCCTAACATTGCTCATCAGCGAAAGGAAACCTTACAAAGCTTTGTCCGGGGTATTTATCATTTTATTAATGAATCCCAGGACCGCGTGGCCATTTATGAAGGAGAGAATTTCCTGCGTGTTTTACATGTGAAATTGAGTTTAAATAAGAATATAGTTCGGAAGTTTGGAGACTATACCTTGCCGTACGAAGCTGACGGTCGCACCATTACTGACAAGGAAAATTTGTGGCAGTATATTTTCACCAAGGAATTGGATGCAAAGAATTTGAAACGTTCCTACGGCGCCTTTTATACCTCCAGCATCGAAACCAAAACGCACATCTTTCAAACCCCGCCTTTAAAGAAAAAAGAACTCCACGATTTAATCGAGTGGAACGCGAAGAAAAACATCCCCTTTAGTCCTGACAGTGCCATTATGAATTGGGAAGTCTCCTCCACTGCGGGAAAGGGGGGCAAAAGGAATGTGGTCATTGGTATTTCCGAACAGAATGGGGTGGAAGAAACGTTAGCCAAGTTTAAGAAGACGAAGGTAAAGCCACGACTATTTACCACCCTAGCCATTTTACTATGGAAGTCCTTTTTAGCAAACTATCCCGATCGCAAGCGGGGCTGCTATATTGTTGCTTACATGGGGGAAGACTACACTTCCCTTGTTGTAGTTCAGGATCAACAACTTCTATTTAACCGGGAGATTACCATTGGAACCGAGGACTTTTATAAAGCTGCGATGCAAAAAGTGGTCTCACCCCAAAAAACCATTACTATTGATTATCCCCTGGCGAAACGTATTCTGCATAACTATGGTATTCCCCAGGCCACGGATGGCGTTACTGTCGATGATTATATTAGCCTATATAAAATTTCTATTTTCTTAAGGCCAGTTGTGGAGCGCCTTACCAGTGAACTGTCCCGTTCTCTGAACTTCTTTAAAAAGCAGAATCCAGAATTAGAATGGCAAGAACTGTTCTTTTCCGGTAGTGGTGCGATGTTTCCCAACCTGTTGCACACGCTCGCCGAAAATATTGATTTGAAGGTCAGCCTGTTAAATCCCATGCGGTGTAAGATGTATACCTTTCAGGATGGTCAGGTCTTACCGGAAGTAAATGTTCCCCAGTACGCGCTTAATTTCGCGTTGACGAATGAAGAAGCTGAGTCAATTAATATCATCCCGGATAACTTGCGGACTAATTACCGGTTTATATTTTTAAACAAGACGGCGGCTTTTTTAGTGGCCCTGTTCATTCCCATCTTTATTGCCACAACCTGGTTCTCCAGTGTGAAAGTGAAACGATTGGATGTTTTAGTTCAGCAAAAAAATACACTTTGGAGCAAACTCTCCACCCAGGCTAAAGATTATCTTGGCCGGAAAAAGGATCTCAAGATTCTCGAAGACTATCGTATCCTGCTTCAAAATGATCGCACCTATTCCTTAAACCAGATTAAGTTACTTAAACTCTTTTCGAATACCGTGCCCTCCGCAATCCATCTCACGTCCCTGCGCTTTAATAAAGTTATCGCTTCATCTGATGAGAACGCCGCTGAGGACACAAAGAACCAGAAAGTTACCGATGTGTTGGAAGTGGCTGGTTTTGTCCAGGCTGATGCTTCAGTAGCGGATATTCAACTAACGAATTTCGTCATGAAATTAGAACAGTTTGATTTTCTCCACAAGGTTGTGACGAGTATGGAGGAAACCAGCGACGCCGAAGATGGGAAATTATTTTTTAACTTGAAATTACAGTTTTAGGTATGCATAGCCGACTCACCTTCTTCGCCTTGTTAATCTTTCTGCTACTGGCAACCTTCACCTGGATTTGGTATGATTTCATTGTTTTCGGTAGACAGATTACCGCAAAAGAAAATAAGGTCGAGAAGATCGACCGGGAGTTCGAGAAGTTGAATGATATCAAGGGGGATTTCGGTACTATTCAAGTTAGGTACGATAGCAGTTTAGCGCAATTCGATACGTTGAAAAAGGTAATTTCTGAACCCAAGGATTATGTCACCGTCCTGGAAACTATACGAAGTATTGCCAAAAAACAGGATATTGAAATTGAATCTTTCCGTCCTCTGCAGGAAGATACTTTTCCGACAATCAAATACCTTTTAACCTTTACCGGTAAACATCTAGTACGTCGTCCTATACAGATGCGCATCAGTGGCGATTTTTTGACAATAGGCACCTTCCTGGAAGAAGTTTTGAAAATGAAATCCCTGGTCAATATTGAAAGTTTAACCATCGAGACGGAGTTGAATGAAGGGGGTGTTTTGACCTGTGACCTGGTACTCTTTTCCTACATTTTTCTGGAAAATGTGAGTCGGGAGATATAACCATGGCTATGAACACGCGAACAAAGGTCATGTTAGGTGTTTTAGTAGCATTATTAGTTTATTTTCTCTATGATTCCGGTATGTTTAGTAGCAAAGGTGGTGTTCCCCGCCCCAGAAAATTAAATGTCGATGACGTTTTGACTACATCAAACGGAGCGAACATGACGAAAGAGGCAGTACTGGACATGGCCCTGGTGGGGGGGATAGAATGGGAAGGTAAATGGAAAGATGACCCTTTCTATTACATTGCCCCGGAGACCTTGAAGACTGGACCGAAAAAGGGGTTAGTGGATAAACTCTTGGGAAGTGCTGATATAGGGGAGGCCACAAATATGAATTTGACCGGTATTTCCTGGCACGGGAATTCGGGCTATGCAATCATTAACGGAAACATTGCCAAAGTTGGCGACAAAATTTCTGGCTATACTGTTGAAAAAATCGCCCTAACTTATGTTGTGTTAGGAAAGGGGCGGCAAACCATCAGGTTATCCCTGGAGTAATCATTGCCTAAAATAATTCAAAAAATATTCTTCGTTTTACTCGCCTTGAGGGCGACTGGTTTGTTCGCCCAGGAAGTGGATCGTATCACCACCTTTGATAGTGATACCGAGATGGGGGTGACGATTGTTCTCTCGGAAGAAGTAAAGTTTGAGGAACAGGTCAGTCAAGCTCCCCCCATGTTGCGCCTGGTTTTTCCCAACACCACTTTCCGTCAGGAAAAATATACCAAGCAGATTAGTTTACCGCCTTTGTACCGGATTGATGCTAAGCAGGTGCCAAGGGCGTATCCAGAAACAGTCGTTACGCTCTATTTCACGAACTTGCCTGAATATACCATCGAGACCGAGGCGGGGCTTCTTATCCAGGTGGTTTGGACACCTAAGGAGGAGGCGTTAAAACAGCGGACTCGAGCCCGGCGCTTATCCACTTTTGAAACAACGGTTTCACTGAATTTTAAAGAAGCGGATTTAATTGATATACTACGTCTGTTACAAGTGCAAAACAACCTGAATATTATTGCCGGGGAAGACGTTACTGGTAAAGTAACCGTTTCGTTAAATGACGTTAGTCTTGGGACTGCTCTGGATGCTATTTTGAAGGTCAACGGTTACGACTGGTTTATGCAGGAAAATATCATTGTCATTAAACCAGCCGACCAGGCGATGACGGGCGAGTTGGAGACGCGATTGTACAAATTGGAATACGTCGATGCCACCGCAGTGAGTGCTGCTTTGACGAATATCTTAACTCCCAAGGGTAAGGTCCAGGTATTTTCTCCGGTATTGAAAGGTGGTGGCGGTGTAGGCGGCGGTGGTATTACTGGGGGAGCTACCGGTGGCGGCGGTGCGGCAGGCGGTCTTTTAGGTGGTCTAACCGGTGGTGGCGGTACAGCGGGGGGTGGCGCTATTACCGCTGGGGCAGGGGTTACCGGTGGCGGTGGACTTGGCGGGGGTGCTACCATGAGCCACTTGCTGGTGACCGATACCCGTTCCAACTTTAACCGAATTGAGGATGTTATTCATAAGTTGGATCAGCAGATACCCCAGATTAACATTGCGGTGAAATTCATCGAAACAAAGCTGAGTGTGGATGAGAGACTGGGGATTAACTGGAATATACGCGCCAGTTTATCGGGACCCACGGCTCCCTCGGGAACCGATGTGTCTCCTACAACAGTGGAATTAGGTTGGTTGAATAAAGATTTACGTCTGGCAACCCTGAGTATACCCTCCTTTAACAGCATTCTAGAAATATTATCCTCCGATAACGATTCTCGCATTGTCCAGGAACCTCAAGTTTCTACTCTCGATAATACTTTGGCTACGGTTACCACAGGAACTTCTTATCCCATTTTGGTCCCGCAACCGGTCACGGCCACTGGTCAACAAACGGCCACCTTCCAGGAGGAACAAATCAACGTAACCTTGAATGTTCTTCCCCGGATTAACGAGGATAAATACATTTCCATGAACATCAACGCCGTGGTCCAAGCTCTGATCGGCTTCGCCGGACCTGATGCGGACCGCCCCATCGTCTCCGAGCGCTCCACGACAACCCAGGTGATGGTGGGAGACGGGGAAACCCTGTTGATCGGTGGGCTCATCTTTGACCAATATATCGCAACGGAGAGCTCCATACCGTTCCTGGGCCAAATACCTTTAATTAAATCCCTTTTCACTCATAAGTCCACTTCTACTGAACAACGGGAATTGCTCATCTTCATCACACCCAATATCATCAGAATGTGACCATGGTTGAGATCTATGAATTACTGAATTTCATGCGAGAGGTGAATGCCTCCGACCTTCATCTAAGTCCTAACTCGCCGCCTATTGTGAGGGTGGATGGTGACATCCGCCGGGCCAAACTTCCGGCGTTAAAACCCGAGGAAGTCCATATTCTGGTCTATGATATTATGAGTGAGGACCAACGCAAACTATACGAGGAAGAGTTGGAAATTGACTTTTCCTGTGATTTTTACGGTATGGGTCGTTTCCGGGTGAACGTATTCAAAGGTTTTTACGGGGATACCGCAGTATTGCGGGCGGTGTCTGATCGCTCGTACACTTTCGAAGAACTTGGTTTGCCGGAAGTGTTGAAGGACCTGGTCTCCCGGGAGAAAGGTCTGATCTTAATCACCGGTCCTACAGGTAGCGGTAAGTCCACCACCCTTACGACGATCATTGATTATATCAATACGCATCAGCGGAAACACATCATCACGATTGAAGATCCCATCGAATTTGTACACACCAGTAAAAAATCCCTGGTGAATCACCGGGAAGTGGGTACGGATACGCGCTCCTTTGTGCGCGCGTTACGCAGCGCTTTGCGGGAAGATCCAGACGTTATCGTGGTTGGTGAAATGCGGGACTTGGAAACGACCTCCCTGGCAGTTACGGCGGCGGAAACAGGTCATTTAGTATTCGGAACGCTGCACACGATCAATGCCACAAAAACCCTTGATCGGATTATCGATCAGTTTCCTACCGACCAACAAAGCCAGATTCGCGTAATGCTTAGTGAATCGATCCTGAGCGTTGTGTCTCAGATTCTCTTACGAAAAAAAGGAGGGGGTCGGATTGCCGCTTTCGAAATTATGATCGGTTCGCCAGCGGTGGCTAACCTCATTCGAGAGGGGAAGACCTATCAGCTACCATCAATCCTTCAAACCAGCGGAAAACAGGGAATGGTCACCATGGAACAATCTTTGGTACGACTCTACTCGGAGAAATTGATTGAGAAGGAAGATGCCTTGGAGGTCGCTCCGAATCCAATGGAATTGAAAAAAGCCTTAGAGGCTGTGGGGTAGATCTATGTATACAATTCGCGACTTGTTGAATGTAATGATAGAGGCCAAAGCGTCCGATCTGTATGTTTCGCTGGGAGCGTACCCCATGTTGAAAATTTCTGGCAAGACCCTTCCTTTAGAAAAGGAGCGGATCAACCCAGAGATTATCAACAGTTTGCAGAAGGAAATGCTGGATGACGGGCAATTAGAGCAGTTCCAGAAGAACCGCGAGTTGGATTTTACCTACAGTTTACCCGGGGTGGGTCGCTTTCGCGTTAATTATTACAAACAGCGTAACTCGGTGGCCTTTGTGGTGCGACGGATTGTCTCCAATATCAAAAGTTTTGAAGAGTTGAAGCTCCCCTCTATGTTAGGGGAATTGGTTCTGAAAGACCGAGGTCTGATCTTGGTAGTGGGAGCCACGGGTTCAGGTAAATCCACGACTTTGGCGGCTATGATCGACTACCGGAACTCCCATCGCTCCGGGCATATCCTCACCTTGGAAGATCCCATCGAATTCCTCCACTCGCACAAGAAGTCCATTGTCAGTCAGCGGGAGGTAGGCGAAGATACAAAATCTTTCGAAGCCGCCCTGAAAAGTGCCCTCCGTGAAGCGCCGTCCCTATTACTGATTGGCGAAATTCGCGATAGTGTAACCATGTCTTCAGCGTTGAATTTCTCCGAAACGGGACATTTAGTATTAAGTACGTTACACGCCACCAACGCCTACCAAACGATTGAGCGTATTGAGAGTTTTTACGCGCCTTCACAACACGCGATGATTCGTCTTCAACTGAGTCAGAATCTGCTGGCGATTGTGGCCCAACGGTTGGTTCCCACGGTGGATGGTGGGCGGCGTGCCGCTCTGGAAATATTGTTGGCCTCCGGCCGTGTACGAGACCTCATTCATAAGGGAGAACTAGAACTTCTCCGGCACACCATGGAATCCTCCACCACCGAAGGGATGCAGTTATTTGACCAGGCGTTATATTCTTTGTTTAAAGCCGGGGTCATTTCCGAAGATGTGGCTATCCAATATGCCGACCGTCCTAACGATCTACGACTAAAGATCATGGCCAAGGCCGAACAGTTGTTTAAGCAGAAAATCGAATTAGTAGAGGAAGATTAGAAAGCGCAAAGTCATGACCAAAAAAGTACTGATTATCGACGACGAAAATTTTTTTATTGAGCCCATTAAATTGTTTTTGAAACGGAACGGCACCGAGGTGATTGTGGCCAACGATGGATTAACGGGATTGAAAATGGCCCGCTCAGAAAAACCGGATCTAATCGTAGTGGATCTTATGTTACCAGGGATTAATGGCTACCACGTTTGTCGATTGCTCAAGTTTGATAACCAATACCGTCATATTCCCATTCTCATCGTTTCGGCACGGGATACAGATCATGACCAGTCCTTAGGAAAGGAAAGCGGGGCGGATCGCTACCTTACAAAACCCATTGACCCCCCAACATTGGCTAAAGAAATCCAAAACCTGATGAGTAAATGACTGATACCGCGATCATCGCTGTAATTGTTTTTGCTTTTGGACTGGTATTAGGTAGTTTTCTCAACGTGGTCATTTACCGTTTACCGCGGGACCAGTCAATCGTCAAACCCCGCTCGCACTGCATCAACTGTGATCATCAATTGACGGCCTGGGAAAATATTCCCCTGTTAAGTTATCTAATTCTGCGGGGACGCTGTCACCAATGTAAGACACATATTTCCATACGTTATCCATTCGTCGAAGCTTTAATGGGGATCCTTTTAGTGCTGTCTTTCTATCGTTACGGTTTTACCTGGGACTTCTTTTTCTTTTCAGCTTTTATCGCTATCGTTCTAGTCATCACTTTTATTGACCTGGATTTTCAGATCATCCCTAACGAGTTATTGCTGATAGCCTTAATACCTGGTTTCTATCCTTTAGTTCGTGACGGGTTTGCCCAGGGTTCGGTCTATTTATTTGGCTTGCTCGGTTTAGGTCTCGCATTTTATTTAATTGCTAAATTAGGGACCCTCGTTTTTAAAAAGGAAAGTATGGGTATGGGGGATGTTAAGTACGCTGCATTAATTGGTTTGCTTTTGGGTTGGCCAGGTGGTTTGGTGGCGACGGCGTTGGCTTTTCTCCTCGCGGCCCTCATTCTCGCCATTTTAATGCCGTTAGGTCGGGTTGGGTTTGGTCAGCGTATTCCGTTTGGTCCTTTTCTGAGTATCGGGACTCTATTAACAATTTTTTGGGGATCAGAAATCATCACCTGGTATTTGCACTTGGTTTACTAAGGAGAGTATGCGTGGCAAAACAGTTAGGACAATTATTAATTGATGCCGGTTTAATCGATGAACATCAATTAGAAGAAGCGTTACAATATAAACGGGACCATAACGTCTATTTAGGGAAGGCTATCCTTTCCATGGGGCTGGTAACGGAGAAGCAGATGGCTGAGGCTCTCAGCGATCAGTTAGGGTTACCTTACCTGGATTTAATGTCTTATGAGGTTCAGAGCTCGGTTCTGGATCTCGTCGATGAAAAAACGGCCTTGAAATTCAAAATAATGCCCCTTTACACGCTGGATAATTCCTTGGCGATAGCCACTACAGACCCGTTGAATGTGGAGGTCATTGATGATTTAGCTCAGAAGACGGGAAAAGAAATCAATCTGGTGATGGCTACCGAGAGTGATATTGAACAGGCGATTGACCTTTTTTACAGCGCCGCGAAATACGTGGCTAAGACCGGTGGCCGTACGGATAAAATGGCGCGGGTCGTTTCCCGAGAAATCGATGAAGAAACCGAAATTATCGAAGCCGTCGATATGTTGTTTAATGAAGCCATCAAAATGGGGGCCAGTGATATTCATATTGAGCCGCGGCGCGAGGACGTGCGGATTCGTTTCCGTGTGGATGGCGTTCTGCAACAGTATTATACGATTCCCAAGGAATCGATGGCCCCGCTCATATCCCGAATCAAAATCATGGCCGACATGGATATTGCCGAATCGCGTAAACCACAAGACGGGCGTTTCAGTCATACAATCGGTAATAAAACGGTGGATGTGCGTGCGTCTACTTTTCCCGCCGTCAACGGCGAAAAAGCAGTTATGCGTATCTTAGATGAAAGCCGGGGGCGGATTGAGCTCCACAAACTGGGCTTTTTGGAGGATACTTTAAAGCAATGGCGGGAGGCAATTCAATTACCCAATGGTATTATTATTGTTTGTGGTCCCACAGGGAGTGGTAAAACAACGACCCTGTATGCTACCCTTAACATCATTAATACTGTTGAAGTGAATATCATGACCATTGAGGATCCCATTGAATATCAGTTGGATAACATCAATCAAGGGCAAGTTAACACTAAAGCGGGGTTGACGTTTTCGGCGGCGCTGCGTTCCATGTTGCGCCAGGACCCGGACATCATCATGGTGGGTGAAATGCGCGACGTGGAAACCATTGAACTGGCCATCCGCGCCGCCCTCACCGGACACCTGGTTTTCAGCACGATTCATACGAACGATGCAGCGTCGACTTACACACGGATTATCGATATGGGTATTGATGCTTTCTTAGTGAGTTCTAGCATTCGCGCCATCCTTGCCCAACGGTTGATTCGACTATTGTGCCCACGTTGTAAAGTGCCGACCGACCCCAATAAACATCAGTTAGCCATGATGGATTTAGCCGCGGATACGGAGGGTACTTTTTTCAAACCGGTTGGGTGTGTGCACTGTAAGAATTCAGGCTATTTTGGCCGGGCGGGGATTTATGAACTGCTAATTCCTAACGAAGAAATTTCTGACCTGGTAAACAAACACGCCACGGCGTCGGAAATTCATAAGGCCGCGGTGAAAAATGGCATGCGTACCCTCCGGCAAACCGCCCATTATTACGTTAAACAGGGCAAAACGTCAATTGAAGAAATGATTCGGGTCACCTTGGCCTAAGCAATCGAAAGTTTCAATTTTTCAGATGCTGTTTCTCATCGGTAAGAATCCTCGGAATAAGCGCAGTAGTAAATGGCTGGATTCCTTATCTAAATACCTTCGAGATAAAGGCTGTGAAGTAACCGTATGTACCGATTGGATCACGACCCTGGGATACGCGGCGGTGGAAACTTATTCGGTAGTTTGGACGGATTGGTCCCTGGTAGAATCCTATTTCCATCGCTTCCAGCGGAAGTTGAACAACATCAGTTCCCAAATTCCCCTCATTGTGCTCACTGATGCAAAAACCGTAAGTAGCAAACTTAGTTTGGACAACGACCAGCTTTTCGCCGTGGTTTCCCTGGGGCAATCACCAGATCGTATGGCAGATCTTATGGAGCGCTTGGAGCGCTACCATGAGTTTAACTCCTATTTGTCAGCGGACTTTCGACCTTACTTACGGCCCAATGGTTTTCACCAGTTTATTGGCAATGGCCAGTCGATGCTATCTATTTACAAACAAATTGCGAAGGTCGCTCAAACCGATTTTACGGTCTTAATAACCGGTGGCAGCGGTAGCGGTAAGGAGTTAGTCGCTCGCAGTATTCACGATTTAAGCGTTCGAAGTGAAAAACCCTTTTTGGCGGTTAACTGTGCTGCCATACCCCAAGACCTATTGGAAAGCGAGCTCTTTGGGTTTGAAAAGGGTGCTTTCACGGGAGCTAACCAGACAAAGAAAGGTAAATTTGAGCTAGCCCATAAGGGAACGTTGTTTCTCGATGAAATTGGCGACATGCCCCTGTCCTTGCAAGCGAAACTGTTAAGGGTCCTCGAAACACAAAAGTTGGAACGCCTGGGCAGTACGAACCCCACGAAGATTGACATCCGGATTTTAGCAGCTACCAACCAAGATTTATCGGGGTTGATCAAAGAAAAGAAATTCCGCGCGGATTTGCACCATCGATTGAATGTAATCCCTCTCCGGCTACCAAACTTACGGGAACGCCCGGAAGATATTCCCTTACTTACACTTCATATTTTGGGTAAATTCATCCAGAAAAACCCGCAGATTGTTAAGTCAATTTCATGGGACTTGATCGAAAATTTACGCGCCTTGTCCTTCTTAGGAAATGTGCGGGAATTGGAGAACATTCTTACACGAATTGTGTTTCATTCAGAGAGTCAGCAATTAGATTGGAAAGATGTCCAGCCCGTCGTGGAACCTATGACGCTCCCAACGGAGGAAGGCACGGTTCCGGCGATTTCTGATGATGAAATACGACCTCTCAAAGAAGTGGAAAAACAAACCATAACTCGAGCTATGGAACGGTTGGATGGCAACATCAGCCGGGTAGCAGCGCGGTTAGAAATCTCGCGAACGGCGCTCTATCGGAAATTAGAAAAATATGGAATTGCTCATAGAGGGAGCGATTAATGCCCGAGTTTGAGTGTCGTTTAGTTACCGAAGACGGCACAGTCTTAGAACAAGTGATCGAGGCCGAGAATAAATTTGAAGTCTATGAGACGGCTGAAAGTCGTAATGAAATGGTGCTTTCGGTGAAAGAGAAAAAAGAGCACTTTAACCTGGATAGATGGTTACAAACGCGTCGTAAGGTCCACCCCCGGGAAGTGGAGCATTTTACTACCCAGCTTTCCATCATGTTGGATGCCGGGGTTCCTCTACTTACCTGCTTAGAAGCCCTCATTGACCAGGCAGAAACTCCCAAGATGCAGGAGATTATCCGTTCTTTGGTGGATCAATTAAATAGTGGTTCTTCCCTTTCTCAAGCCATGAAAAAATATCCGCGCGTTTTTTCTATGTTATACTCCAACATGATTGAGGCAGGGGAGAAAGCTGGTGTTTTAGATACGATTTTGAAGCGCCTTTCAGAATTCATCGGGCACGAAATCCAGGTCGTATCTAATGTTAAATCGGCCATGCGCTACCCGATCATTGTTTTTTGCGCCTTAATCCTGGCTTTTACGGCCGCGATTCTTTTCGTGATACCCAAATTTGCCAACATGTTTGAAGCCCAGGGAGTGGCGTTACCCTTGCCCACGCGAATCCTCATCGGCATCAATAGCGCCGTCACCGAATACTGGTTAATCACCCTCATCATTACTATTGTAGTTGTAACTGGTTTGATTTACTTTTTACGTACTCCTAAAGGCCAATGGGTTTTGGATGGACTCAAACTCAAGTTACCGATTTTTAAATTGATCGTTTTAAAAAGTACCATTGCTCGTTTTGCCCACATGATGGAAACCCTTAGTCGAGGTGGGATTCAGATCATCTCGGCCATGGAAACGGCTGAGAAGACGGTGGGGAATCTCTGGGTAGGTAGTGACATTTCCAAAGCCCGGGAAAAAGTTGAGGAAGGTATAGCTTTGGCTACAGCCTTAGCCTCCAGTAAGTATTTCCCTCCCATGACGTTAAAGATGATCAGCGTTGGTGAGCAATCGGGCGCCCTTGATGAAATGCTTCACAATATTGCCATTCAGTACGATGAGGAAGTTGATGGTTTAATCAAGCGGCTATCCACGATGATTGAACCCTTGATGACCGTGGTTATGGGAGCGTTCTTGTTATTAATTGCCCTAGGTATTTTCCTCCCCATGTGGTCCATGTACAGCGCATTTTGAGTTACCATTATGAATACATCTGTTGAAAAAAACACCGAGGAACAGGACCTGTTACATACCTTTATGCATAAACAGTACCCCTCCTGGATTTATTTTATTATAATGGCTGGATTCGGAATTTTCCTTTATATCCTCCTGTTTACCGAACCGGGATAAAAGCTATTGTTTAGTGGCCGGCTGAGGATGGTCTGCCCTAATCCTCAGCTGGTTTAAATACGATTTGGCCTTTTCGTTCTCGGGATTTATTGCCAGTACTCGTCGGAACATCTCCGACGCTTGATCCAATTCGCCAAGACGGGCGTGGATGACCCCCAGGTTGTTATAAGTATCCTCCGATTCTGGTTGTATTTCTAAGGCGCGGTTATACTCGTAAATGGCCTCCGGGTACATTTCCAGGCGTTGGAGTATCGCCGCTAAATTAATGTGAGCGCTGTAGAAAGTGGGATCAATGGTAATGGCGTTGAGGAAGTATTCGCCGGCTTTCCCATATTCCCCTATTTTGTAGTAGGTTACGCCTAAATTATACAATGCATTAACGTAAGTGGGGTTTTCGCGTAGACAGTGTTCATAGGCCCTAATGGCGGCCGTGTAGTGTTTAAGTTTCGTGTGGATGACGCCTTCTAAGAAAGGCGTTCGGTAATTGAGATGCCCGTAGGATTCAGCCTTGGTAATTTCTTGCAAAGCAGCGGTGTAGTTTTCGTCCACATTATCTTGTTGGGCGCTCTGGAAATGGTAGTCGTGTAGCAACCAACGACGGCTAAGTTCAGTTGACCATAGTGCGATGGCGAAAAAACTGCCGACCAATACTAACCCCCAGATTTTAAGGTACCGGATTGAGTGGCTTGGTTCGAGTGAGGAAGGGATTGTTTCCTGCCTTACGGCATTATAGACAATGCCGATAATCGCAAAATTCATCCAAAGCAACATGGAAGGGGTGATCCGTTCTTTCGGGAAGCTGAAAAAAGCATGCCCCAGGATAGCGGTAATGCTGGCGAGACTTAGTATTGTGAGTGCGATGAGTGGAGGGCGTGTGGTTGTGCGGATTATCTTTAAAGCCATAGCCAATACGGTACCGATGAGCCAAAGGTAAGTGATTAGACCCATGATTCCCGTTTCGGTCCAGATCCACAAATAGTCGTTGTGTGGTCGATCGGCAAGGGAGTGAATATTGGCTAAGAAACCGTCGCTATATTTAGGATAGTGGTATTGGTAATTGCCCAATCCCACCCCCGTAAGCCAGATATAGTCATTACGTAACATTTCACTAATGTGTTGCCACAGTATCAGGCGACCACTGCCCCCTCCTTCCTGGAAAATGGATACACTCGTGGCAAAAACCCCGCTTGCTTTGCGGCCTCCCAAGGATTGGGCCACCTGGTCACTGGGGGGAATCTGCGACATGACTAAAAGCAGGATAATAAATAGGAGCGTAAGTCGCGATTTAGAACGAGTGAAATAAACGGTTTTTAATTTTGCGAATAGTTCCGGTCGGGATTTTCGCACAAAGAAGATGAGTGCCAGGGTTAATAAGATAGCTCCTAAAAGACCTAACCAGGCGCCCCGGGTTCGAGTATACAAAAGAAATATGGCCATGCTGATTGTTACCAATCCCCAGATGAATTCCTTAAGGAGACCACGCGCGGTTAGAAAGCACCACCCTCCCACGGGAATCAACATGACCATGACCATGGCGGCCATGTTACGGTAAGCGAAGGTAGAACTGGGTAAACCAGTTGATGGAATCCAGTAAAAACCCCAGCCAAGATATTGAGCAATCCCAATAAGAGCAGCAACTAAACCGGAAAGGGCCGCAAAAGGTAATAGCTGGGGTAGCAGGTCAAGACTTACGTTGTTAAAAACAAAATAAAAGAGGATGACCAGCATGAGTAAGAAACTTATCACATAGAGACTGGAATTAAGGTTAACAGCCTGGCGAATGGAAAGCAAGTTTACTACTACGTAAAATACAATGGGAAGCAGTAGGGGAGAGGAAGGTAGAGTAACCTTATTTTTTCTAATTAGGTTTATAATCCAGATGGTTGTCAAGACCAGGAGGATGGAGTTCATCGCTATTAATTTTGGGTAAATGCTAAACTCAAACAATTTATTGGAGTAAGTGAGGGGAACGGTTACCACTAACAAAATCATACCCCAGAGAGTGAGAGAACGATAATTCTGCTTACTCATGAGCCTAAACAATTAATACTGCTTTCACCAAGGGAAGTTTAGCCCAGGATTTGTTGAGAAAGGCGGGATAAGTGTAATAATTAGGGGTGAAACCCGATCTAAAGAGATTATTCAGAGGAATCGTGGAAACGAAATACCCACTTGTCAGCTAATAGAAAATTAATAAGCGTACCCCCAGCCATACCCAACAGGTTATATAGGAGGATACGAATGGTTTGCCAACCTAATAAGTGGGCCATTATATTTACAATGGTCGCCTGGATAACCAGGGCTGCCGTAGCCGTCACGTAATATGCGCCTAATTTGGTTAGCAACTTTGTGGCGTGTACTCGTGGGCGATCCTTCCAGGTCCAGTAATAGTTAAGTAAGAAGTTGCTGATTACCGATGTGGCCCATCCCATAAATACGGCGAGATTGGTTCTTAGAATATGGGCATTAATTTTACCACCGAACCATAAAGTAAGAGCAGTTATGGCTTCATTAACCACGACGCCGGAAAAACCAACAATGGCGAATTTCATAAAACGTCGCGGTATGCGAGATACAAGGGTGGCACTTTGGCGGTTCATTTTTAATTTTATGGAATGAAAGAAGTTAATATAAGTTACCTTGAGGATGCACGCAGGAAGAATTGCTTGAATATGCAGTCTGGTAAAATTAAGTAGATTCTTACCCATGTTGGTGAGAAAAATCCAATTTCGAGTTGAAATCGAAGTACACTTGATGGATATTGGTGTTACATAATAGAGCAAAGGGGTGTAGCGATTCGTTACAATATTTATTACGAAAGAATAGAGAAAAAAGTATATACCGAAGATAAAAAGAGTTTGGCATGATCATTGTACTAATTCATGCAGTTATTTTTCACGCGACTTAAAGAGAAGGAAAAAATTAGTCATGAAATTCAACAAGAAAAGAAATCGTAGAGGGTTCACCCTGATGGAGTTGGTGGTTACTACCGCTATTATGGGAACCCTGGCGGCTTTTGCCATTCCCAAATACTTGGAGACCTCCCAAAGCGCTAAAGGAACAAAATCTATTGATAATGTAAATGCGATAGGCAGTGCTATATTAAAGGCGTATCAGGATGTTGCTGCTAATGGTGTGGGAACCAACGCCATTGCTACTTTTGTTGCCAGTTCAGGTGATACGTTGAAGACCGGTCTTTCGATAATAGAGTATGATAGTCTTGGAACTACTAAAAATATCAAAGTTGAAAATATTTTTCCAGGTGGCATTCCAAAGTCACCTTTCAATGATGAGTATTATGTGGTGGGTACTACAACACCTGGTGCAGCTGAATGGACCGTTAGCAGTGGAGGTATCGTGGTTTTAAAGATTACCCAACAGCCTTCAATAACCATTCAGGATCCTCAATTTACCAATATTAAAAATACCTTTACCCCGTAGGGGTGAAAACATAAACATGTGTTTGTACAAAAATAGTCAAAAAGGAGAACATAACATGAACCTAAAACAAAACAAGGGTTTCACCCTGATCGAGCTCATTATGGTCATCGTGATCCTGGGTATTCTGGCAGCAGTGGTCGTACCTAAGTTCCAGGACCTCCAGAGTTCAGCACACGAAGAGACTGAAAATGGCGTGGTTGGAAACATCAAAGCTGGTTTAATGATCTACTCTACCAATAAACTGGCGAAAGGTGGGAAAAAGCGGTTTCCTTCTGCTACGACGTCTAACTTGCTGACTGAAGTCTTAGATGAAATCCCGGATAATTGGGCATATACACCAGCTTCATCTGCATCGGGTACAGGCTATATTGTCCACACACGGTCCGATGGCGATAAGTACACATGGGATTATTCTACAAATACAGATTCATCGAGCTATACTCTCACCACCCACTAAGTCATCAATTCACGACCGAGTAGAAATGAAAAACAGCCCTGTTTCATAACAGGGCTGTTTTAAATTAACCCAGGAATAATGATGAAAAAACAGCCGGGTTTCACCCTTTTTGAACTGATAGTATCTTTAGCCATTATGGGCACGTTGGCCGCGGTAATGGTCCCCACCTATACCAGGTACAATAATGAAAGTAAAGCGGCTAAATCACAGGTCAACATGGTGAACATTAAACAAGCGTTTATTAATTATTATTTATATTACAATATGAGAGGGGAACGACCTGAATTTCCTCCGGCGCCTGCTGATAGTATTCTCGATGATGTTTGGGCTTATAGTCCCGTCCTAAAAGATGGTAGCGCTCCGGTTTCCTTATTCTCTGAAGGAATTTTTCCTAAAAATGGTTTTGGGTTTCCCTTTAAATATGCTTTAATTGACACTTCTGACAGTAGAAAAGGCTTTATCTTAATTGATCCCACCACCGGGTTACGTGACGAATACCGGCCGTAAAATTCAATTTTACTAATTTTAAAACGCTATTGGTGATCTCGTTTTCAAGGTATCGTTATCATTTTTTCGGTCCTCCTTCTTAGTGTATTGTAGGCTTTTGAAACTATCATCGTGTTAATAGTATGCACCGATTTAATACCCGAAACTGGAATTATGCGACCTATGTAATTATCTTAATTTCATTTCTTCTTTATTGGCAAACAACCTCTTTTGGTTTTGTCTGGGATGATATGGGAGTTCATCTAGGAGATAATCCTTATCTTCGCAAACTAACTTTTTCAAACCTGTTGCATTTTTGGCAGGAACCCTATAAAGGGATGTATATTCCTTTGACGTATATGTTATGGGCACTTATAAAAGTTATTGGTCAATTATACGATTATCAACAACCTTTCAATCCCGCCCTCTATCATTTTATGAATATCATCCTACATACGATCAATGGTGTCCTGGTATTCAAACTTGTTCGGAAAACCAATAAAAGTTATTGGGCGAGCTTTTTGGCCTCGCTATTTTTTGTGGTTCATCCTTTACAAGTTGAAGCAGTGGCCTGGGTGTCGGAAACCAGAGCACTGTTAAGCACTTGTTTGGGATTATTAGCTATATTATCTCATTTTCGTAGAAGAGAATCCTCCCGCGACGATCCAACTGTAACCAGAAAATACCGAGATTATAGTTGGTTTTTCTTTTTATTGGCTATCTTATCCAAACCTTCTGCTGTTGTCTTTCCGGGACTTATTTTTATCTTAGATCGATATCATTTTACCAAATCCTGGAAGGAGTCCACTTATTCAATTTTACCCTACATTGCGTTTGCCATTCCCATCGCCTTGATCACCATGAATTCTCAAGCTCCTAAGGTTAGTTATCCTTTCCTCATACGTCCCTTGATTTGGATGGATACAATCAACTTCTACTTGTGTAAATTAATCTATCCGATCCATCTCGTAGCTTCTTACGGTAGACATTTTAACGATATTATCACTCCTTTTTGGGCGTCTCTTTTGCTTGGATTTCCGGTACTAGTCGGTTACCTAATTTGGCGAATTAGAAAGAAAGCACGGTATTTGTGGATTTCATTCCTTTGGATTCTTATTGGTTATTTACCAGTCTCTGGTTTATTCGCTTTTATTTTTCAGGATTTCTCTAACGTGGCTGATAGGTTTTTCTATATTCCCATGATAGGTGTTTCCTTAGGATTTGCTACGGTCTTATCCGCCACGAATCGACGAGCAACTTATCTAATTGCCTCTCTTCTGATTATAATATTAGGGTTAAGATCGGCCCTTTTCCAGGTTCCAATTTGGAAAAGTAGTATTAACCTATGGGAACATACCTGGCAATATTCTACTCCACAAGCTGTTATTTATCACAATCGAGGGGCTGCATACTTAAATCGAAATGAATATTATCGCGCCATCCATGACTTTACCGTTGCTATAGACTTGGATTCCTTGTCTGCTGATTCATATAATAACCGTGGTAAAGCTTTTACAGATCTGGGACTTATTGACTTAGCGGAAAATGACTATGATAATGCTATTAGAATTAATCCTCGGTATGGATTGGCCTATTATAATCGAGCAATTATTAATAATAAGAAAAAACGAATAGCGTTAGCTTATCGTGACTGTCTAAAGGCGGTGGAATTGGATTCCTTAGATCCAGAGGCCTGGAATCTTTTAGGGTTACTTAGCGCTGAGCAGGCAAATTACAAAGCTGCTTTGGTGTATTTCTCAAAAGCAGTAGACCTTGACCCTCATTTTGCTTTCGCATATCACAACCGGGGTAGAGTATACCGTAGAGCAAGAGCCTATGAACTTGCTCTTAAGGATTTTAATCAAGCTATTAAAATCAACCCGCGGAAAGCAGCCAATTATTATCAGCAGGGACTGGTACAATTATTGGTTGACCGACCAGAGCCAGCTTTAGAAGATTTTAACAGAGCAATAGATTTATACCCTTACTTTTCGGCAGCAAAAATTTTCCGCGCAATCGCTTATTACCAGATAGGGGAAGTAGATAGCGCTCAACAATACTTGAAAATGAGTCAACAAGGCTCCCTAACATCTGAAGACTCAACGCTTTTGTTACAATTTATTGAAGCTGGCTTATTAAATGACTCTCTTGATTTTCAATATCAAAACAAATAGACTACGTCACGTTCCAGGAATTTTTTATTTAAAAGTTATTTCTGAAAGTTTCCTAAGGAGCGGCAATTCGAAGTTGTGTTCTTGATGTTCCTCAGTCCATTTAGTTGAGGCAAACAATACAGCAGTGCTATTCCAGTTCAAGGCAAGCCAATCCGGGGATTCATTAATTTTTCTTGTTACCGGAAGGTCTCTTTCAATTAAAATAAAATCCGAAGCATACCGCTCAAGAAAAGACAGTGCCATATCATTCGAATAGCGAAATCTCAAATATTGGTCAGTATAGTCAACTGAATAGGCCGTCTCATACCTTCCGTCAGTAGCGATTTTAAAAGCCGGATATAATTCACGGATTAGATAGTACCCCCAATTGTAAGAATTGAGCAGGTTCCCTGTAAGGTGGTTCGCTTTTAGCCAGCGGACGTGTGCCACCGGGTATTTATTGGGATCAATTAACAGACGAAAAGGGGTGCGTGAAACGAGCCAGGTGGATAGAATGGTTAGAATAATGAATTCTAATTTGAACCGCCGCTGGAATTGCTGTGAATGCTGTTTCCACCAAGCTTGAGCACGATTTGACAATGCTATTAAATCCAAACCATAGCGATTTAATATTTTATCTAAAGGTGGTGATAGAGCGATTGGTAACATCAAGGCAAAAAATGCAACGTGACGAATGTGTTGGATGGCCAGAAAAAAGGAGATTAGGCTCATGATAATGGGAAACCAACGGATTTTTCTAAGAGGAATTATTAAATATGCTATTCCAATCAAATATATAGGGGTGACAATTTTAAAAAACAAATTATTGTAACCTATCCATGTAATCGGTCTCCATTCCTGAATGAACCAATGATCTAAACGGTTCGCAAATAGCAAAAACCGATGGAGGTTCCAACCATAGGGATTAATAAAGGAGGCAACTACGGAGAAAAACCATAAGATCGCTAAATACTTAAAAATAGGACCCAATTTTGTCTTCCAGTTTTTCAAGAGTAGAATAGTACTCCAAATAGATAATATTCCATAACCAGCGACCACTCCCCCGTGGAGGTTGGTCCAGAAAAGAAACAGGAGGGGAAATAGGATGAAATGGCTCCGTTTCATTTGCATGTCGGATAGTTGATGGAGCATGATAATGGTGAATAGATAAGTAAAAAGTTGCGGTCGAATAGTGATCCCGGTTCGCAATGTTCCGATAGTCATGACCAGGACGATAAACGTTGTAAGGGCATGGGTATGAGGATAGTGTTTTCGGATGAGCTTATAGGCCACGGTTATCATTCCAAGGCTCATGGCCATCATGAAGAGGATTAAGCCAGGGTTTCCGAAGGTACGATAGAGGAGGGCGAAGATTATCTCCGAGAGCCAGTACTGGTTTATCCAAGGATGGTCAGGGTCGGTGTACGAATAAGTATTCGTGCGGGGAATTTCTTTGGTGTCGAGAATTCGTTCACCAATAGTGACATGACCGAATAAATCAGCATTAGTATCATTGTGGAAAAACCCGATCCAGGCAATGCCTAAAACGATAATTAGCGTCAATGGAAAAATGGGTGCTTTATTATTCATGGGGATAATCTTACGGTTGTAAGGAGCAAGACTAGAAATTGAATAGCAATGCGTTTATCTCCCTTCGATGGTAACCGCCCCAAGTCTATCTAATAGCTTCATCAGCCCTAAAATTATTAGCATTGTAGCCCTCTCTGGAGTTAGATTAGCTCCACATGACCAGAAAAATACACCCAAACCTTCGCATTTAATATACGGCCTCCGGGAACATGTTGTCCAAACACTTACGAATCCTTGGAAGTTTGCTGGTGCTTATACTGGGGCTCCGTTGCACGGTAGATCAGGGGAGCTTTGTCGGTCCCACCGAAGACATAAATAAGTACATTTTTTTCAATAGGTTTATAGCCAGCCAGGATCAACTAATGGTCGATAGTTCCACAACTGTTTTAGTAGAATTACAAAGAGTAAATAAAGATACGACTACATTAGAGCCGGCGGATAGCGTGGTGGTTACTTTTTCGTCTCTTTTAGGTACGATCACCGATAGTGACACAACTGACTCAGCGGGCATTGCGATCGTGGACTATCACGCCGATGGTTTGGCGGGACTGGATGAAGTGACCGTTAACGTTGGTGAAAAAGCGGATACACTATATATCCTCATATTGAACCCCCTGGCTACCGTTACACTTTCTAGCGACACAACGGCTATTATCGCCGATGGTAAAACAAATGTTCAGGTGAAGGCCAAGGTTGTGGATGAACAACAACAGCCTATGCCGAATGTATTGGTATTTTTTTCAGTTGACGAAGGAAACATTGTTCCTCAAGGAAGGACAGACGCAGAGGGGATTACTTATGCCACCCTCATCAGTGTCGCCGATAGTAACAATGTTACGGCCACCGTTAAAGCCAGTCTTACACCCTTTGCCAACCTGGGGATGAGTTTCCAACCTGGTGTTTCTCAGGTTGACCTTACCGTGCAAGCGAGCAACCGTCCGAACCAATTATTTTATAATTACGTTCCCGTAAAAAAGGAATTAAAGGTTGAAGAAATAAGAAAAACTAGGACAAAGAAGAAAAGGGACCTAGAGAATACAAAAAATACTCTCCGGCTACAGAAAAAGTTATTGGAAGATCCAGTCGATAGCTTACTGATTACTTATAAAGGCATTAGGGCCCAACTGCATTTTGACCGGAATGAATTGTTAGCCGATGGGGTGGACTCTACACACGTCACGGTGACGGTGTTTGAATCGACCAGTGGTATTCTCTTAACCGGTTATTCATTTGAGGTAGCTGTCACTCGGGGTGTCATTTCCGGCGATTTTATCACTGATGACAATGGCCGCGCCGAACTTCTTCTACGCAGCAGCTTTATCCCTGGAAATGCTACGGTTACAATTATCCTTGGAACTAATTTACCGTTTTCAGCAAGTATTCCTTTTGTTTCCAACCTGCCAAATTCTCTGTCCTTAAGCACCACTTCAACAGCACTCCTTGCCGATGGATTGACTTCATCAACGATCACAGCTTTAATTCTGGATACTCTCGACAATCCAATCCCTGGAGTGGAGGTTGTGTTTCAAACTGCCATGGGAACCCTTTCCGAAACGAGTATAATTACCGATGAAAACGGGGAGGCAATCGTTACCCATACTGGCCCGGCCAGTGTTGTGGATACATCTGGGCAGGTGATCTGCCAAGTTTCCGGTAACCTGACAGAATTGCACCTTAACAGGCAGGGGGTGGTTAGAACAACCGGGCCAAAGCGACGACTGGAAAATCCACCTCCTACCGAAAGGTTAATGAAGATTAGGTCGCCTAACATTGAGGGCTTTGTTCAGGGAAGTGAAATAAGAGGTGCTTTACACCAATCAAACCTGACTGCCACTCTAATAGATAGTATTCTCTTCGAATACCGGGGTGTCACTATTACTGTTGCAACCCAGGATACACTCCTACCCGCCGATGGCAATAGCACCACATCCATCTCAACAAATTTATTTGAGACTACGGCTCATAGTCCTATTAGTGGGGCAGATGTCTATTTCTCCACCAATCGGGGCACAATCACCGGGTCTGTTAACAGCGATGCAAGTGGGGTTGCAACGGCCATTCTTACCAGTGGTAACCTTCCTGGAATGGCTACTATCGTCACTTCTTTTGGAATGGTCCTGCGAGATACAATTACCGTTGAGTTCTATAGTCTGGCACCCACGCAGGTCACTTTGACCTCCGCCACAGCCACTCTCCTTGCTGATGGTCGGGACACAATCGAGGTCACGGCTCTCGTTACTGATATTCAAGGGAATCCCGTCCCTTCGACACAGGTGGAATTCCATGCCTCAATGGGGACATTATTGACATCTACGGCAACTACCGACTCCGCCGGGGCGGCGGTGACTTCTTTGGTCAGCTCCGCTAGTTACACGAATATTGCCGGTGAAGTAGATGGGTGGTTAGTCGCTTTGCCAACTATTGCCGATACTGTGTCATTAAACTTCCAAGGCATTACGATTACTTCAAGTGTCGCCGACCAATACATAATCGCAAACGGCCAGGCCAATACGACAGTGGATGTTCTTGTACGGGAGAGTGGAACGAATGTAGCGGTTCCCAATGAACCGGTGGCGTTTGCCACAACATTAGGAACCATTACTGGCCTCACAACTACCGATGTCAGCGGACATGCCTCTGCCGTGCTCACGAGTGGCACCACGCCCGGAGTGGATACGGTTCTTGTTATGGTAGGCCAAACATTAAATGACACTGTTACCCTCTCTTTTCTCAGCCCGGACCCGCAAAATTTAGTCTTAACCGCTGACACGACAACCATTCTCGGGGATGGGTTGAGTAGTGTTACGATTGCTGCCGCGGTTACGGATACTCTGGGCGACCCCGTTTCGGGAGTACCGGTAAGCTTTAATTCAGCGCTCGGTGATTTGGCTCAAAGCACTGCCACCACAGGGAGCGCTGGTATTGCTACCAACACGCTCATAAGTAGCGCCCGATATACCGATACAACGGTGGTCGTTGCCGCTACTGTGACCGACTTTCCAGCCGTTTCTGATAGTCTTGTCATCACCTTTCGAGGGATAACTTTCACGGTGGGAGCCCAGGACTCGATTCTATTGGCTGATGGCAACAGCACAACCCAGATTTCGGCCCAGTTAAAAGAAACCTCCAATGGCCATCCGTTGGATAATCGCACGGTTTTCTGGTCGACAACTCTGGGGACTATTCCTGGTTCTACGACCACTGATAATAGCGGAAATACTACCGTAACCTTAACTTCGGGCACAACCGCCGGAACGGCTGTAATTCAAGGAAACTTTGGTGACACTTTAACGGCTTCTACGACCGTTTTATTCCTGGCGCCCAGTGACAGTAGCATTGTGCTTTCCTGGTTTAATCCTGAAGGTACCGGGGATGGAAATGGAGACGGCACCGATGACCTACAGGTATCGGCCCTATTTACGGATCAGAGTGGGGGGCCCATTGTGGGCGCCGATATTCAGTTTTCTTTGAATCCAAGCACCATGGGGACCATCATGTCACCGGCCACAACAGATAGTTTTGGAACGGCCAACACCACCCTGCGATATTCCTCCCAATACATCGGAAGCACCGTACGCGTTACGGCCGTGAATGGGAGCGCCTTGGGTTATATCGATATCGTTTTGCCCGCGTTGAATTGATGAAGGCCCTGTGTCGAGGAGGAATCGTGTGCCTCGGGCTTATGGCCGTTTTGTTTCCGCAAACACAGCGCCAGTTTACCGGGCGGGAAAAATACGGTTTTCAGGCCATTTACGCCCCGCGCACCTTTGATACTGTTCAAACTGTCGTGACCCAAGGTTTGTTAAATTATAGTTACCAAACGGAATTCGGTACACGGATCAGCGTCTCCATCGGGGCCAGTGATTTTCTCATTCCTGGTACCTCTGCTAGCGTGGGCAACTTTAAAAGTGGCTTTGCAACTGCCTATCGCCTTGGAGTAAAGCATAACCTTGGCGGTTTATACGTCAGTGGCGACCTTTGGTATTATTACGCCGAAGGCAACAATAAAGCCGAAAAACCGGATTCTGTAACCTACTCCTTCCAGAATACCTATTATTTTTACGAAAGCCCTTTGCAAATTGGGTATGATTTTGTGGGAGCGCAATTAGTCCTTACCATTGGCGTCACAACTTCCTTCCTTTATGGAAAAAACCAGAAAGCGCTCACCGTCCTCCACCGTGGCTATCCTATGGATTTTGGTAACCTGACCACTGAGTTTATCTCCCGGTTACCTGTGGGTTTAACTGCCGGAATTAGCGTACCACTAACCTCCGATTATTCCCTACAGCTCGCTTATAGTTGGTATTCGAGCAAGGGGTTCGCTGCCTCCCTGGCCTTGTGGGCCGTTGCCAAATGAACGAACGCTATCTTCGCACTGGTCCTATTTCTTTAAATTTGCGCCATGCATGCTGCTCCGTGAAAAAGGGTGTGACGAAAATCACACTTTTTTTCCTTGGGTTTTCGTAAGGCGATATAGTTATTCCTATTTAGGGCTTAGTATTGTATCTTTTGATGTTAATAATCATCCTATAGATCATTACTAAATGATAGTAAAGGCATAAGTACGTGCAGCAGACGCATCGTTACCAGATGGGTTTTACGCTGGTGGAGTTGGTACTTGTTATGCTCATCGTCGGTATCACCTCTTTTATAGTTATCCCTAAGTTTACCACGGCGGTAGACAGCATTAAACTTGACAATGCCCGGCATAAACTTGCTGACGATATCCGTCGCGCGCGACATTATGCAATTGACCATCATGACACGACCTGGGTTATCGTGAATATTGACGAGAACAATTATGGGATCTACGTGGGGAACACCAATAATAATTTAGAACTTATAACCGATCCCCAAACTAACTCCAAACATCTCATTAATTTCGATGACGCCGATTTCGAAGGCGTGTACCTCACCGATGTTGATTTTAACAACACGAATAGGTTCTATTTTAACTACTGGGGTGAGCCGTCAAACAATGGAACTGTTACCCTTAACCAGACTACCGTAATCACCGTAACAGAAAATACCGGCCATGTTACTATTCAGGATTAAAGACGAATCAGGAATGTCCCTGGTGGACGTCATCATGGGACTGGTGATAATCGGTGTTGGTTTTTTCACCATGCTGCAGATTCAAGGGCAGTTACAAACCAGCAGCTTGAAGACCGAAATCATGATGAAAGGGACTACCTTGGCGCGCAGCTACATGGAAATCGTCCGTTCGAAAAGGTTTGACGAACAACGGCAGCCACCGTATTCCACAACCCTCACAGCGGAAGAAACCAGTGAAAGCGATTACGACGACGTAGACGATTACAATGGCTACGCTAAAACCAACCTGCCTGGCTATCCGGGATTCTCGTTAAGTGTGCGTGTCTTTTATGTGGATCCCAGCGTCAGTTGGGATGATAAAGTAAATAACCCTACACGTTATAAACGCATCATTACGACGGTCTACAATTCTGAGATTGACAGTCTTTATCTTTCTTCCTTGATCTCTTCGAGGTATAAAGCGCAGTGAAGCCGTTCCGCTTTTTCCGCTCTCCAACCGGGTTCACCATGATTGAACTCATTATCGCTGTCATCGTTTTCGCCATCGTTTCCACGGTTTTGGCAGTCACTATTGCCACCAGTGTTCGGATTCTGGGAGCAGCAAAGAATAGAGAACAAATTGCCCTGGATGGGGAGGTGGCAGTTACCCAATTCGTCCGTGATTTTAAAATGCTTACTAGCCGTACCAGCGTTAAGATAGCGAAAAAAGCGGAGATTAAATTCGACATGAAACGGGGCAAAACCTTCCACTACAAACTTTCTAATGCCCAATTGCAAGTAGAGGAAGGGACAGGCTTTTTTAGAGTACTTGCGGACAGTGTCAATTTGGATTCCAGTTATTTCGCTTACTGGGATAGTAATGGAACAGCCCTGACGTCTTTCCCTTTGTCTAAAGAAAAACGGAAACGCATCTGGCGCGTTCAATTGACCCTGGATTTACAGTATAATGGCCAAAATATCCGTTTTGTTGGGGACGTTTTTCCGGAAAACCTAAAGTTTACCGAACCCGATACCGTTATCAATCCTTGCTCCGGTGGCGTGGGAGAAGAAAACTGCGGGAATACATTATATGGCTCCTTTGGACAGGTGAGCTTTGTATTCTGCTGCGACAAGGTTACTATCAATTCCCCCACAGAAATTACTAAAATAAGACTGTGGTACGTCGGCGGTGGCCAAAAAACGATTAATAATCCGGAAGTCAATTCCGGTACCTGGTCCGTGCCCAGTGGAAAGATATTACTGAAAGCGGAAGTCTGGAGAAAAAAACCAAGTGGACATGGAACCATCAATACCCACCAGGTTACAAGTGATATTTACGGGACATGTACCGCGGAAGACGAAGATGATGAAGACGAAGATGACGATGACGAAGATGATGATGACGAAGATGACGACGATGATAATGATGACGATGA
>CAZVNL010000001.1:0-69015 GCA_964628055.1 uncultured bacterium | reverse complement strand
ACGATGACGAAGATGATGATGACGAAGATGACGACGATGATAATGATGACGATGACCATCATGGCAACGGACAGGGAGACTAATCCGTAATGAAAAGTGTATCATTAGATTATCGGTTACCGAGCATCTTTAAGTCCTTGAAACGTGAAGATGGTTTTGCATTTTCAGTGTCAGCGATAGGTATTGTCCTTATTCTCGGACTAATCACTTTTTATCTATCCAGTTCCGTAACCGCACGGATTTCTATTGCCGCCGATTTTCTGGAAACCACCCAATCCTATTACAACGCCCTTTCTGGAATTGAATATGCCCTGGAGGAGATGGGTACGGATGTTGGCAATATAGTGGGTACCTATGAGCATGGGAATGGTACCGTAACCATTTCCACCTCAGCCGAGGATTTTGAAGGAGATTCGTTAAGTTGTGAAGGGCGCCGCATTATTTCTACGGGGAAACATGGAGAAACCGAACGCATGATGGAACTCTTAGTTGAATTTCATCTGCAAGGGGGAGATCCCTGGGGCGATCTTTCTATGGTTGATACCTTAGCTTCACACGGCGGTGGTGATGACGATGACGAAGATGAAGAAGAGGATTGCGGCGATAAACTCTGGGGCAATAGACACAAAGTCTCTTTCGAGTTTTGTTGCGAGAGCGTCACGATTAATTCCCCTACCAAGATTACTAAAATCAAACTTTGGTACGTAGCTGGCGGATCGATGACCATAAATAATCCCAATGTTAAATCTGGAACTTGGTCGGTGCCAGAAGGACAATATCTTAAACAAGCCAAGGTCTGGAGAAATAATAAAAATACCGGTAAGGTTACCAGCGATATATATACCTCGTGTGGGGTAGGAAAGAAGTTTAATATTAAAAAACATTTTACGCTCAATGATTCGTTGTACATGGGCTTTAGTGTAAAAGTTGATGAGGAGGCTGAGATCGGGGATCCTCCAGGGAATCCCACCGATATCTCCGTACCCACCGGCGGATATATTGTGGAGGGAGATTTTGACCAATATTTCACCTGGTCGGTTTATCCCGATCCCGTGCCGACTCTTCCCGTGATTAGTGCTACCCCGTATGATAGCCTTATTGCTATAGCGTCCAGTATTACCCATACAAGCGGAAATAAATACAAGGGGGATCTAGACCTCACGGGAGGCACGTTGGATTTAAGTCAGTATACCAACCGAACTTTATTCGTTAAGGGAAAAGTCAAGTTAAAAGGCACTTACGTAACCGGGGGCGTCTTTTTCGAGAACGGAATCGCCCTCCCGGGGATTATTGTCGCCACAGATGATATTGAATGCCAGCAACATGGGAATACAAATGTTGAAGTAAACGATAATATCATCTTCATTTCCAAGAAGAACATCAAGTTGAAACATGAAACGCAGTTTGGCAAGGACCATTCGGCCTTACCCGTGTCCGATTGGCCGGTAACTTTCAATGAGTTATATGCCAAAGAAAGGATCGAGATTGAGGGGGATTCTCAGGTGTGGGCCTTGTGTACCGGGCGCGAGGGAATAAAGTTACAACACAGCACCGTTTATGGCGTTCTTTACGTTCCCAGTGGACGGTTAGAGTGGATCGGAGGGGAAGATGACGATGATGATGACGATGATGGAGGGAGCAGTAGCGATTCGCGACTGTACGGAGCACTGTTTGTGAAAGCGGTGAAGAATGATAAATTAGATCATGGTATCATGAACTTGTTTCACATCTATCCGAAGCATTACTTTACCTCCCGTTGGAAATACGAATACGTGGCACTTACCTGGCGCGAAATCTGAGCAACCTACAGTGAGAAAGGAAGGAACATGCAATTAGTTTTATTAATACTGGGAATTTTAGTATTTCTCACCGGAGTATTGCTTTTGCTGTCCCCGAAGGCATTATTAAAAGCAGGGGAAGTTCTAAACCGAATACTGGCGATTGACGATGTTATTTTTTCCCAGAGGCTAATCTTCGGTGTCTTTTTAATCTTGGCAGGGGCGTTTATGATATATCGATACTATTATATTCCTTAATCGTACACACTTCTAAGGAAATTCGTGTTAATCGAACTCTTTCTGATGGAGTGACCATCCCATGGTTGGTGGGATGAATAATAATACGATTCTTTTGGAAGTTTTAAGCTCACTCTTTTACTTGGGTGCCCTGATAGCTATTATTCTCGGTTTAATATTATTGCTGACTCCCCACACATTAAAAAGTTGGAATACAAAGCTTAATAAATGGTATTCCACGCGTCGACCGATGAAGCCCTTGGAAATTATGCATGAAACGGAATCCTACTTTTTCAAACACCACCGTTTTTGGGGGTGGTTATTGTCTTTGGCGTCAATATTTTGTTTGTATCTAGTAGCTTTCCATTTCCCTACGGGAGCGATGATCAACCCTAAAGCTATGGCTCCTTGGCAGGTATTATTCCTGGATATCACGCTATCCTTCCTGAAAGCTTTCTTCTTTATTTTCGTTTTAGCAGGGATTCCCCTCTGGATCCTGCTCATTGTTAATCAGCAAAGCGTACAAAGAATATCCACCTATTTCAATCGTTGGATTTCCACCCGCCTGATGATCCTGCCTCTAGAAAAAATGCATACCGACGTGGATGACTTTGTCCTTCACCACGCAAAACCGTTCGGCATCGGCTTTATATTAGGCGGAATCCTCATTTTATTGGCCCTTTAATTCCTGTTAATTGTTATTCTATCGTAACTGTCATTTCCCTAAGATGGATTGATCATTGATATTTTCTGAATCCTGTTTGATCTAATTCGTCAAGTTGCGTTAAAATAGCTACCGGATCTGAACCAAGGAAATAACATTTACAGGGGAATCCACCGAAGATAAACGGTAATACCCACTGTAACCAACTTTTGGGTTCTGATGAGCGCTCCAAACTTGATGATGAAACATATCCATAAAAGTACTGAATAATTCATCTGAAAAAATCGAAACATGCTTTGCGTCCTGGTAAAAATATCATAGTAAGAGATACCCCCATGCGTACCCTTGTACTTTACTGCCTGATATTCTCAATCATCGCCCTTGGTTTTGCCCAGAACTCACGGATTAAATTTTATGGCTATTTTGACCTGGAAGGGGAAGTGAGCAACAAGGATGCCCAGGCAAAAAATTTCACCTTTGATCAACACCATTTAAATTTTATTTCTATCTATCGGTTGCCTAAGAATTTCCGTCTATTCACCGAAATGGAATGGGAACACGGGGCCACGATTGAAGCCGATGGTCCCAGTACGGGTAAAATTTACTTAACACGGGCCTGGCTGGAAATGATGCTTTCTGATAAACTCAAATTCCAGTTTGGCAAAATATTGGTACCGTTTGGTATTTATGGCATTATGTATGATGCTACCCCCACTTATTTGTCCACCAAACTACCCCCATCATTATACGGTAAACATGAAAATTCCGTGGGAGATACAACCTTATTATACGCCAAATACCTTACCGGAATTCAAAGTACAGGTACGTTATATCTCCGTAGTTGGGAATTCACCTACTACCTATATTTCACCAATGGACGGGGACCTAATCCGGATCAACGGGATAATAATGCCAATAAAGGAATTGGAGGCCGTATTATCCTTAATCCTCCTTTCGAACCTCTCCAGTTAGGCCTTTCTTATTACCAGGATAAGAATGGAAATGCCTACAATACTGACCAGCGTGCCCTGGCCTTCGACCTGGATCTGGACTTTCCTCGTTTTGACCTGGAAACAGAATATATAATTACTAAGGGAGAAAAAGTCGATGAAAACAAACGTCCTAACGGTACCTTTATTCGCCAGTCAGGATATTATATTCAATTATCTTATACGATGAAAGATCGCTTTATACCCTTTGTAAGGTACGACTACTTTGATCCCCGGAAATCTATGGACGGAGATGGGACCGTGGTCCAGAGTTATGGGCTAAACATTACAATAACCTCCCAGGTTTATTTTAAAAACGAACTCCATTTTCACCGTTTTGGTGATCCTAAACTCGATCCATATGAAATTTACCTTACTTCTATAGCCGTTGCGTTTTGAGAAATGAAAGTAGGTTTAAAATTCGTCATCTCCTTCGCTTTAATGTTAATCCCTGCAAAGGTTGTATTAGCTTCCCTAACAGGGTTAGACACTATTGTTGTGGTTGTAAATAAAGATAATTCTTTGGAGGACATCTCCACAACTACCCTACAAAAAATCTATCTGGGTAAAATCACCATTTTCCCCAATGGTAAACACGTTGTTTTAGGAGAATTTGATCAGTGTTCCGAGAGGTTTTACCGTATTCTAGTAAACAAAACGCCTATGAATATTAGAAAGTATTGGATCAGCGTGGTCTTTTCGGGGGGGATGGCAACGCCCCCGGCGGAACTGAAAAAAAGTGACGAGATTAAAGAATTTATACAGAATAACTCTGGGGCAATTCTCTTTAGTATCCCTTCCATGGTAGATTCCACTATGAAAATCCTGACTATCGACGGTAAACGTCCCGGCGAACCCGGCTATTTGTTGAATCCCCCCAAAGCTCAGTAGTGAACGTTCGGTGAGGAAGTTTTTAGCATCGCTCCCCATTCGAATCAAATTCCTGGTGAGTGCGGTGGTTACCCTTCTGCCTATTTCAATATTTATCTTTACTTACTATCCCCAGCAGCAACGCCAACAGATTGTCACAGCATTAGAGAATAAAATCATCGGTATGGCCGAGATGGTAGCCCTGGGAACCGGAATGGCTTTAAATAGTCACGATTTTTCTGCTGTTTCAGAGATGGTAAACTGGGCCAAACGGGACACGAACCTTCTCTACATTGCCCTGGTGGATAGTGATGGAACCATGTTTGCCAACTATAATCCTTATAACTTACCGCTCGAAGTGAATACCTGGTTACAGACCTCTACTAACATTCAAAAGGATAATCTGTATCATACTTCGGTTCTCATTAAATATAAAGACTCCTATTACGGGACTCTATTTTTAGGTTATTCCCTCAAGCCTATGAACGCCTGGATTCGGAAAAACACACGGACAACCCTTATCACGATAGGGTTGATTTTGTCCTTGGGAATTACAATTGCCTTGGCGTTCAGTCACTTTTTTTCCAAACCGATTCTCCAACTGGAGGCTGCTGCCCGTTACGTTGCAGAAGGGAAATACGATGTACATCTACCGACCGATAATCATGACGAAGTCGGTAAACTGGCCCATGCCTTTAATATCATGGCTAATAATATCCAGAAAGCTGTGGAGGATTTACGAACCAGTGAAGCATGGTTAAAGGGCATTACATCTACCATCGGGGAAGGTGTGGGTGTCATTTCATCTACTGGCATGTTTACCTACTTAAACCCTGAAGCAGAACAAACCTTGGGTTATCCAAAAGGACAACTTTTAGGTAAAAATATCCACGCTACGATTCATTGTCCACCTATAAAAAAGAAATCAAAGAGCCACGCGGACAAATGTACTTTATATCGGGCTATTGTCACTGGAAAAGAATATGAAAATTATGATGACGTATTTTGGACGGGAGCTGGTAAGAAAATACCGATAGCTTATGTAGTTAAACCCATGAAGCAAAAGGGGAAATTGATAGGGAGCGTAATGGCTTTTCATAGCATTAAGGAGCGTAAACAGTATATCGAGGACTTAAAACGTTCTGAAAGTCATTACCATTCCTTGTCAGAACAATTGGCAGCTACGAATGAAATGAAAGATTTACTCCTGGATATAATTACTCACGATTTAAAGAATCCCGCCGGAGTTATTCAAGGAATGACAGAAGTCATGCAGGATGAATTTCCAGGGAATGAAATGGTTGATTTGATCAAGGACAGCAGTGACAGCTTATTACAGGTCATTAGAAATGCTATTACCTTGAGTAAGGTAGCCTTAAATGAAGAAATTGAGAAGGAACACATCGATTTAGCCGCGGTGATTCAGGATACTATTAAGGAGTTCAGCCTAGCGCTGGAAGACGCAGGTATGACCGTGGAGAAGAGGGTAGATGGGCCCCTACCCGTAAAAGCGAACCTTCTAATATCCGAAGTAATAAAGAATTATCTCAGCAATGCCATCAAGTACGCCCGGGAGGGAAAGACAATTGTCGTGGAAGCTCAACGTCAGGATGACAATATTATTGTTGCCGTAAAGGATTTTGGTACACCAATCGCCCGGGATGACTATCGTCGCATTTTCGAACGACGAACGCAGTTAGGGGAGGGGCGGAAGCGTGGTCGCGGATTGGGACTGGCCATCGCACAGCGAATTGCCCGCGCCCATGAAGGGGAAGTCTGGGTGGAACCGAATAATCCAACCGGGAATGCTTTCTATTTAAAACTCCCCGCGGAATAAACCTACTCGAATAAGGAAAGCTCATCATGACTAAGTCGGCCGCCGATGCCCTGGCCATCCTTCGTGATGAAAGCCTATTCCAGTGGTATGTAATACCCCTCTTTGCCTTTGTGGTCTACGTCTATGCTCGCGAGGTGGAACAACGTAATTGGAATGCTGTGTTCGCTGGCCTGGCCTTCTGGGGTATGGACTGGATTAATGAGATCGTGAATGGATTAATCTTTCATTTTACTCAATATGCACCCGTATGGGGAACCCCTGGGGATACGGCCTACTTAATCCTTATCGGCTTGAATATTGAGATTGCCTTTATGTTTTCCATTGCCGGGATTGTCTTCAGTAAGTTTCTGCTGCCCAACCAAAAAGATACCGTCTTAAGAATTCCCAACCGTATTTTTATTGCCATAACAGGATCCCTGTTTTGTGTGATTATTGAGTACGGTTTGAATGCCGTTGGGGCCCTAACCTGGGAATACTCCTGGTGGAATCGAGGCGCTCCCTATCTCATTTTTCTCTTTGGTTACCTTACGTTCTTTCTCGTGAGCTTTTGGGTCTATGATCTACCCACTATAAAACAAAAACTACGCGGCATAGGGATAATTTACTCCTTGGTGATTCTCGGCCTAATCGTGTTTATGGGTATCCTTCAGTGGATTTAGGTACGCATCCCTAATCCACATACCCTTTTTCCCACCAGCACTTTTCTCTCCCATGAATTAGTTGCCTTGGCGGCGTAAAGTTCACTTGTAAATAGTTAATACGTTAACTATATTTATTTCCCCATGAGACCGCATTATCAGGGCTTATCCCAATGAAAGTGAACCTGGTCAACTCTCTACCATCCTACAAGTCACCCTTTTTTGTATGAGTTCTGACGAACAGAGCACCGGTTTTTTAGTTGTTCGCACCGCCCGTAGCATGAAAAAGGTTCTGGATGCCCGTCTATCCGAGTATGGCATCACTTCCTCCCAACATAGTGTCCTTAACACGCTGGCCCAGACCGACGGGTTATCGCTGTCAGAAATTGGGAAGCGGGTATTTTTGGACAAACCGGCCATCACTGGCTTGGCGGACCGCTTAGAGAAAGATGGATACGTTGTGCGGAAACGTACTGCCAGAGATCGCCGGGTTATTCATTTGTGGCTCACCGATAAAGGGCGCCAGCTTCTAAAGGAATTTGAGGACGTGGTCGCCACCACAGATCAGGAACTCATCCAGCAGTTGTCTCCCGATGAATTAGGTTCTTTTCGTGACATGCTCAATCGAATCTGGAGACAAGCCAACAATACGGACACGGCGAATGTTTCCTGATTACCAGTCGGCGATCCAACAGACGCGCCAGTGGGTGGATGATCTCACGTTTAGCTATGCCCGGAAATGGAAAAAGCAGAAGCCATCCCGACGTATCATCGGGTTCCTACCCATATATGTACCCCGGGAAATCATTGTGGCCGGCGAAATGCTGCCGGTGGGTATCTTCGGGGCCGGGGATCGGCTCCCCGTCGTTCACGGTGATGCCTATTTCCAGAGCTACATTTGCCATCTTCCCCGCACCGTCATCGAATTGGCCCTCCGCGGTCATTTAGATCAGTTTGACGGTATTTTATTTCCCGCTATCTGTGATGTTATCAGGAACTTGTCCGGTATATTTAAACTTAAGTTTAAAGACAAATATGTTCGCTATTTAGATTTTCCCCAGAATATGGATCCAATGGTGGGGGGGCAATTTTACCGCACGGAGTTAGAACAGTTGGTGCACTCCTTGCAAACGTTAAATGGGATTTCCATAGATACTAAGCGCCTTAATAAAGCCATCCGGTTATACAATAAAAACCGGCGCTTGCTGAGGGAAGTAAGTTCCTTCCATAGTGAATATCCACACCTTATTCCCGTCCTGGATTACTATTTGCTACGCCGGGCGGGAAATGTGATCTCGGTTCAAGCTCACAACCGTTTGTTGACGGCAATCTTGTCCCTGGCCCCGCAAGTTCAACGAGAACCGGAAGATAAAATCAGGGTGGTCCTTTCCGGCTCTTTTTGCGAACAACCCCCCCTTGGTTTGCTGCAAACCATTGAGAATGCCGGTTGCTACATTATTGATGATGACCTGCAACTGGGGCTCACCTGGATCCAGGGTGAGATTCCCACCGATACCGATGATCCGGTGGGGGCTTTGGTTCATAGCTATTTGACCCAGAGTGCCCTCTCCTCGGCGGTTTACGATCGGGATCACCTTAAGAGCGAAAAGTTTGCCCAATACGTCACCGACAACCGGGTGGATGGCGTGATTTTCTGCGCCCCCAGTTTTTGTGACCCGGCGCTCCTGGATCGCCCCCAATTGGAGCAAGCCATGGATCGCCAACACATTCGGCATTTCAGTTTCCAGTATCACGAAAATTTGGGACAATTCCACGTCATCAAGGAGCAAGCCGGTACCTTTGCCGATATGATAAAATTATGGGAGTAACCAAGAACAATGGCCAACAACAACATAAGTAATAAAGAAACGGTAACCTTAATCCCATGAATACCACGGTACAAAAAGAGACCAGTATGCTCAAGCAAAAGCAAATGCTGGCACAGCATTTCCTGGAATTGTCCCAGGTGCGGGAAACGGGAAAGAAAGTCGTTTACACCTTCGTCCCCGGGAATCTCACGGAGTTGATCGGGGCCTTTGACATGTTACCTGTTTACCCCGAAATCAACGCCTTGCAATCGGGAATGCGGAAAAAATCTCACGGGTACATCCGGGAAGCCGAGGACATGGGTTACCCGGAAGACGTGTGTTCCTATGTTAAATGTGATATAGGGATGATGCTTCAGGGGAATATCGGACCCACCGGCCAGCAGCTTCCCCCACCAGATATTTTACTATTGAGTTACACGGGCTGCTTTGTCTTCATGAAGTGGTTTGAAAATCTGAAACAATTCTATCCGCAAACCGAGATTGCCATGCTCCATGTCCCTTACCAGGAGGGGGAACAGATAGAACCGTCCATGGTTCGTTACATTGTGAATCAATTGGAAACCGAAGTAATTCCCATTTTTCAGAAGGTAAGCGGGAAGCGTTTAGACCGTGATTTATTGGTTGAGAAAATGGACCTCAGCGCCCAAGCCGAGGATCTTTTAGTTCAAGTTTTCGATTCCGCCCGGCATCGTCCGTCACCCATTGACGCCTATTTTGGTGGTGTATATTACATTGGTCCCATTTTTACCGCCTTTCGGGGTACCAGGGTTTGTGTAGAGTACTACCAGGAATTGCTTAAAGAAATTCAATTTCGCATCACGAATAAGTTGGGTCCCATCACACCCGAAGGTTCCCTTGGGGAAGAAAAGTTTCGTCTGGTCATAGAAGGACCTCCTAACTGGACGCACTTTCGCAATTTTTGGAAAATCTTTTACGATTTAGGCGCTGTATTTGTGGGGTCTACTTATACCCGGGTGGGCGGTATCTATGACGATGGGTTTCGCCACTCTGCCACCCAACCCCTGGAGAGTATGGCGTACTATTGTCTGGGGTGTTACACCAATCGCAACCTACCCCAGCGGATTGACCTCATTGAAGGGCTCATTAAACGCTATCATGCTGACGGATTTGTGGTGAATTCCATCAAGAGTTGTAATTCTTTTTCGGCCGGACAATTGTTCATCATGCGTGAATTGGAAGAGCGACTCCAAATACCGGTTGGTTTTATCGAGACTGATTTAGTCGATCCCCGTTATTATTCCTATTCCAACATCAAAAACCGCCTGGACTCGTTTTTCCAGATGCTCGAACAGCGCCAGAGTCAACCCACGTCCAATGAACTTCTGTCCGATGAGGTTTTGGCATGAGAGAAAAACCGACCATTTTAAGAGAAGGGCCAGGGTAGCCCCACCAGCCATGAAAGTATTTTTAGGCATTGACCTGGGCTCCACGACCTCCAAGGCCGTCTTTATCGATCAATATGGGACCATTATTGGTCGTGGCATTACTAACACGCGTTCCAACTATGAGGTTGCGGCTGACATTGCCCGCATGGAAGCAGAGTTCAACTCCCGGTTTTTCTTTCTCCATCGTGAATTAAATGCCAAAGGGAAGGGAAAAAACTCCTGGGATAAAATGCTGCCCCCCTTGAAAAATCGCTTTAATTATCTCCAGTTCCTGGCCCGGTTCCGTCTGCTCATTGATACCATGGAAACGAACTTGAAAACCGTGGCCTCTCCCTCTCACCGAAAGGATATTAAAACCTTACTGAAGCGACTCGCGGTGGAGATCCAGGAAGAATGTCGAGACCGCTTCTTTAATGGCAAAGTCACCACGACTTCGGAATTTTTCCGTGACCTTTTCAGCAGTATTTACCTGCAGAAAATCCAGGACGAGGACAAGGCCCTATTCGATCAACTGGTGGCCCTCTACGATCGCTCCATCACACCTGTGGAAAATCAGGTCATTGATTTTAATTTTCAGGAGTTGATGGAGGCGGCCCTGGATTCATTACCCGCGACCTTCGCTTCCGCCCGCGAACCATTACGTAAATTCCTCAAATCGGTGGCCCAATTCTCGTTGGAGCCGGCGGATTACATCGGCACCGGCTACGGTCGCCAGCTCCTGCCCTTCGAACAAAAGCATATCAAGTCGGAAATTTTATGCCACGCCATGGGGGCCCACGCCAATTTTCCCCAAACGCGCACCGTTTTAGATATAGGCGGCCAGGATACAAAGGCCATCCAGGTTGACCAACACGGTATGGTAACCAGTTTTCAGATGAATGATCGTTGCGCCGCTGGGTGTGGACGGTACTTAGGTTATATCGCCGACGAAATGAACGTTAGCGTCAGTGAATTGGGTCCCATCGCTTTGAACGCCGATTACGAGACCAATATTTGCAGTACCTGCACGGTTTTCGCCGGAGCCGAATTACGTGAATATTTAAATTTGGGGGAGAAAAAGGAAAACATTTTGGCTGGCTTACACCAGGCAATTGTCCAACGAGCCTTTGCTCTTCTGGCCCGCTCTGGGGGTGTGCGGAACGAATTCACTTTTACGGGTGGGGTGGCCCGCAATCCCGCGGTCGTAAAATACGTGAGCCAGATGGTGACCCAGAGTTATGGAAAAGTGACTATCAATATTCATCCAGATTCAATTTTTATGGGCGCTTTGGGAGCCGCCCTGTTTAGTGCCCAACGTCAATGAATACACCTCTCACCATGGGTATTGACGTAGGCAGCAGCTTTATTAAAGTGGCGCTGGTAGAGTATGCTGACCCTCCTCAGGTCTTGACCTTGGTAAATGAGAAAATCCGCAAACGCAATCCCACTGAAGTTATCGATAAAACCGTTGCCTATGTGCTGAAACAACACGCCCTCGACTGCAATGACTTGGTGTATGTGGCCTCCACCGGGGAGGGAGAATTGGTGCGCAAGAAACGGGGCCACTTTTACAGCATGACGACCCATACCCGGGGGGCTTATCACTATCATCCCGAAGTGCGAACGGTGGTGGATTTAGGGGCCCTGTTCTGCCGGGTTATGTCCCTGGATGTGGGGGCTCGGGTGAAAAATTATACCATGACGGGACAGTGCGCTTCCGGTTCGGGACAATTTTTAGAAAATATCACTCGCTATCTGGGAGTTACCATTGACGAGGTAGGTCCCCTGTCACTCCAGAGCACCAACCCGGCTAAAACCAGCGGTATTTGTGCTGTCTTGGCTGAGACCGATGTGATTAACATGGTCTCTCAGGGAATTCCCACCCCCGATATTATTAAAGGGATTCATCTTTCTATTGCCCGTCGAGTCATTAAATTACTAAGCAAATTAAAGGCCGAATCCCCTGTGGCGTTAACCGGCGGCCTAGCCCAGGACGAAGGACTCCTGGTGGCCATACGCGAACTGATCCACGAACGCAACTTGGGACTCGAGGTTTTTACCGCTGAAAATGGATATGCCGCCGGCGCCATTGGGGCTGCTCTGTGGGGCGGTTATCGCCATTTTAAACTCCTGGAGGCAAATGCATGAAACCTGATCCGATCCTGGAAAGTGAACTCTCACTCCCTGATTACGCCTCTAACTTGGCTACCATGCTCAATACCAATGCAGATCGCCTTCGGGACCACGCCATTTACCAGGAAGTACGCAATAATCGCTTTCAACCCTTGTCCTGGAGTCAGTTTCAAAAAGATGTTACCGCCATCCAGGGCTACTTCCAGGAGGTGGGATTTCAAGATGGAGACCGGGTGGCATTGCTCTCCCGGAATCGGCAGGAAATGTTGGAACTGGAGTTGGCCATCATGGCCATGGGGGGTGTTGCTGTTCCCATCTTTGCCGGCTATCCTCCTAACCGGGCTGCCGCGTTAATAGAGTTTTGTGACCCCCGTTTTGTGGTGGTCGCCGACGAGGAACAGTTTGCTAAAATACCCCATCCGGAGACCTATCGACGGATTGTTCACTTCGACCCTCTGGAAAGTGCGGCTGCTAATGTGGTTCCTTTTTCCCAACTCCTTCTACACGACCCTAACGGGGAGCTCATCGCAGGTGCGGAAGTATCCTCTGATACAGTGACACTCATGATGTACACCTCGGGAACCATGGGAAAACCCAAATTGGTGCAACTCACCCACAGAAATATCCTCTCACAACAAGCCGCCATGAAGGTCCTCTGGCAGTTGAGTACCAAAGACCGCTTTCTCTCCTATTTACCCTGGCACCACAGTTTTGGTGGCATTTTCGAGAAGTATGCCGCTTTGGTGAACGGTGCCGTCCTCTCCCTGGAACACGGGTTTGGCAAGGATATTGACTTGCTCCTACAAAATTGGAAACAGGTACGACCCACTGTTTTCTTTAGCGTACCTCGTGTTTACCAGGAAATCACCACCCGCATGCTCCAGGATCCAGAACTGGAAAAAGTCATTTTTCATGACGAGTTGCGATTTATCTTTACAGCAGCGGCCCCTTTGCCCAAGTCCATCTCCAATATGTTCGAAGCACAGAACATCCCCGTCTATGAAGGATGGGGATTGACGGAAACATCACCCTGTTGCACGGTGACGGAGCCTAGTTTGCCGCGCCAGGCGGGTATCGTTGGCAAACCCATCCCGGGCGTAACAATTGCCCTTAAGGAGGACGGCGAAATCTTGGTGAAAGGCCCCAATGTTATGGCAGGGTATTTTCGCAATCCGGAAGCCACTGAGGCTGTGTTGACCCCCGATGGTTGGTTTGCCACCGGGGATGTGGGCGCCCTCACCTCCACCGGCTTGTGTTTGATCTCGCGGAAAGATCGCATCTTCAAGTTGAGTAATGCCGAAAAAGTGATCCCCACCGAAATAGAAAATTTGATTATCAAGGACTGCACTTACCTTTCCTATGCCTTCGTGGCCGGGAGTGGGAGGGATTATCCCGTGACCCTACTTTTTCCCAATAAAACCATGTTTTCCAAAGTCACCGACGAATCCCGCTTAAAAGTAGGGTGTAAATGTCCCCGGCATATGGAGGAGTTTGCCCAGTGTTTGAAGAATTGCCTGGGGGAGATCAACCATGCCATCGACGAAAAGTACGCCCGGCTGAAAGCTGCTATGCTCATCGACTACGAATTGAGCATCGAGAACGAGGAACTAACCCCTTCCATGAAATTAGCGCCTAATGTGGTGGGGAAAGTTTTTAAAGCCAATATCGAAAATCTCTATGGCCTGGAAGAACCTTTGCCTGATCCCGTTTACATTATCCATTTGGAGTAACTTTGGTTCGCTTACGTTCCCAGGAATTATTAAAGGATTTGATGCAAGATTACTATCGGGGATTGGTCTCCCCCGTAGCATGGTGCACCAGTGCCGGGCCGGCAGAATTACTCCGGGCTTTAGGGTTTCAAGTCTACTTTCCTGAAAATCATGGCGCCCTATTAGGCGCCTCCCGTACGGCAGAAAGGTACATTCCCCGGGCGCACCAGGCAGGGTTTGCCAGTGAGGTCTGTTCCTACCTAACGGCGGATATTGGGGCCTATCTCACGGGTGAAACGCCCCTGGCGAAAGCCTATGGTCTGGACACCGTGCCCAAACCGAACCTCATTGTGTTTAATACGAACCAATGCCGGGAAGTGGCTGAGTGGTTCAACTTTTTCGGTCGCGAGTTTGGTTGCCCCGTGGTGGGGATATTCCCACCCCGCCACCTGGAAGAGGTTACTCCCGGCGATATTGACTACGTAACCAAGCAATTGGAGACCTTGCTAAAAACAGGAGAGGAAATACTCGGTACTGCCCTTACCGAAGAACGTCTCGTAGAGACAGTGCAGCTTAGTTATAAAGCCTCGCAACTGTGGAAACAAGTGCTGTCTGCGGCCCGTCATAAACCCACACCCTTGACGTTTTTCGACGGTTGCATTCTCATGGCCCCCATTGTGGTAATGCGGGGCACCCAGGTTTGTTTAGAGTTTTATCAGTCGGTTTTGAAAGAAGTTACTATGGGCGTGAAGATTAAATTTGCCCGTGTTCCGGGAGAAGAGGTTCGCCTTTATTGGGATGGTATGCCTGTGTGGGGTCGTTTGCGAATGCTCTCCGAAACGTGCGCCCATAACCAGGCCGCCGTGGTTGCATCGACCTATTGTAATAGTTGGGTCTTCGACCAGTTCGATCCTTCGAAACCATTGGAATCCATGGCCAACGCCTATACCCAGATATTTATCAACCGTGGCGAATATGCCAAGTTGCAGATGCTTTGCCGGATGGTTGACGATTTCCACGTAGATGGGGTCATTTTTCACGATTCGAAAACCTGTTTCAATAACGCTAACAACCGCTTTGGTCTACCCGCCCGGTTGCAGGAAAAAACGGGAATTCCCACTTTAACCATCGACGGGGATTTGAATGACTTGCGCTTCTTCTCCGATGGGCAGACCCGAACGCGCTTGGAAACCTTTATCGAACAGTTGAAAACGATTCACCCCGCCCAGGAGAGAGAAAGCGTTTAAGGCCGTGGTAGTACCTGCACATAGAGCCTCCTTAACGATTGGCGTTGTCGGTTTAGGGCCGGTGGGATGTGTTTTGGCCGTCCATTTAATAGAGGCGGGTGCAACCGTGGTTGCCTGTGATATTGACCACTTGAAAATCACCACCATGCAAAAGAATGGGATTCAACTGGTTCATGCCATTCAAAAACAGGTCTACCTGCACGAGACCTGCACTTCAGTCTCTGAGATGATGACCCGTCCGCTGGACTTAGTGACCATTGCGGTAAAAGCCCCTTATTTAACAACGGTGGTTAAAGAATTGGCGGAATATCGAGAGCGGGACTTTTTTCTCCTGAGTGCCCAAAACGGAATCGATAACGAGCGGGAGCTGGCTCGCGTGTTTGGGACTCATCGAACCCTACGCATGGTAATTAATTATGCCGGAAACATGTTGGACCGTTCCACCGTGAATGTGGGCTTTTTCAATCCTCCCAATTATCTGGCTCCTTTGGATTCCCGGGGTACGTCCCTTGCTGAACGAGTTGTTGCTCTGTTAAACCAGACTGGTCTCACTACAAAAATCCCCAACCAGCTTGCCAAACATGTCTGGGAAAAAGCCATGTTGAACGCCAGTTTGGCCCCCGTATGCGCCATCGCCGGGAAAACCATGCAAGAAATTATGGGACACACGTCAGGACGCCATTTGGTGATTAATATCCTTCAGGAGGCCTTACAGGTGGCCACGGCTGAGGGTATCCATTATTCAGACGACTTTATGGATCACTGCCTGAATTATTTGGATCTCGGAGGCGGCCATCGTCCCTCCATGCTGGTGGACCTCGATAACGAACACCCCACGGAAATCAATTACTTGAATGGCAAAATCGTAGAATACGGTAAGAAACACGGCATCGCTACTCCCCTGAATCAAACGATCACCACGTTAATCCAACTCCTGGATCAACCGTTCCGTGGTGAAGGAGATTGAATGCCGCACCTTTCCTCTATGAGATCAACGGGATTCTTAGGAATTGACCTGGGTTCTTCCTATACTAAGTTTGTCGTAATTGACGACCGTAAAGAGGCGGTCTACCGATCGGTGATTCCCACCTTAAGCCGACGACGGGAACAGTTCGAAGAGATTCTCGAAACGATCAACCAACGCTATGCCATTCGCTCGATCTGTACCACCGGGTATGGACGCACTAGCTACGCCGGGGACTTGGAGAAGACGGAGCTCATTTGTGCCGCCGTTGGGGTAACCACCCTGCATCCGGTGGAAAAGTGTATCATTGATATTGGGGGAGAGGATATCAAGATTATCGAATGTGATGGCCAGGGGGTGGTAGAGCACTTTTACATGAACGATAAATGTTCTTCCGGTACCGGTGCCTTCATCACTGAAATTGCTGAAAAAGCGGAATTGGAGATCAGTGAAATGAGTCGTCTGGCCCAGGCTTCCTCTTCTACCCGGATCATGAATAGTTTTTGTACCGTATTTGCCAAAACGGAAATATTGAATTGGAAATTTGGCGGGGTTCCCTTAGAGGACATGGCCAGGGGTATTTACCTGTCCATCGTGAACCGGATACGGAAAATGCCTATTCGCGGTGATCGACCGGTCTATTTATGCGGTGGGGTCATCGCTTATCATCCTTTTTTGAAGATATTGTTATCCGAGGCTTTAGGGGTCCCCGTGGAAGTAACCGATGAACCGCAGTATATCATCGCCCTTGGGGCTGCCGTTTTAGCCTGGCAGGCGGTACCGAAATCAACTTTGGAGCCAGCAGAAGCATGAAAAACAAAACACACGCCATTTTCGGGGCCCGTTACGAAGGTGTTTATCTCTTGGAAGGGGCTCGTACGCCGTTTGGCAAGTTTTGCGGGGCTCTGGGACGAATTTCTCCCACCGATTTAGGGATCATCGTCTCTCGGGAAGCGATCCGTCGGGCACACCTGCAATCGGCTCAAATAGACCACGTAGTGTTTGCCAACATCATCCAGTCGGGCTTTGACGCCATTTACTTACCGCGCCATATTGGGTTGTACACGGGCATTCCCCAAACAACCCCCGCTCTTATGGTACAGCGCATTTGCGGATCGGGGTTTGAGGCCATCATTGCGGCCACGGAACACATTGTCCTGGGGAAAGCTCAAGTGGCCTTGGCAGGGGGGACGGAGAACATGACTCTGGCCCCTACCACGTCTTTTGGCAACCGCCTGGGCTATCGTTTAGGACAGCTTCATTTCGGCGACATGCTCTGGGAAGGACTTCTGGATCCAGCCGTCAACTGTTCCATGGGACAGACGGCCGAGAACCTGGCTAAAAAATATTCCATTACTCGCACCGAAGTGGATGATTATGCCTTTCAATCCCATCAACGGGCCAAGCGAAAATGGGACGATGGTACTTTAGCAGAGGAAGTCATTCCCGTAACTTCGGGCGTTCACGAATGGGAGGGTTTGGTTTCCCGGAAGTTCAAGACTATCCCCACCGCGCAACCCCTGGAACGGGATGAGTACGTACGCTCCACGGATCGGGGTCAACTGGCTAATTTGCGTCCTTCTTTTGCGAAGGACGGCGTCCAGACAGCGGGGAATTCCAGTGGCATTGTCGATGGGGCGGCGGCGGTAATCATTGCCAGTGAGGAGATTATGAAGCAGCAGGAGCGGTCCCCCCTGGCACGCATTGTGGCCTCTGCTTCAGTAGGAGTTGATCCCGAGTACATGGGGATCGGTCCCGTGCCTAGCATTCAGAATTTGCTTCAACTTACGGGGTTAGCAGTACCGGATATCGCCCTGTGGGAGATCAACGAAGCCTTCGGGGCTCAGATCATCGCCGTGGAGCGCGAACTGGGACTTGATCGGGAAAGATTAAACGTGAATGGAGGGTCCATTGCCATTGGGCATCCCCTGGCGGCCACAGGAACCCGGTTAACCCATACCTTGGCTCTGGAATTACGGCGCCGTGGCGAGCGCTACGGTATCGCCTCCGCATGTATTGGAGGTGGGCAGGGAACGGCTGTACTCATCGAAAATACGTTAGTTGGTGCATCTTAACAGGGGGGAATAGAGAATGGAAATAAGCGCCTATGAAATGGTGGCTCGCGACGAACCCTTTCAGCTTGTGACTCGACCGAAACCTGACCTGGAACCGGGCTACGCCCTGGTCGCAGTGGCTGGTTGCGGCGTTTGTCATACGGATTTGAGTTTCTGGCATCATGGGGTGCCTACGCGCCATCCTTTGCCCTTGGTTTTAGGGCACGAAATCAGTGGCCGGGTGCTGGAAGGTCCTGGGGAATTGGTTAATCGGGCCGTGATTGTCCCGGCGGTTCTGCCGTGTGGGGAATGTCGATTATGCCAGCAAGGACGGAGTAACATTTGTCAACACCAGCAAATGCCAGGGAACGATTTTCACGGCGGGTTTGCCAGTCATGTCATCGTTCCCTCACGTTTTTTAATTCCCATTCCGGATTTCCTTTTGAATGCCTATGAGGTTGCCGAATTAGCCGTCATCGCGGATGCAGTTTCTACACCTTACCAAGCTATCCAAAAAAGTGGTTTGGGAGAGGGAGACGTGGCCATCGTTATCGGTGTAGGGGGAATTGGCATTTATGCCGTTCAAATTGCTCGTGCCATGGGGGGAAAAGTGCTGGCCATTGACATTGACCAACAGCGGCTTGACCGGGTTGCAACGTTATCGTCGGTACAAACCTTAAATACTGCCGATAGGGAAGTACGAGCCGTTAAACAACGCGTAAAACAATGGATTCGTGAGTCGGGAGCTGACCCGTTTGGATGGAAAATATTTGAAATGTCAGGAACAAAAGGCGGGCAAACCCTGGCATTTGCGCTTTTAGGGATTGCCGGAACGCTATCTATTGTTGGCTTTACAATGGATAAATTAGAGCTACGATTGAGCAATCTCATGGCTTTTGATGCCCAGGCAATTGGTACCTGGGGCTGTCGGCCAGAATTATATTTAGAGGTACTCGATCTCGTCGCCCGGGGGCAAGTAGAAATCCGACCTTATTCGGCTTTCAAACCCATGTCGGAAATTAACGAAACGTTTCAAGGTGTCCTTAAACACGCCTTCCAGGAACGCATCATTTTAAAACCGGATTTTAACTAAAAAAGGAATGTGGTCATGAACCAAAACCTTATCAGTCACAATCTTGTGGATTTATCCTTTGAATCGATTCGCTATGAACGACGGCCCTGTCTTGACCAGGACAGCCAGCCGGTGGATGGTTTGTACAATGCCTGGATATTTTTGAATAACCCTCGCCAGTACAATTCCTACACGACGGCTGCGGTCAAGGAAATTATCCTTGCCTTTCGCCAAGCTTCCAATGATCGCTCGGTGGTGGCCGTGGTTTTCAGTGGTGTGGGGGAGCGAGCCTTTTGCACGGGGGGTAATACCAAGGAATATGCCGAGTACTATGCTGGGCGGCCCCTGGAATACAAGCAGTACATGCGTCTCTTCAACGATATGATCACGGCGATTCTCCACTGTGATAAGCCCGTCATCTGCAGGGTGAATGGAATGCGTATCGCCGGCGGTCAGGAGATCGGCATGGCCTGCGACTTTTCTGTGGCCAGTGATCTGGCAGTGTTCGGGCAGGCGGGTCCTAAACACGGGAGTGCCCCCGACGGCGGCAGCACGGATTTCTTGCACTTGTACGTGGGCATTGAGCGGGCCATGCAAAGTTGCACCCTCTGCGAAATGTGGAGCGCCTACGAAGCTTTACGCTATGGCTTAATTACTCAAGCGGTTCCTGTGCTAAAGATAAAGGGACGTTTTATACGCAATCCGTTGGTCATCACCGATCGCTGGTTAGACGAAACCGGTGAAATTGTCTATGGCCGGCCCAAATCGGGCGCGGAAAGGGAAGCGGGCAAAACACTGCTCAAGGAAGGAACCATCGATCTGCAACCCTTGGACAAGGCGGTAAATTTCCTGGCCACCAAACTCCTTTACACTATGCCAGATTGTACCAACAAGACGCTGAACAGCCTGAGAAAGAAAAAATTGGAACATTGGGATCGCAATCAACAAACCAACCGCGATTGGTTGGCCTTGAACATGATGACCGAAGCCAAAGCCGGTTTTCGGGCGTATAATGAAGGTCCTAAAGGGAACCGAGAAGTGGATTTCATCAAATTGCGGAAAATGCTGGCCGAAGGCCATCCCTGGGATGACGAACTCGTCGAGACCATCTTACCAAAGGTACAATGATGGGAACGCCAGGTATGGAGGCCAAACCCGATACAATAAATCCTGTTTTGCTGGAGCGTTCCTACGATAGCCAGGTCGTTCGCCTGACCCTCAATGCCCCTAAAGGCAATGTCCTGGACCGGGTAATGATGGAGGCCCTTCAACAGCATTTGGAGAGTCTATCTATGAGACCGGAGGTCAAACTGCTCATGTTAACCGGCGCTGGGAAACACTTTTCCTTCGGGGCCAGTGTACAGGAACACCTCCCGGAGCAGGTAGGTCGCATGTTATCGCAATTTCATCGTCTTTTTTATACCCTGATGGAACTGGCAATTCCCACCGCTGCCCTCGTCTCAGGTCACTGCCTGGGTGGGGGGATGGAATTAGCCCTCATGTGTGATTTTCTTTTCGCCGACACCACTGTTAGGATGGGTCAACCGGAGATAAATCTGGGGGTGTTTCCCCCACCTGCTTCCTTGTTGTTACCTCTGAAAATAGGACTAACTCGCGCCGAGGACCTTCTTCTCACCGGTCGCACCATCACGGCTGAGGAAGGTCAACAAATGGGTTTGTTCACGGCGGTATTTAACAACCGGCAAACTAGGGAACAAGACGTGGAGCAGTGGATCCAAACTAATATCCTACCCAAGAGTGCCTCGTCGTTGCGCCATGGCGTCCGGGCGGCGCGATGGCTACTCCATCAAACCCTGCAAAAAGAACTACCCAATCTGGAGAAATATTATCTGGAAACCCTCATGTCAACCAATGACGCCCGGGAGGGTCTCGTGGCTTTTCTGGAACACCGTCAACCAAAGTGGAGTAATTCGTAATGCGCACTATTCAAACTGTGGGAATTGTTGGCGCGGGTACTATGGGGTCGGCCCTGGCGCAAAAGTTTGCTCAGGAGGGATTAGCGGTAATTTTGGTGGATCAAGCCGATTCATTTCTACGCCGGGCGCTGAGCTTGATTGAAACAACCCTGAACGAGGGCGTCCAGCGAAAAATTTTCACCCCTCAGCAAGCAACCCGCATCGTGGACCAGATCACATGCACTACCCGGTTGGAGAAACTCACCCATTGCCAATTGGTGATTGAAGCTGTTTTTGAAGATTTAACCGTCAAGACCAGTTTGTTTCAACAGCTAAATACGATCCTGGATCCCCAAGCAATTCTGGCCACCAATACCTCTTCGTTTTCCGTCGATGAATTAAGTCAGCACGTGACACCTGCCAATCGATTTTTAGGATTACATTTCTTTTACCACGCCGCCAAGAACAGGTTAGTGGAAATTATCCGCGGCGCGGAAACTTCAGATGAAGTTTTTGAGAGTGTTTTTTGGCTTATGCAGCGCTGTGGTAAAGATCCCATCCTTTGCCGGGATGCTCATGGATTTGTGGTGAATCGCTTTTTTGTCCCCTGGTTGAACGAAGCCGTTCGCCTGTTGGAAGAAGAAGTAGCACCCCCCGGTACTATCGATGCAGTTGCCTGTAAAACATTTGGTTGCGGCCTGGGACCTTTTGCCCTCATGAATGCCACCGGAGTTCCCATTGCTTACCATGCCGCCCGTACACTGGGGGAAGCCTACGGAGCTTTCTACGAGCCTGCGGAGCTGCTGCAAAAGCAAATGAGGAAAAAACAGCCCTGGGATATTCCCCCGGTGGAAGAAACCACTCCGGAGGCGGAAGAGACAATCCGCCAACGTCTCTCCGCCGCCGTCGTATTGGTCTGTGGACAACTCCTTAATGAAGGGGTGTGTGATGTGGGGGATATTCACCGCGGGGCCGCCATTGGATTACGCTGGCGGAAAACTCCGGTTCTATTAACCCAACGATTAGGCCAAGAAAAGGTCCCCAACTTAATCCAGGAGCTCGCCACTCGCTGGGACGTACCCTCCCCCAAGTCCCTCCAACAATTACCATGGAAAATTGATTTTATTCAGATGGAACGGCGTGGAGCGACAGGGATTATCGTTATCAATCGTCCTGAAGGATTAAATGCCTTAAACATAGACTTATTGGAGCAGTTAGAGGCGGTTGTAACGTCCCTGGATAAGGATGATACGGTGGATACCATCGTACTGTTGGGACGGGGGAAGGCGTTTATGGCAGGTGCTGATATTCGCTTTTTCCTGCAGAACATGAAAGAAGGCAATCTGGAAGCGATTGAAGCATTTACCCGACGGGGTCAGGACCTCTTTCAGTGTCTGGATGATTCTTCCAAGACGGTGGTGGCCATTCTCAACGGTTTGGCCCTGGGAGGGGGGTTGGAATTGGCCCTCACAGCGGATATCCTGTATGCCATTCAGGGGGCGCGTTTGGCTTTTCCCGAAACGGGGTTGGGAATCTATCCGGCCCTGGGCGGTACCCAGCGTCCTCAAGCTCGCATCGGGGCTGGTTTAACGAAATATCTCATCTTTACCGGACAACAGTTGAGTGCCGTGGACGCCCGGAATATCGGCTTGGTGGATCAAGTCATCACTTGGGAAATGGTGCCCGACATTTTGCAACGGTCCCAACATCCGCTCCCGCCAAGGACACCCTTGTCCGACCAGTGGCGCGCCACCAGCAAGTTCTTCGAATCCCACACTATTCAGCAAATCATGACCGACCCCTTTCCGGAACCGTGGTCCCAACTGGTTAAAATAATTCGTCGGAAAGCACCGCGGGCGCTCACCATCGCCGAAGCCTTAATTGATAACCATGAGGGCCCCGCCTCAGAATTACAATATCTCCGTGAGATTTTCGCTACCAAAGATGCCTTGCTTGGGTTGCAAAGTATTGGCCAGGCCCTACCTGAGTTTACAGGAGCCTAAATGGATTTCAGCGGCCAGGTCATAGTCGTAACTGGCGGTTGCCGGGGGATTGGGAAAGCCATCGTGGACCGCTTTCTTGAATACGGTGCTCTGGTGCATATCCTTGATGTTTCCCCACTGGCTGATTTTTCAACCGACTATGGTAAAAATTTTTTCGTCAGTCGGGGCGATGTGAGTCAGGCTGACCAGGTGCACGCTTTTGTACGCCAGGTACTTACCCAGTCGGGTAGAATAGATGTACTGGTGAATAACGCCGGCATCGTCCGGGATCACGTCATCTGGAAAATGTCCGAAGAGGATTTTGATCTCGTTCTGAAGGTGAATTTAAAAGGGCCCTGGCTCCTGTGTCGCGAGGTGGCTCCCCATTTCCGTCAGCAGCAGGGAGGCCGCATCATTAACTTGACCTCGCGAGCTTGGCTGGGGAACTTTGGGCAGTCAAACTATGCTGCTTCCAAGGGTGGTCTGGTAAGTCTGACCCGCGTTTTGGCCCTGGAATTGGCAGCCTACCACGTCACCGTAAACGCCGTAGCGCCGGGGTTAATTGACACCCCTTTAACCCGGTCGCTCCCCTCGGAAACGTTCGCAGCGCTGGTTGCGGCCCAACCGAGCAAAGAATTCGGAACACCCCAAGATGTAGCTGAAACCGTACTTTTTTTGGCCTCGCCAGAAGCCCGTTTCATCACCGGACAGATTATTTACGTGGATGGGGGGAAAAGCATCGGAGCGAACCTGTTGTGAAAATGCTTCAACTAACTCGTTTTTTGGCGACCAATTAAGTTCCCGATGGAGACTGCATACCTGATAGACGGTTGCCGATCGCCCATTGGTCGCGGTCACCCTGAAAAAGGGATCTTTAAAGATATACGCGCCGATGAACTCGCCGTCCAGACGCTACGCGCACTACTCCAGCGCACCAGCGTCGTACCCGGTAAGGTAGATGACTTTTATTTAGGCTGTGTGGGGCAGCATTTAGAACAAGGGAAGAACTTAGCTCGATTGATTTGGTTATTGGCCGGGCTGCCTCAAAGCGTTCCCGGTGTAACCATCAACCGCTTATGCGCTTCCAGTTTAACAGCGTTGCAATTTGCGGTGGACAGCATTCGCTGCGGAACCAATAAAGTAGCCGTGGTGGGGGGCGTTGAACACATGGGGCACGTCCCCATGACAGCGAGCATCGATTATCACCCCGACCTGTTCGCAGCGTACGAATTTCCGTGGAATAACATGGGCCTCACCGCTGAAAAGTTGGCCGAACAATACAGCATTAATCGGGTAGCGCAAGATACCTATACCTTGGAAAGTAACCAGCGTTATTTCGCCGCTCAGGCGGAAGGCTTTTTTAACCGTGAGCGAATAAAAATCACCCTACCCGATGGGACCATCGTTATTGAAGATCAAGAACCTCGTCTTTCTGATTTACCAACTTTGAGTGCTTTAAAACCGGTTTTCAAAGAAGGCGGCACCGTCACCGCGGCGAACAGTTCCGGTATTTCAGATGGCGCTTGCATGGCCTTGGTCGTCGGTGAAAAGACTCGCCACCAGATGGGGTGGGCAGCCCTGGCGAAGGTGGGTCCTTGTGTAACCGTCGGGTTGGATCCCATGATCATGGGGTTAGGACCGGTGGGGGCCATACGGAAATTATTAGACCAGACCGGCCTGACCTTAGAGGACATTGACCTTTGGGAAATCAATGAAGCTTTTGCGGTCCAGGTTTTAGCCTGCCAACGTGAATTGGGAATCGACGCCAATCGGTTAAATATCCACGGTGGCGCCGTGGCTTTAGGGCATCCTTTGGGCATGTCAGGATTGCGCCTGGCCGTCACGTTAGCTCATAGTCTGGCCGCCGAAGACAAACGAAGAGGTATCGCAGCCCTATGTGTGGGGCATGGGCAAGGGGTGGCAATGCTCCTGGAAAAGGCAGATTAAATATCATGGAGACGGTTACTTTTACCGTTAACGGTTTTTCCCGGACGCTTTTAGTGGAACCCCACGAAACACTACTGGTCACGTTAAGGGAACGTTTGGGATTGACAGGAACGAAACCGGGGTGCGACCAGGGATCGTGTGGAGCCTGCACCGTGCTAGTGGAAGATAAGCCCGTTTTGAGCTGCTTAACGCCGACTTTACGCTGTGCTGGTAAAACCATCCTTACCATCGAGGGAGTGGCGCACAACGGCGAGTTGCATCCAGTTCAAAGGTACTTAGTGGCGGAAGGGGGTATTCAGTGTGGCTACTGTACCCCCGGGATGGTGATGACCAGTATTGCTTTCCTTCAGGAGCAATCCCGGCCCACAAGCGAGGAAGTTCGGGAAGCCCTGAGCGGGAATCTCTGTCGCTGTACCGGTTATGCTAAGATCGTGACGGCAGTGTTAAAAAGTGCTGAGGAGGAGCGGTGAAACATTCTCCCCTCGGGAAACCCACGCCATACGTGGATGCCCTGCAAAAAGTTACCGGCAAGACTACCTACTCGGGGGATTTTAACTTTCCCAATATGCTTACGGTGAAATTCTTGCGTAGTCCTTATCCGCACGCCAGGATAAAAAAGATTAAGGTAAACAAAGCAATGCAAATACCGGGGGTGGTGGCGGTAGTAATTGGAACAGACATACCCACGCCGTTCGGGATATTGCCCATCAGTCCCGATGAGACCGCCCTGGCGGTGGAGAAGGTTCGTTATGTGGGCGAGATCGTAGCGGCCGTGGCCGCCGAGAATGCTTCTGCAGCAGCGGCAGGTGTGGCGGCGATTTCTGTGAACTATGAACCGTTACGCGCCTTTATTGACCCGAAAGAAGCGCTGGAACCATGTGATTCGGCGGAACCCATCCATTCCCACAGCAAGCAGGGAACAAATATTCACAAGATTGCTGAGCTGCGCTTCAACGATCCCGAGGAGGCGCTTCAGAGCGCACCCTACACCGCTCGGGGAACGTTTCGGTTTGCCGGACTTAACCATGCATTTACCGAACCCCACGCCACGGTTGCAGTCTGGAATGAAGATGGCACCCTGACGGTGATTAGCGCGACTCAGGTGCCCCATTATCTCCATCGTACCCTGGCGGCCGTGTTGAACCTTCCCCTTCATCGCGTTCACGTTCGTAAGCCCGCCCTGGGGGGCGGTTTCGGCGGGAAGAGCGATCCCTTTCCCCACGAAATCATTACCGCCTATCTGGCCTGGAAAACGCATCGACCGGTTAAGTGCGTGCTCACGCGGGAGGAGGTTTTCCTAACCAATCACGGGCGACATCCCACGGAATTAACCCTCACTCTGGGTGGCGCGGAAAAGGGACAATTGACAGCGATGGAGGCGGACATTGTCATTGACGGTGGGGCCTACGCCAGTTTCGGTGTGGTCACGGCTTATTATAACGGTGTTTTACTCCAGGGTCCCTATCGCATCGATCGTTTTGGATTCCGAACCCAGCGCGTGTACACCAACAAACCCCAGAGCGGCGCCATGCGGGGACACGGTGCTGTGAATTCTCGCTATGCCTTCGAAACCGTTCTCGACATGCTTGCTGAAAAAATGGGGGTGGATCCTTGTGATATTCGGAAAAAAAACTTTCTGCCAGCCTACACCGAGACGGTAGGAAAACTTCGGATTACCAGTAACGGCGTTCGAGAATGTTTAGCTGCGGTCCGAAAACGCTCCCGGTGGAATGAGCGCCATGGAAAACTACCCTATGGCCGGGGATTAGGCGTAGCCTGTGGTTTTTACATCAGTGGGAGTGCGCTACCGATTATCTGGAACCGTTTCCCGCAAACGACGGTGCATACGAAGCTCGATTTTGACGGCCGGGTCGTAGTCTTTAGTGGGGCCAGTGACATTGGACAGGGTAGTGATACAATCCTGGTTCAAATCGTTGCCCATGAGTTGGGATTACCCTTAGAGAGGGTCCAGTTAGAAGCAGCGGATACGCGCCTGACGCCGGTGGATTTAGGAAGTTATTCCAGTCGGGTGACCTTTATGGTGGGGAACGCCGCCAGGGAAGCGGTTCTTAACCTGCGTAAAGAGATGTCACAGGCTATCAGTAGAGAATTTGGCGTGCCTGCGGAGACGCTCCATTTTCAAGAGGAACAGGTTGTTTCTTCCGACGGGAAGCTGAATCTTTCGTGGGATGAAGCGGTGGAAGTCGCCCTGGCGGGCCGAGGGTCCTTCATCACAACGGGTACGTATACCTCACCGAAAATGGGGGGAACGTTTAAAGGCGCCGGCGCCGGTTTAAGTCCGGCCTACAGCTTCGGGGCGTTTATCAGTGAAGTGGAAGTGGATCCCTCAACTGGCACGGTGAAAGTTGTCAAGGTGTGGGGGGCACATGATTGTGGGAAAGCCTTGAATCCACTGGCCGTGGAGGGGCAGATTGAAGGCTGCATCCACATGGGATTGGGCCAAGCCTTAATGGAAGAATTACGTTATCAGGAAGGGCAAATTATCAATGCCAACCTACTGGATTACCGTATACCCACTGCTCTGGACACGCCTCCCATGGATGTTACGATAATTGAATCTAACGATAGAGAAGGCCCGTACGGCGCCAAGGAAGCTGGTGAGGGGCCTATACATCCCGTTTTACCTTCCGTCGGCAACGCCATTTATGATGCAGTTGGGGTGCGAATTTTCGAATTACCAATCACCCCTGACAGGGTGTTAGCAGCCCTGGAAAGGAGGGGAGTGGCTTGACAGCGTATTACAAACCAAATACTGTCCAGGAGGCCTTAACCCAGGCACAGCAAGCAACTGGCCCAGCGGTTTATCTCGGGGGGGGAACCGATATCCAAATTCACCGCCAACAGAAACTCAACCCCATCCATACCATAATCGACCTTTTTGAAATACCCGCCCTACGGGAAATTGAGCGCCATCCCGATAAATTGACGTTGGGGTCTATGGTTACGCTAAAACAAGTAATTAATCACGGTTTCATCCAGAAACATTATCCCTTATTAGTGACAGCGGCTCAATCTATCGCCACGCCGGTTATTCGACACACCGCTACCGTGGGCGGAAACCTCCTGGTGCAAAATCGCTGTACCTTTTACAATCAATCCCCGGACTGGCGGGAAGCGATTGGAAACTGTTTACGCGATGGGGGAGCTAAATGTTTGGTTACTGGGGGCCTAAAAAACTGTTATGCGCGGAATGTGTCGGATTTGGCACCGGTGCTTATCGCCCTACACGCGAAAGTCGTCATTGCCCGGTGCAACGAATCAGCTACCCTTGCTTTGGAAGACCTGTACCGGTCGGACGGTCTGGTACCCCTACAACATTTGGAGAAAGGGGATATCCTTACCCAAATTATTGTTGGGTTGAAACCGGAAAAGTGGTGGTTCCGTAAGTTACGCCTACGAAAGAGCCTGGACTTTACTTCCCTCACCGTGGCGGCCACTCGCAGCCAGAACGATGGATTACGTTTTGTGATTAATGGTGTTTCCATGGCGCCGGTCATCCTTGAAGGCTCCGTTAAGACGTTGAAGTTGGAAAATATGTATCACCAGACCCGGAAACTGTGTCAAACAGTCGAAAATGATCTGCTTCCCTTGAAGTATAGAAGGAAAATGATGCTCCTGTATTTAAAAGAAGCGTATCATGCTCTCGTGGGTGGTTGATGTTTTCGGTGACTAAACCCCGCCAGGTAGCTTCTACCGCTCAACGGGGTCGGTGAGGGCCATGGACGAAATTGACGCCCTTATACACGCCTATTCAAAAGGCCTGAGAAAGCACCAGGAGATGGTTTTAGCCACGTTGATAAGCGTGGCAGGTTCCCACTATCGTCGCATGGGGGCTAAAGTACTTTTCACCGTTGAATGTCCTGTAGTCGGTACAATTAGTGGTGGTTGTATGGAACGGGATCTCCAGACCTATGTGAAAAAAGTTCTGAAAGATAATATGCCCCGCATTGTTACTTACGACACTTCCAGCGAAGAGGACTTACTCTGGGGATTGAATTTAGGTTGTGGCGGTCGGGTGGCAGTTTTTTTAGAACCAGTGGTAACTAATGATACAGCCAACCCGTTAAACTATTTTCAGCAGTGTCGCCGGAACCTTCTGGAAGGGGTCGTAGCTGCCGTAGTTGCGACTGATCCAGAGGAAATTTCTTTGCGCGGGAAACATGTGTGCTATTCCCGGAAAGGCGTCCTCCAAGGGAATATTTTACCTGACTATTTGAAGTCTGAAATCGTTAGAGATATGAAAACGGTCCTAACGAAGCAAAAAAGTCAATTAGCTGTGTACACAATTCCGGAAGGCAAGGTAACTGTTTGGCTCGATTATATTCCGTTGCCGATACAAATCCTGATTTGTGGGGGTGGTGAAGATGCGCGACCTCTGGTGCGATTAATGGCTGACATGGGCTGGCGCGTCTTTTTAACGGATCCTCGGCCCGCCGTAGCGACGGAGGAGGTCTTCCAAGATGTACACGAATTTATCATTGCCCCTTATGAGGAGTTACCGCAACATATCAAACTTAATTATCTGAACGGGGTGGTCATCCTTACCCATAATTACCAATTTGACCTTCAGTTACTGGATATTTTCTTCGCAACGTCCATTCCCTACATTGGCTTGTTAGGGTCCCGGAAGAGAACGGAAAGGCTGTTGACTGATCTGGCCCGTAAACGAGGGAGACTCACATCAGAACAACGATCTCGTTTGCACGCTCCGGTAGGGCTTGATCTACAAGCCGAAACCCCCCAGGAAATCGCCCTTGCTATTGTTGCCGAGATACTTGGAGTATTAAAGCAGGGGACTAACTGAAATTTTATGGAAGCCTTCTGCACACCAAGATGAAAGGTAAAATCGGGATTGTTATTCTGGCGGCAGGAGATTCCCGACGTTTGGGACAACCTAAACAGCTCCTTCCCTGGAATCAAGGAACCATTTTGGAATATATCGTAAACGTAGCCTTAGCTTTATCAGTTGAACCCGTCTTCGTGGTATTAGGAGCCGAACAGAAACGTATCCGATCGGTCTTACCACGGAGTGTGAGGATTATAGTAAATCCCCATTGGCCGGAAGGGGTTGCTAGTTCCATTCGCGAGGGAGTGTTGACGTTGGAGAAGCTATACCCTGAATCGCAAGGGGTGCTGTTTTTATCTTGTGATCAACCCCTCGTAGCCGTGGGTCACCTGAGTAAAATGCTCACTTTATTTCGACAATCAGACCGAACAATTATGGCTGCGAGCTACGCCGGAACCGTGGGAATACCGGTTATCTTCTCCCGGGGTTGGTTTCCAAAGTTGCGTCAACTAACAGGGGACCAAGGGGCGAAAGTTCTTTTGACGAAATATCCTGACGATCTGGCCACGATGTCATTACCAGAAGCTCAGTGGGATATCGATGATTGGGAAACCTATCGTCAAATAGAATCAATGGTGCGGGGTGAGGGAGGAATTTCAAAGCGTTCCTGAGCAGGGAGGGGAAAACCGTTGATCGAATAAGTGGGTTTGGGACTTGAGATTACGGTTTACTAATCCTGCTTGAATTTTATCTTCTTAAAACCATTTATTCCCACGCGGGATTAACTGTAAATTGAATCGAAGGTTGTTAAATTGGAATTGAGTCAAAGGAGTGTGCCATTAGTCCGATAGATAGCGCCATCGTTGTGGTTTTTCTCCTAGGAACCGCACTCTATGGTATCTGGCAGGGACGACGAAACAAAACCACGAGCGACTATTTTCTCGGGGGCCGCACTTTACCCTGGATCGTGGCCATGTTTTCCGTGGTGGCCACAGAAACGTCCGTATTAACATTTATCAGCGTTCCCGGATTGGCCTATCAAAAAGATTGGTATTTTTTACAGATTGCCGTGGGATTCATCCTCGGTCGTGTCCTGGTTAGTTTGTTTTTATTGCCCAGTTATTTTAAAACACCCATTACCTCCATATACGAAGTATTAGGGACGCGGTTTGGAACGGGGATGCAGAAAACGGCTTCCGGTGTGTTTTTAGTGACGCGAGTTCTGGCCGATGGCGTTCGTTTCCTCGCCACGGCAGTAATTGTTCAGGTAATCACCGGGTGGTCAATCTTCTCCTCGGTCTTGATTATTGGATTGGTTACTCTGGTGTATACTCTCTTAGGGGGAATCCGTACAATCGTATGGATGGACAGTTTTCAATTTATTCTTTACTTAAGCGGCGGATTGCTTACGATTGTTTACATTATTGTCCAAAGCGATATTTCTCTGGTGGATTTACTCACCAATATTTTGCGAGAGGGGAAATTCAATATTCTGCGGTTAGATACGGGGAGTATTGGCCAGGACCCCTGGTTCGTGGGGAATGCCCTATTCGGGGGCATATTGTTATCTTTTGCCTCCCACGGTGCTGATTATATGATGGTTCAGCGGGTTTTGGGCACCCGGAACCTAGCGGCTGCCCGGAAGGCCATCGTGGGAAGCGGCTTTTTTGTTTTCATTCAATTTACGGTGTTTTTACTGGCCGGTTCTCTTATCTACGCTTTCCTTCAGGGAATGTCTTTGCCAAAAGACCGGGAATTATCCACTTTTATCGTTAATTACCTCCCCGTGGGATTAAAAGGCATTCTCCTGGCCGGCGTCCTTTCTGCCGCCATGTCCACCCTCAGTTCTTCCATTAATTCCCTGGCCTCCTCAACAATCATTGACTGGTTTAAGCAATCTTCCCTTCGAATGTCACGCGTTGTTAGCCTCATCTGGGCTTTCGTTTTGATCGGTATCGCCCTTCTTTTTGACGAGGGGGACACGGCCATCATCGAACTGGGGTACCAAATCGCTTCCTTTACCTATGGTGGTTTATTAGGCTTACTTTTACTGAGTCGCAGTCGCTACCAGTTTCATTCTATCAGCTTAGGAGTCGGTTTGGTAAGCAGTATGGTTATTGTTTTCATTTTAAAGCAACAGGGCATACCCTGGACCTGGTTCATTGGTCTAAGTGTTCTCACGAACGTACTGCTTACAGCGTTTACGGAACGGTTGCTAAGGGGAACTCATGTTTAAGTTTACCAGAAGTTGGGTCAGTTTAATTATGGTTGTGCTGAACCTTTCAGCGCATCAAGCCCAAACCTATCGTTATAGCAAGGTGTTAGAGATACCAGATCTATCCTTCATACATACGGTGTTCACCGGGTTGGATGTTCTGGAACAATTGGATTTTAAACCGTTGCAGGAAAAAACCATTGGGGTTTTGTGTAATCAAACAGCTGTTGATCGCAACCGGCGACATCTTTTAGAGTTGTTGCAAACCCAGGAGGGTATCACGGTAAAGATAGTCTTTACGCCTGAATTCGGTTTAGCCGGCGATGGGAGCGGTAAATTGAAAATAATTGGTAAAGAGGGTTTTGACCCCGCGACTGGCGCACGGATTCTGAAACTTGGCCGGGGCAGTCATTATCTCACGCCACCAGATTGGGCCCTGGATGGTCTGGATTTGATTTTAGTGGATATTCAAGACACGGGCGTTCGTTATTCCACCTATATTACGACCATCAGCAAACTAATTGAAGCGGCCGCGGCTTGGAATATCCCCATGATGGTATTGGATCGACCTAATCCGCTCCGGGGCGACCGCGTAGAAGGACCGGTGGTCCGTCCCAGTTATCAATCTTTTGAAGGATATCACCTGGTCCCTATTCGTCACGGGCTTACGATTGGTGAGTATGTTCTAATGGTCAATGAAATGGGCTGGGCGAAAGAACTTGCCCGAGTGGATCTTACTATCGTACCCCTTGCCAACTGGAAGCGCTCCATGTGGTACGACGAGACCGGGCTGCCCTGGATTCCACCCCGTCCCGACACTCCCGACTTGGATCATCTGCTGGCCTACTGCGGCATGAACCTGGTGCGCGGGGCTAATTTGAATGTCGGGTTTGGGGTGAAGGCGTCCTACATGATGGTCGGTGCCCCGTGGATTTCCAGCAACCAACTGTTAGAGCACCTCCAAGCCGAACGGCTTCGCGGCGTGGCGTTCCGGGCTGTCCGATATACACCTGGCACTTCGTCGTCCCTTAACACCGTGCCCCAGTATCTGCAACAACGCCTTGGTGGTGTGACGATAAAGATCGTCGACCGCAATACCTTCGACCCAATAGCCACCGCAACAACGATTCTGACCCTTGTTCATCAACTTTACCCGCGTGAATTCCAATGGCTCGGCGGTGACTATGTAGACCGTTTATTCGGCCATGGCCTTTTACGTACCTTTGTCGCTCAAGGGAAGCCGCCCTCCTATTTACCTCCCCAGTGGATGCACGATGAAATCAAGTTTAACGAATTCAGACAAACCTTCCTCTTATATCCTTAAATGGTATCCCTAGGGTTTACGCGTTTCCTGACGCTTTTTTTGGTGCTGATTCCCGGTCTTAGTCTGGCACAAACTTTCTTCACTGTCCCCCAGAACGTCTGGCGATTTACAGTGCAAAACTTCTCTAACACCGGAGACTGGATAGGGTATGGTGGCAAGCCAGGAATCCAGGAGGAGGAATTTGTTTTGGCCGGTTACGGGCTACGTTATTTCGACCACACCCAACGAAATCCTGATGGACACTATTCTGCCCCGTTTGACCTGTATGATTTAGACACCCTGGGCTTTGATTTTCACGGCAATATAGGGCAACACATTCGGGCCTATAACCAGTCTTACAGCGACTCCCTTTTCGATTTCAGTGCGGATTTCTTTGGACCGGATTCTATTACCGTGGGTGGTTTATTCACGGAAAAAAGACATCGCGTAATCCAGGAGCGTATCCTGAAGATTGAATACGGTTTTACCAACCGTCTTACCTTTATTTTTACATTACCTTACGTTACTCGTCTCATGGAGAAACGAACCTGGAGCTGGAAGGCTTTCGAGATTCCCGGTCTAGCGGATTTCATCACCTACCAGCAGGAAGCGAAACAACGTTTTCAGCGTGCGTTACAAACCCATTATGATGCCGAATTAGATTCACTCTATAGCTGGTTTTATACATGGGAGGGGAGGCATTCCCTTTTATGGGCGTTGAACGGTGGGACCGATCCATTAAGCCAGGGGATTTATGGTACCGCGTTTAATCCCTTTGCCGAAGATGACACCACGGCGATTACTCTCGATTCCTTGCTGGAGTATTATTATCCGGAGTACACTCCCCGTTCCGGGGTGGGAGATGTAAGCTTCGAATTTAATTTTCTCCTCTGGGGTCGGCCGGCCTGGTCGGGGGTCAAAGGTTCGTCTCTGTTTGCGGGAATTCAACTACGTTTACCCAGTGCTCCCCGGTTAATTTTCTACAATCCTCAGCAAATAGATCGCCAGGGACGACCGGACCAATTTTCCTACCTCCCGTTAGGGGAAGGACTGACTCGCTGGTCCTTTTCCCTGTTTGGCGAATTTTACCGGACGTACCTGAGTCGCCTCATTGATATTACTTATCTCTGCCGGTTTAGTTACTACAGCCAGGAGCGGGTGAACACGCCAATTTCTTTTTTGGGAATGAATCGTTTCCATCCCGACAGCATCGCCCAGGCCGTTGGGGTAGAATATCATTATCGCAAAGGAAATGAATTGTGGGGTCAGCTCGCGGGTAAAGTGGAGTTGATTCCCAATCGACTTTCCATCACCACAGGCGCCTCCTTATTCCTGTCTGGGCGGGATCGAGTTTTTTCGAAGGATTCACACTGGGATGCATGGCAGGTGCGACGCATGCGAGGGGATCGTACGGTCCACGACACACGGAAGTATCAATTGGGGCAGGAGGTTAAAATAACGTTCCACAACGTTAACGCATTGAAGAAATTTGGCCCTATTCCTTTTGAAATTGATCTGGGCGCAAAGTGGTCCATTTTCACCCGTCACACTTTTAATACGCGTATCCTGTGGGTAGGGTTAACCTCTTATTTCCAGGCCTGGTAGAAGGTAAGTACTGAACAAGGAACACACCATGATTGACTCGCGCAAAGCTATCTGGAGTTGGGCGTTGTACGATTGGGCCAATTCCACCTTTTCCACCACCGTCCAGGCTGGGTTTTTCCCCCTCTTTTTTAAAGCCTATTGGGCCAACCCGGATAATCCTACGGAAAGCACCTTTTATTTGGGTCTGGCGAACTCTTTGGCTTCCATCATCATCGCCATCCTGGCGCCTTTGATAGGGTCTATCGCCGATCGAGGTACTGCCAAGAAGAAATTCTTGGTCACCTTTGCCTTTTTAGGCGCAGCCATGACCAGCGGTTTATGGTTGGTGCATCAAGGCCAGTGGCCAGTAGCCGTTACGTTATTCATCATTGCCAATGTAGGTTTTTCCGGAGCCAACGTTTTTTATGATTCCTTACTGCCTGGAGTAGCCTCTGAACGTAAGGTTGATTCCGTTTCGTCATTAGGGTTTGCCTTGGGTTATATTGGGGGCGGCCTTTTATTTGCTTTCAATGTCTGGATGTACCTGGATCCGGAATTTTTTGGTTTAAGCGCTAAGGAACAAGCGGTAAAATTTGCATTTCTAACGGTAGCAGTGTGGTGGACCGTTTTTACGGTTCCCTTGATCCTCTTCGTTAAGGAACCCAGGCTTTACACCGCAGTGCCCTTTCGAAAAGCTATTGTTTTAGGGTGGGGTCAATTGATGGATACCTTTCATCACATCCGACATTTGAAAATTGTGGGCCTATTTCTATTGGCCTATTGGTTTTACATCGACGGTGTGGATACCATTGTGCGCATGGCGGTGGATTACGGTATTTCCCTTAAATTTTCCAGTAGTTCCCTCATAGTCGCTTTGCTCCTGGTGCAATTTGTCGCTTTTCCTGCCGCCCTTTTCTATGGTTGGTTGGGAACCAAAATCGGGACTAAAAAAGCCATCCTCATCGCCATTGTAGCGTATTGTTTCATCACCGTTGGAGGATATTTTATGAGCGTGGAGTGGCATTTTTATCTTTTAGCGGCCATGATTGCTCTTTTTCAGGGGGGCATCCAGGCTTTGAGCCGTTCCTTGTACACCCGGATCATCCCGGAGAAGAAAGCGGCTCAATTCTTTGGTTTTTACAATATGTTCGGGAAGTTTGCCGCCGTTCTCGGTCCCGTCCTAATGGGAACTATTACCTTGCTCACCGGTAATCCACGCTTGGGTATCCTCTCCATAATGATCCTGTTTTTTACCGGTGCGTTGTTATTTATGAAAGTGGACCCAGCCCAAGGAAAAGCCATGGCCCAGAAATATTTAGCCTAAGCTGCCTGTGGTGGTTATTCCGATCATTTAAAGACGTTCTGTACCAAATTGATCCGATGAGTGCCCGATAACCCCCTTATTAGCGAAAATTCCGGGTAGAAGCTTAAAAAAAAGCTTGACAGAATTTCTCCAGCGAAATAATATTGTGATAGCCCCGCAGGTGTGGCGTGCTCTTCAGGGAAAAAAATTTTTCTCGAGGGTATCTTTGCGGGGCTTTTTTTGTCGCTCATACTTGACTGGTCACATCCCTTGCTTATTGAGAATAAAACCTGGGAAACAGCAGGGTTTTAGTTCACATTAAAGGGAAAACTTAGCCAATGATTCTGGCGGCTAATCCCAAAGAAATAATCCTTGCAGGGAGGAGACAAAAAATGCCCTTTACTAAACGGTTAAACAGTAAATTTTACCGGGAATAGAAAAAGGATTTTATCATGAGAGATTACACAGCGAACTACTCTCAATTGGTGATGCCCGACCACATCAACAACATTGGTACCTTATTCGGGGGACAAATGGTCTCCTGGATGGACTTAGCCGCAGCGAAGGTGGCTTTCCGTTTTCTTCGCGACACGGGTGCCAGCGGTGCCGTGACCCGCGCCATCGAGAAGGTTGAATTTAGCGAACCGGTTTTCGCTGGAGAATGGGTGAACTTTACCGGGTGCGTCATCCGAGTGGGAAAGACCTCCTTCACTATTCGAGTGGAAGCCTATGCAGAAAGTCGGGAGAAAGGCAGCCGCTTGGCTTGTAAAGCCGATATCACAATGGTAGCAGTTCATAAAGACAAAGCGGGACAGTACCATAAATTTGCCCACGGGGTTCCTATTGAGTAGATTCAAACTCACGGTTTATTATTCGGGGATCATAGTCGCTATTCTATGGTCCGTCGGTTGTTCCTATCTTAAAGTAAATCAGTATGATCGCCCTATTGTAATTACCGATAACGACGAGATTAATATGCGTTACACTTACGCCGAAGTCACCATCGTGGCTCCCGTTCTAATTCTGGACGCACAACCCACGGCCTACCGGTTGAGTATCTACGATCGTCGTAATACAGCGGAACCCTTACTCCAACAAGTGTTCTTTCCCGGGGATAGTATTAAACTGGTTTTACCGCGTAATACCCTCAACCGAGAGCCCTCGGGGAACTTGGCTGTTCTGGTGCCTTTAGGCGGTGATTTTCTAAAAGTGCAACATACTTTTTCGGTGACTCCTTCCCATCGACTTGAACTTCCCATCTTTAAAGTTCAGCGCATTCCGTATGTATTACTGGGGACCGTTTATCGTCGATCCGATAGCAGCCCAATCACCGGGGCGGAAGTTAGCCTGGCCGATAGTCAACGCGTACTGGCCATGTCCGTTACTGATACTATAGGGTTTTATCGCTTGCAACTACGCGCTTCCCAGGGAGAACAGGAGCATTTAAAGTTGACGGTGGATACCAAAGGCGCTTTGCCAAAACTAAGTGTCCCTTTCAACTTCCATAAGAAACATGAAATCAGGAGGGATCTGTTTCTTGGCCCGCCGCAAGCTTTCCTTGAAAAGGGAGCACCATATCGCGTGAAAGAGAATTTAGTCCCCTTCCGGGAGGGACCACAGAACGGAGCCCCGGTACACTTCTTTCTATCACAGGGTGATCTGGTGATCGTCTCGAAAGTAGCTGGTGATCGATTGTTTGGTTTGACGGAGGTCCGGGATGAAACCAGAGGAACTACCCAGGAAGTAGAAGGGTGGGTGTTAAATCGCTATGTTACACCGGTGTTGAAAAAGGCACCGAAGCCGAAAAAAGCACCTCCCCAAAAAGAGGCTCCTGTAGAACTAGTTGAGACGCTTCCGGTTTCCGCTCTCATAGCGCGCTATTTTGTCCCCACCACCTTTACCAGCGTTCCCGTTGAGGCAGAAGTGCTGCTGGATGCCCAATCGATAGGCCTTACTCCCGTGGTTAACTACCCCGTAGAAATAGGTGATCACAATGTGACGATAAAAAAAGTAGATTATGCTCCGGTTACGAAAACCATCCAGATACAATCAGCAGAAGCGCTAACCATCGAAGTAAAATTGAGTCCTTTCTATCCAGTTAAGTTTTATTCTCATGAAGATAGTTTGACCTTCATCCTCGATGATGAGTATCGCTGGCAGGAGAAAAAGATCAAATTTATGATGGAAGCAGGTACCCATCATTTACAGGTTTACAAATTGGGGGAACTGGTGGATGAACAAACTTTCTCCATCAACCAGAAAATGAAGATTACCTATGAATTGATTGAAGAGTCCTCCGCAAAGGAATAACTTCATTTTAGGAGCGTAATAGGTACTATTTATTTTGACTAATAGGATATAAATATCTTATTTTACTGCTTTGAGAATAATATTTCTGAGTCTAAGATAGGAGTAGAACATGTCTGAGAAAACGTATTTGCCTCCTGAGCGGATTTCTAAGCGCGCTTGGATTAAAACTCTGGATGAATACTGGAAACTCTATAACCAGTCGATCAATAATCCGGAAGCTTTTTGGGGTCAGATTGCGGAGCGGATTAGTTGGTATGAGCGGTGGCAAAAGGTCATAGACTACGATTTTGTAACTGCAAATATTGAGTTTTTTAAAGGCGGAAAGCTAAATGCAAGCTATAACTGTCTCGATCGGCACGTGGAGGCAGGGTATGGCGACCAAACGGCCCTCATATGGGAGGGCAACGATTCCCAGGAATCAAAAGCGTATACCTATAGTGAATTATTGAAAGAGGTTCAAACATTGGCGAATGTTTTAAAGGGGATGGGTATTAAAAAGGGAGATCGTGTTTGTATCTATTTACAGATGATTCCTGAATTAGCCATTGCCATGTTAGCCTGTGCCCGTCTGGGAGCGGTACACTCGGTTGTTTTCGGTGCCTTTAGCAGCGACTCTCTACGTAATCGGATCAATGATTCTAATTGTCGCCTATTAATAACCCAGGATACGGGTGTGCGAGGGCGAAAGACCGATATTCCCATGAAACGCAATGCCGACCGTGCCCTGGAGGGGACGCCTTTTATCGAACGCGTCATCGTTGTCCGGCGCACAGGTGAACCCGTTCCCATGAAACCCCGCCGGGATCACTGGTGGCATGAAGAAATCGCCAAGGTTGCGGCTGACAGTCCCCCGGTGATACTCGATGCGGAAGACCCGCTCTTTATTCTCTACACCTCTGGTTCCACCGGCAAACCGAAAGGGGTTTTGCACACAACCGGAGGTTATTTGGTGTACGCGGCCTACTCTCATGAAATCATCTTTGATTATCATGAGGGTGATATTTACTGGTGCACGGCCGATATCGGATGGATAACGGGACATTCCTACATCGTCTATGGCCCTTTAGCCAATCGAGCCATTACCATTATGTTTGAGGGGGTCCCTAATTATCCTGATTATGGTCGTTTCTGGGATATCGTTGACAAACATAAAGTCAATATTTTCTACACGGCGCCAACTGCTCTACGCGCCTTGATGAAGGAAGGAAACCAATGGGTTCAAAACCACGATTTATCTAGCCTAAAGATATTAGGGACGGTGGGTGAACCTATCAAAGAACCTGAATGGCTCTGGTATTATCGTGAAATCGGGAAAGGACGGTGCCCCATTGTTGACACTTGGTGGCAAACCGAGACGGGCGGGATTCTTTTAACTCCTCTGCCTGGAGCGACCCCTCTGAAACCCGGTTCGGCGACGCTACCCTTTTTCGGCATCCAACCGGTTCTATTGACGGAAGATGGAAAAGAGATTGAGGGGAATAATGTTTCTGGTTTACTGGCGATAAAAATAGCCTGGCCGGGAATCATGCGCACCGTGTACGGAGATCATGACCGTTTTCGTCAGACCTACTTTGCCACGTATTCTGGATACTATTTAACCGGGGATGGTGCCCGGCGGGATGAAGATGGTTATTACTGGATAACGGGCCGTGTAGACGATGTACTCAATGTTTCTGGTCATCGCATCGGGACGGCCGAGGTGGAGGGTGCCATTGGCAAGGCCAAGGGAGTGGCCGAAGCGGCGGTTGTGGGCTATCCCCACGACATTAAAGGTCAGGGTATTTATGCTTTCGTAACCCTCATGACGGGCGTTACGCATGATGATGAAGTTGTCAGGGATATCTTAACGAAGGTCACCCAAGAGATCGGCCCTCACGCGAAGCCAGACAAGATACAATTCACCTCTGCTTTACCAAAAACGCGTTCGGGGAAAATCATGCGCCGAATCTTACGTAAAATCACCGAAGGGGACCTGGATCATATAGGAGATATTTCTACTTTGGCGGATCCAACGATTGTGGAAAGCTTGGTAAAAAGACGAGTGTAGGTCTGGGAAACCTGTAAGGGGTATTAAAAACCTAAAGACGAAATTCATTTCAGGAATAACTTATTTTACTTTAATTTGGCATTAGCTATTTGAGTATATCAATACTCATTTTTACAATAAACGGAAGGAAGACTATGGCCTACTTGAAAGCAATATTATCCACAACGAAAGATTGGCAGGACTTGGCCACTGACCTTTTTGCCGTTGGGGTGACCGAAGAAACCGCGCTTACTGCCACCGGAGCGGAAGTGAACGAATATCTTGACCACCAGATTTCCGAAGCCATTAAATTAGGTGATATTAAGGGCAAGGTGGGAGAGGCCGTCCTGTTTTACAAAGGGCAAAAGCGCTTTTTAATAGTCGGGCTTGGAAAACAAGAAGCGTTGGATTTAGAAACCTTGCGCAAAGCGGGGGGTACCGTTGCGAAAACGGCCATCGATAAGAAATGTAAACACATTGCCTTAGAGGTTTTTGACAATCGCGTTGATGCGGCTGCCAGCCAGGCCATGGTGGAAGGGTTAATTTTGGGGAGCTATCAGTTTTTAGAATATAAAACCCGGACGGAAGAACTGTTTGAACTTGAGTCGGCAATTCTTCTCCAGGGTTCGGAAGAAGGAATCGAGAAGGGGCGGCTGTTTGGCGAAGCTGTTTGTTACGCCCGGGACCTGGAAAATCATCCAGGGAACGTGACCACTCCCACTAAGTTAGCGGAAGAAGCCCGGCAGATTGGTCAAGAAGGAGGTATGAAGGTCACCGTGTTTGACCGGGAAACTTTTACCAAGATGGGAATGGGGGCTCTGGTGGGCGTTGCCCGGGGTTCCGCTGAGCCACCCCAGTTTATTGTCATGGAGTATAACGGCGGTGCTTCCGACAAGAAACCAGTCGTCTTAGTGGGGAAAGGACTCACCTTTGATAGCGGCGGGATATCTATTAAACCCGCTTCCAAAATGGATGAAATGAAATTCGATATGTGCGGGTCCGGTGTGGTTTTAGGGGTTATGAAGGCTGTTGCACAGAGTAAACCCCCTTTGAATGTCGTTGGAGTAATTCCCTCCACGGAAAATTTAAGCGGTGCCAAAGCCTATAAACCAGGTGACATCCTCACGGCTTACAATGGCAAGACTATCGAAGTACTCAATACAGATGCCGAGGGACGCCTTATTCTGGCGGATGCCTTGAGCTACGTGAGCAAGCATTACGAGCCCCGCTATATTTTAGATTTTGCCACGCTCACCGGCGCGGTCATAACCGCCCTGGGACACGTCGCTACTGGGATCATGGGCAGTGACGCAGATCTCATTAAAGAAGTAAAAACGGCTTCCCGGAGAACGGGCGAACCTGTGTGGGAGTTCCCCCTCTGGGATGAGTACTGTGAGCAGGTTAAATCGAAGGTGGCTGATGTAAAAAACGTAGGGGCGGAACGCCAGGCCGGGACTATTGCTGGGGGTGCCTTTCTAAAAGAATTTGTTAAAGAAGACATTCCCTGGGTGCATTTCGATATTGCCGGAACCGCCTGGAACGCTGAAAAAAAACCGTACCTTCCCAAAAAGGGGGCCTCGGGAGTGATGATTCGCTTGGTGTTGGATTTACTGGGAATATAGGCAATCATACTTTTCCCATATTGATAACCTTCCCAATGACCGCTTCAACTCCTTCCCGTAAAGCAGCCTTGGAATTGCTCTACCAATACACGCAAAGTGACTCTTTACGCCGCCATGCCTTGGCTTTAGAGCAGGTGATGCGTTGTTACGCCCGGAAGTATGGCGAAGATGAGGATATTTGGGGCATCACCGGGCTGTTGCACGATTTTGACTATGAACAACATCCCACCGCTGAGGAACATCCCTATGTTGGGAACAAAATCCTGGAATCCCTGGGATATAGCGCTGAGATCCGGAAGGCCATCATGGGACATGCTAACTATACCGGTGTCCCCCGCAAAAGTCTCTTAGCCAAGGTCCTGTATGCCTGTGACGAGCTGACCGGGTTTATTTTTGCGGTAACCTATGTACGACCCTCGAAATCTATTCGGGAAGTGAAAGTCAAATCCGTCACCAAGAAACTGAAGGATAAGAGTTTCGCTGCCAAGGTTGATCGGGCGGAAGTTGCCCAGGGGATTGAGGAATTGGGCGTAGATCGGGCTGAACATATTCAGTTTATCATTGATGCTTTACGGGAGCAAGCCGAAGTCTTGGGTTTAGCTGGTACAACGGAATAGTAATTTACAGGAGGGGGTTTTTCGTAGCATATTTTGGCCGTATATAAGGTTTATATTTACTTGAATTCTATTTTGGAAATGGTCGCTTTGCCGTAGGTTTTGGTATGTCATTAACAGCAGGAATTCTCTTATTTCTCTTGGGTTTCGTTTTAGGAGGCCTAGTTATCTGGTTCGTACGCCAGAGGGAAATCAAAATGGCGCAGGCCAGCGAGACGCATCTGCGGGATGTTTTCGGTACCCTTTCCAAGGAAGCCTTAGATCAGAACATTACAACCTTATTAGAAGTGGCCGAAAGCCGATTTAATGAGCTATTAAAATCTTCTGACTCACAATTGGAGGAGAAAAAGAAACTTATCGATTCCAGTTTAAAGGAGCTGCGGGTTCAATTGGAAAACCTAACCAAACAGACTCACCAATTGCACGGCCAGATGATTGAATCGCGGGAAGGGCTGTCGCGCCTGGCGGATAGTACGTCCAAATTAAACCAGGTGTTATCCAGTTCCCAGGCCCGGGGGCAGTGGGGGGAGAAAATGGTAGAGGATATCCTGAACTTCATGGGATTAGTGGAGGGCGTCAATTACCAGAAACAGAGTCAGGAGGGAAGCGGTCGACCCGATTTTACCTTCAATTTGCCCCAGGGCCGTCGCATTAATATGGACGTGAAATTTCCCTGGAGCCATTACGCTACTCTGTTTACCAGTGACTCTAAAGAAGACTGGGAAAGAGAAAAAAAGCAATTCTTAAGTGACGTAAAACAACATATTAAAACCATTGCCCAACGAGCTTATATCGATCCCGCGGGAGGAACGGTGGATTATGTCCTCATGTTCATTCCCAATGAGGGAATCTATGCCTTTCTGAATAAAGAAGGCGGGGATGTAATCGATTTTGCTTTGGACAATAAGGTGGTCCTGTGCTCCCCTGTAACCCTGTACGCAGTCCTCTCCTTAATTCGTCAGGCGGTCCAGAACTTTCAATTGGAAACCAGGGCCGGGGAAATTCAAGCCTTGGTACAGGCCTTTAAAAACCAATGGTTGAAATTTGTTGGCAAACTGGACGCCTTAGGGAAATCCCTGGCAGCTGCTCAAAATCATTATACTGAATTGCAAAATACCCGGAGTAAACAGTTAGAAAAACCTATAGATAAGATCCTCGATTTACAGTTAGGGGAGCGGCAGACGCCCCCCCAGTTGCCCCTTAAAGATGAGACTGCCTAAGCTTTTAATTCTACCCTTCGTTTTTACCCTTGCTTGTGTGGGCCCACCGGAACCTATCGATGGTTTAATCGAAGATTTACCGGCTGTGGTAAGCACCGAGAATGTGTTCAGCTTCTCCTTGAAAGGGAACCGGTTTACTTTCGATGAACGCTTTATTTTAGCTTTAAAACTGGATTCCACCTCGGTGCTCAATACAACCCTGACGGTCACCGACTTCACCAGCAATGATACGGTATTTATCACGGTAAAGAACCAGGTCGATTCGGTCTTGAATTACTGGGAGGTTACCAGCAACTGGGTCGAAGTGCGGGTGGATTCCCTGAGCAGCGATGCCAGTCTGTACCCGAAGAAAGTGTTTTTCAGGGGACAGGATTTCAAGGGTGTTCTGCAGTATTTATTGGTAAAGAAGTAGTCTTCAGTCCTCTTCCCAGGCGGGGCAGAGCAGTTTTTTATAGTCGCACCAGTCACAGTGGAATCCCTTCCGAGGGGTAAATTCCTGGTTCCAAATGCCGTCTCGAATGGCCTTGATTTTTTCCCTCGTGGCCTCCAATTCCTCCGGCAAGAACTGGTGGGTATCCTGGGGCTTGTCTTCTGAGCGGAGATAGTAAAGGGTAGCCAATTCTGGCAAACCGCCAAAAGGGGTTTCGGGATGAAGGTAAAGGTAGAGGCAGTAAATAGCCAGTTGAAGATTTCGTTTGGCGGGAGTGCGGGTTTTTCCGGTTTTGTAGTCGACAATTTGGTAACCGTGATCCCCTTCATCGATGCGGTCGATCTTGCCGGTAATGGTTACCTGATCCAACTCAAAAGAAAAGCATAGCTCCCGGGCCTTGACCTGGGGTGGCTCGGCCTGGAAATTGGTAAAATACCGCCGTAGGAGTTCTTCTCCCTGTTTTTTGAATTCCATTTCCCGTGCGCGATAATCGAAAGCCTCCGTTTCCCAATAAGTCTCCAGCAACTCCAGTAATTGTTTTTCAGTTTGCGTTTGGTCGGGTTTATGAAATTCTTCCAACACGCGGTGAATGATAGTACCGAAGACTAACTGGGGTTTACTGATGGCTTCCGGAATGCGGTCGATATGGGCCAGTTGATATTTCAGGGGACATTCCAGGTAGGTTTCCGTAGCGCTGGTTGACAGTCGTAAAGGGTAGGGGGCGGTGCGCTCCACGCTTTTTGGCAGGCGTTTCTGGAGTTCCTGTTCCCAGGGTTCCTTTCCCCATTGAATGGCCTGTCCGCTTTCCATGGCGGTCAGTCGCTCTAAAATTCGGGTGTATTCACGCACTTTTTCGAACTGATTCTCTCCCAGGGCCTGGAGCAAGCGTTGTTCAAAGTAGCTTCTTACATCATGGTAGGTTGCTGGTTGGGTAATCATGTCTTGTGTGGGCATGTCAAATTCCTCTATGCAATTTGAAGGGATTTCTTTAATGAAATGTGAGGTGGCCTTTTGAGGAGCCAGTAGGAATAAATGTTTTTGAGCCCGGGTCACGGCCACGTAGAAAAGTCGTCGTTCTTCTTCCAGGTGGAATTCCTTAGGGGAAAGGTTTTCTTCATCTGTTTTAGGTCGCCAGGTTAAGGGCGCGGTGTCTAAATAGGGACTGGGTTTATAATTCAGAGGGAAACTTCCCACCCGATTAAAGGGGATGATAACCAGCGGAAACTCGCCCCCCTTCACGCCGTGGATCGTCTGAACCAGGATGGCGGTCCGGTCGCTTCCGTTTGGAGGGTAAAGGGTGGGAATGGTACCCGCGGGCTGGAGAATATCCATATACTCCACGAAATCCTGAAGCTGGTTATGGTCCCTGTACCGACGGGCAAAAGTTTGGGCGCGGTTGATGAATTCTCCCGCGTTCATCAAAGCCACCCGGTCGTGGAACTCGTACCGCTTTAAGTAAGGTCGCAATAAGCCAGTATATTCACAGATTTCCACCACCATTTCACCGGCGGTTAACTTTGCCGTATGCTCACGCAATAGCTGAATAAGGTAAAGGAATTTTTCAAGTGGGAGGTACTCCGTCGAATTGTTACCGATTGATACTAGTTGAGCAAGTGTTTCTCCTGGTTGTAGTTGACTGGTTATCTTACGCAATAGGGAAGGCTCCAGGCTTCGATGAAGGAGCCGGTATAAGGCACCCTCCTGGAGCGCCCCACTCCCCACTACATGGCACCAGGCCAGGAGATCCCGGATTACGGGAATTTGAAAGAAACCCGTGAGATAGACCTGCACGGGCAAACGCGCTCGCCGCAAGTGTTGGGCAACAGTTTTTACTTGATCCCGCGTACGGCAGAGAATGGCAATATCAGAAAAGGTAACCACCCCCTCTTTTAAGAGCGATTTTATTTTCTGCGCAATCCAGCGAAGTTGTTGGGGGCGTTCTCCCCACCAGATTTCAGGCAAAGGACCTGTTGAATTGTTTTCTGCTGCGATTAGCCACTTTTTTACGGGATTGCTGTTGTGCTGAATAACATGGTTAGCTACATCCAAGATTTGCTGGGTGGAACGGTAATTAGTGACTAGGTCAATTTCCCGGTAGTCGATGAAAGCGTGGTAGCGCGTTTCAAAATCTTTGATATTGGCCACACTGGCCCCCCGGAAACTGTAGACGACCTGATCCACATCGCCCACAACCGTAATACTCCCTCTGTGGCCCACGAGCAACCCCATGATCGCATTTAAGGAGAAATTATTATCCTGAAATTCATCCACGATGAAATGCTGGTACTGTTCACGTTGCTGCGCTAAAAAGGTGTGATCCTCAGTAAGGAGTTGGTGGCACCGCAGAATCATATCCCCATAGTCCACCCGGTTTTCCTCTTGCTTCCAGGCCTGGAACAAGGGGTAAATGCGCATTAAGTCCCTGAATTGGGCCGCCCTTTCGGGCTCTTCAAAGTTTTGGGCTACCTGGTCGATGGCTTGTGATTGGGAGTCGATTAATTCGTCACGCAAGCGGTTGAAAAAGGGGAGCAAGCATTTGGTAACAGCCTTAACGGGATCCTGGGGAAACAAACGGGATCGGAAGGGAAGGAGGTCATCGAAATGTTTCAACAGGAGGAAGATGGCGTCTCCATCGTCCATGAGGGTGGGGGGCTGATTGCTAGTGGAGGGATGTTCACAAACCACCCGGTAGCAAAAGGCGTGGAAGGTAGCTACATTGAGGTCCTGGGCTTGGGAGCCCACTGTTTCCATGACTCGCATTTGTAGTTCCTGGGCGGCTTTTTCGGTGTAAGTGATCACTAAAATTGTTCCGGGGTCGATTTGATAATGTTGAATGAGATACACGATACGTTGAATGAGGGTGAAGGTTTTGCCCGTTCCTGCGCCGGCAATAATCATCAGCGGAGCAGGTGGATGGGTAATGGCGGCTAACTGATTGGCGTTGGGAGTTGGGTTTACCCGGGAATACATGTCATCGAAAATAAGGTCGTTTTACGTAGTTTTAAAACGTGTATCCTGAGCCTGGTTGGGAAAGTAACTTACCGTCTTTTGTATACGAGCACAATGGTCGCTCACAGAACAGTATTTCTTTCACGGAACTAAATTTTTTATTAACCTTTTGCGATCGTAAAGGTCTAAAGGGGTGTAATTGAATGCTTACCGATCATGAACTCATCAAGAAATTCCAAGACGGAAGTGAACAGGCTTTTGACGACCTGGTTCGACGGCATTTCACCAAGGTGGTTCGCTTTTTTCACTCTATTACCGGGAATATTATGGAAGCTGAAGACCTGGCGCAGGACGTTTTTTTACGCCTTTACAAAGCCCTTAAGCGATTTCGTTTTCAAGCGCAATTCAACACCTACCTGTACCGCGTCAATGGCAACATCGCGAACAACTACCTCAGGCGCAACCGATGGAAGGATTTTCTCCACCTGGATCAAACACCCGAAATATCCAATGAAGGAAACAGTCAGTCCACTTCCCAAGATCGTCAACAGCTGTGGCGGGCTGTGGCTACCTTACCCAAACAACAACGCCTGGTCATCATGATGCGTATCTCACAGGAACTCCCTTTTAAAACAATTGCGGACATCCTCCAGACCAGTGAAGGGTCAGTGAAGGTGAGTTATCATCATGGCGTGAACAAGTTAAAGGAATTGTTGGAGTCTTAATATGGATTTTGAACAGGAACTCATTCAGCGTTGTCACGTCCCCTCAGCAACGATCGATCCCGACGATTTTATTGACCGCTTACGAGGTAAACGGCTCGCTATTCAAAGACGGAAACAACGCCTGTTCATGGGATCGACGATGGTAGTGTTCATTGCCCTGGTGGGAGTGTTGACCGTTACCCAGTTACAGAATCCGACAGACCTTACTCCCCCAGTTATCTATTACTCGGGCCTTTTATTAACGGCCGAGGAGGAACGGCAACTGCAGGAAGATATGGCCCTGTATGTTCTGGAAAGCGAAGATGATTTATGGACAGCTCTGGAATTCTTTGATGAAGTTGATTTCGAAGGCTTTACTAATCTCATGGAGGCTAACTAATGAAAGTACTTACACAACTTATCCTGTCTGTTTTATTTCTGGGAATTGTGGTGGCGCAAGAGCCCCCTCCTGTAGCTCCGGGGCCGCCACCCCCGAGGGGTCAGGCCGCTAACCGGATGGAACTCATGGCCATTTGGAAATTGACCGATGAACTGAGACTCACTGAAGAACAGGCGGAGACGTTTTTCCCCAAAATGCGTGCTCATCAGGAGGCAATGAAAAAACTGCAAAAAGCACAAAAGGAACTCTTCCGACCGTTAGTGGACAAGGCAGAACGAGGAGACGAAATATCTGACAAAGAATTGGCCCGAGCCATTAAGGAAGCAAATCAGTTAGAAACCCAGAAAATTGAACTGCGAAACACGTTTATTGAAGGAATGAAAGGCACTTTGACCAACGCTCAATTGGTAAAACTCATGGTGTTTCAAGAGCGTTTCATTCAGGATATCCGTAAACAGTTCCAGTTACGTCGTCGGCCATCCAATCGGTCTGGTCCGCATCGCTCCTGGAAATAACACCATCAATGAGGAGCTTAATCATGAGAACCTTTTTAACGTTAACTTTTTCACTTTTCGTAATCCTCTTTCCAGCTTGTGAACAAACCCCAGAGGATAACTTTAATCCTGACGAACTCCTAACGCTCATCGATGCGGATGAAGCCTTTTCCCTGGATGGTTTCAATGACGAGGGTGCCGTAGTTGACGATTATATCACCGGTTTGGAAATTGGCGGATTGGGGAAGACTCTGGTGGACACGCTCTGGCCTCACGGTAACTATCGACTCCGTTTCGGACGCCAGATTACTGATTACGATCGTACGGTGACCTTCGATGTTAATGGTGATACAGCCATTGGCTATATTACGCATACCCTGCAAGGGAATTTCATCGTCGTGGCCATCGATACGGCTACCCACACGGTTGTGGATTCCTTCGTAAAAGCGTTTTCCACCGATTTGAACCGAAAGTTGCGTTTCGTGCGCCTTCCCGATAGTAACAATCCCGATGGATATCGTTGGATCGTCGATGCATTCACCCTTGGTACCGGGGGCGCCGGCAGTAAGGTCCGCATTACGAAACTGGAATTCATCTGGACCCCCTTAGAAGATAGTGATTCGGTGTTGTACAGTTTCGAAGCCAACACGGTGGAGGATCTTTTCATTCCCCGTCAGGAACTTCCCACTTTCTTCGCCTGGACGCCAATGCGCGTGGAACTAACGGTGGAGAACGATGACCCGGTATTTTACGTGGACAGCCTAGATAGTGGGGAACGGGCTTTGTTCCACTTTGGAAGGGATCGTCGCCATAAGGCCCGTCGTCGGATGAATGATTCCGGCCTATGGCCGGATAACCAAGCTGGTGATAATGTGTTCACCGTTGCCTGGCGAGCACATGGACCTGGCATCGGCCATCGTCAGCGCATCTTCCGCATGTTCTTTGACGTTATTGATAACGCAACTCTCTTTATTAGCGATGGTGGTTACAATACGGCAGTCTGGTATTTCCCTTACAAGATTATCCGTCCTTAAAGCTGTAAAAGAATCGCCAAAAGCCAGGGCCTTCAACTAGCCCTGGCTTTTTTTTATCCAAAAGTGTTTAAAAGAAGGTCGCCACACCCACACTTACTATTAGGGTTTCAAATTTTTCCATGTTGTCAAGTCCCTTGACATAATCAACCCCAAAGTCCAAATAAACATGTTGACTGAGTTCAAAAAGATAACCTGTTTCCCCAAGTATATTGTTGGACGAATCATTCTCGTTCTCCCATTTTTGAGTTTGATAAGCCCCCCATGTAAGCTGTACTTACATATAATTTGAACCCTACACCGATTCCAGACAAAGTCTGGGTTCTACCGTAACCTGTTGAGGATATACGGATTAACGACAATCCAACGGCGACATTATACTGGACAAAATAGCTAACGGTAGGTTGTATATTAAGGATTGAATAGGTTTCTTTTTTATTATAGTAGTTTTTCGTATAGCTGATTGTGCCTCCCAGGCTTTTCATCTCTGTACGGAATTGTGCTGGTATCAAAGATAAACTAACACAAAAGTTTAAAGTAGTCGTAATGATTTCATGGTGATCCCTTTCGGAGTTGATTCATATATGATGGTTATCGAAAAATACGACCCACCTTAGGGGAGAAACAAGAATTAGCCGGTGTGCCGAGCTTTCAGTAAAGGATAGAGCAGGTGATTATGGATTTAACCGAAAGTAAAACCTTCGGGTAACTCCTCTTCAGGGGTGCCTTTAGGAACCCACGATAGATCGAGGATTGTATAGGTAGGGTTCTCAGTTTGAAATATAGGGACTACTTCCATGCCGATGGACGGTTCGCCCACGGACAGGTAGCCCATTAGGATGGTAGCCACTCCTTGGAATTCAACGTTGATAAAGCGAATTGGTTTTTTCAACGTATTAAAGGCGCCTGTTCGTTCTGTAATCATAAAGGTATGGACACGGGCCCCGGTTTTTGCGGTTTCCGTCAGATCCATCGGGGTGTTTTTCCCCAAGCAGTCAGGACAATGAATGCGAAATGGAATATAAACAGTACCCTGCGTGGCACAATCTTTGTTATCGCAGTAGGTTCCTAAGAGCTTACCTTTACTAAGGGATTCAAAAAAGACGGATTCTCCACCATAGGTGTGAATGTGAGTAACATCCCGTGGATTAGTCACACCCACCAAGCGTCCTTGTTCGTCCCAGATAGGGTCGTTGGGGTACACGAAATGGAAATGTCCTTGAGGACGGTAACGTCCCTTCTCAACGCGTACAGTTCCCCGTTTCATGGTTTTCATGATGAAATCCTTTCCAGTTGATGATCCGGATGCACGATGATAGTTGCTGTCACATGGCTGCCGACCCCGGCGTGGCTGATGGCCAGACCACGGCGAGCATTGACAACCTGTAAATTGGTCCAATCGGTTGGTTTTTCCCGATTAAACCGGCGCCATTTTTCCGGATCTCCGTGCATTTCGGCCCACCGACCCCAGAGATGATGGCCTATTTCGATGGCTTGCATGATTCCGGTGGCGCCAACGGCATGCATATTCCCGATGAGGCCCCCTGACAAGTTGGCTGGTAATTTACCCGGTTCACCGGTACGAGGGTTGGTATGGTAGCAGTCTCCCGATTCCACATAGGTACGCCCCTCTCCGTACGGTCGGATACCAATATCTTCGTAGGTCTGAATATCACTGATGGTGAAGGCATCGTGCAGCTCCACCACGTCCAGGTCTGTAGTAGGATCGGTGATTCCCGCCATACGGTAGCCATAGTGGGCCGCCATTCGGGCTGCTAGAAAGCCGGTAAACCCAGGATAGCGATCGCCACCGGGGAAACGCTCCCCTAAATCTTTATATTGATCAGCGGTTTCGTTGGGTAAAAGGGGAATTTCCATGTGTCTGCGATCGGCTACGCGCAAGGTGTGGCTTCCAGCGGCAACGTAAATCAACAGCGGATTGTCACTGAGTTCGAAGGCGGTCTTTTCGTCGCAGAGGATGGCGCAAGCCGCTCCCACGCTCATTAAGCAGCAATCCAGGGCACGGAGTGGGTAGGCAACAACAGGGGAGTTCAGCACGTCTTCCACGGTTATTTTCAGCGGACCCTGAGCGTGAGGATTCATCCGGGCGTAGCCGCGGTTTTTCACGGCGATTTCAGCCATGGTGCGGCGGAAAGAATCCTCTTCCTTGCCAAAAACCTGCCAATATTTTTGGGCCATGACAGCGTAATACCCGGTGTAGATGTGTCCCAAGGGGGTTTCCCAGTCCTTGTCCGCAGCGGAGGCGATATAATGATTTCCTTCGTCGGTGGGAACTTCGTCCATGCGTTCCCAGCCCATGGCCAAGACGCAGTCGGAATAGCCGGAAGCCACGGTTTTGAAGGCTTCCCAAAGGGTGGACCCTCCGGTGGCTCCCCCCGTCTTGATGCCAATATTTCCCAAGGGATCCAGTCCTAACCGGTCGTGGATGACGGCTTCACCCAATAATTGGTCCCCGAAATGATCGGCAAAGTGGCCGTAGTAACAGGAATGGATGTACTGCTTGAGTTCGGCCGGTGTTGTATCGATGAAATGAGCTGCCTCCGTAAAAGCGTCGATGGCCAACTCCTCGGTTCGTTTTTCGGGAATGGCCCGCGCAAATTTGGACATGCCTCCGGTCACCAGAAAAACGGGACGGCTCATTTCCGGTATCTTTAATTGTCGCTCACTGAAAGTAATCATGAGATTCTCGCGTTAGGATTGTTAGGTTATATTTGTTCTATCTTGGAGATGAAAGCAGTGGAAATCGGAGAGCGTGGTTTTGTCATCAAATATAAATTGACGTTGATGATTTATCAAGTTTAGAAATAGTAGTTGCGATTATCAATGATTTCCGCTGCCTCTCGTCGGGCTTGTAACCAATTCTCATAAACTGCATTGCCTTTGGTAGATTGAAGGTTTTGTAGCAGATTGATTTTTTTAGCTTCGAAGTCATTACTATCGATGGAGGCCACCGAAAGGAGCTTCACCAAGGCATACCCCCGGGCAGTTTCCACCGGTCCAATGAGGGCGCCTGGTTCGGAGCCCAACAGCGCCCCAATGAGGTAATAACTCTGCCCGATGGTGTTGAAACCGCGGGATAGTTTCTTGGTATCCTGAGGCATGTATTCCACTTGGGCGTTTTCCTGCTTAATATCCTCGAAAGTGACTCCGTACTCTACCTTTCGGCGGTAAATATTCGCTAATTCTTTAGCCTTTATCCTTTGTCTTTGCTCCAGGATCTCACGGTTTAACTGGGCGCGCACTTCTCCAAAACCGCGGGTACCGGCTTCTAAAATAGAATCCAGTTTGCAGACGATAAAATAATTATCGTTTTCTAAGGGGCCGGATATGTCCCCCACGGAGCTGTTAAAGGCGAATCGAACGGCATCCCGGAAAGAGCCTACCTGGGGAAGGAAAGAGGCGGATTTGGTGAGATGATCGGCGGAAAAGGCTTGCACATAGTGCGTGTCCAGGGCGGCCTCAAAACCGTAATCCTGGGCGTCGTAGGTAAAGAGGGTAGCTTCCCGGCGTAAGCGTTCCCGGGTGCTGGCCCCTAACTCAATCTTCAAGAGAATATGGGCGGCGTTCACCTCTTCCACACCTTTTTGTACGCGTCGATCGAAGACCTTGATGATGTGATAACCAAAGGGGGAAAGAACCGGTCCCACTACTGTTCCCGGCGGGGCGGAAAAGGCAGCTTCTTCGAAGGGTTTCACCATCTGTCCTTTGCGGAACCAACCCAACATGCCCCCGCGACCGGAATCGGGGGTCACCTGATTTCCAGGATCCTGGGTGTAAGTATCCGCTAGGGTGGCGAAATCACTTCCCTTTTGTTGGGCTAACGCTAATATGTGACGGGTTTCTTCCTCGATGCGGAGGGTATCGTCGTGGGACGGTACCTTTTTCCAGGAAACAACTTGCAAATTGCGGAGTTCGTCTCTGGTGAATTCATCGAACCGCTGCTGATATTCTGCCCGCAGTTCGTCTTCCGTGGGAGCCGTTATACTGTCTTGTACGGTACTGGTAGTAACGTGAAGGGCGGAGATAGTGTAATCTAAATAGTTCTTTTTGTATTCATCCCATAATTCTTCTTCCGCTACATTAACCGTGGAAAATAAAAGTTGTTGAAGTTTGTAATTGGGGATGTAGGATTTTTTCATGAACTGTTCGATTTCAACCCATTCGTTACCCACGGGATTATTAATGGCTTGTTGATATTTTTCCAGGTCAAATTGGCCATCGGTCTGGAAAACAGGTTCTTGTTGGAGAAAAACAGGTGGGGCATTCCGTAAATGGTAGAGTACTTCTTCGTCGGTGGCGGCAATATCCATTTTTTTCAGCGCCTGGGCAATGAGTTTGTCACGGATGAACCCTTCCCACACCTGATTGCGAATGCGCTCAATATCCTGGTCGGTGACTTCTTGCCCGGCTGAACGAAGCTGATCGATTTGACGTGTTACCAAGTTGGAAAAGTCGGTTGGGGAGATGACGTCACCGTTGACCATTCCAATAGCTTTGGTTGGATCGACCTTGCCTAAAAGTTGGTCCACGATGTTGACACCACCCACCAGACCGCCCACGGTCATACTGAGTAGGAACAAAATTAGTAAGGCCCAGAGCACAATATGCATCCGGTTGCGAAGGGTAGAGATAATGGCCATGTTATTCTTCCACTAAAGGTTGTAAAAAATTTTCCTGAAGGGGGTGCGAATTTAGCCATCTCTTAAAGGCAAAGCCAAGAAATCCCTGCTGTATCTTTCACGTGTAAGGGCCTAATTTCCTCTATGCAACAAATATGGATCACGCGGTACGGGAAGGAAGAGGTTCTGACTTTACAGGAGAGTGAGCTTCCGCCACCAGGTTCCAACGGCGTCCAGGTTAAAGTCCATTACGCAGGAATAAACTTTGCTGATCTTCTTTGTCGTCGGGGACTTTATCCTTCGGCACCCCCGCCTCCTTTTGTCCCGGGCTATGAGGTGAGTGGAATTATTGAAAAAGTCGGTTCAGCGGTTGCAGGAGAGTTAGTGGGACGCCCCGTAGTCGGGCTTACGCGGTTTGGTGGGTATAGCTCGAAAATCATCCTACCACGCGACCAGGTCTTATTATTGGAAGACGAAAAGCAGCTCCGAGCTGCCGCCGCTCTACCGGTAAACTATTTTACCGCTTACGGCATGTTGATTAACCAAGCGCACTTAAAAGAAGGGGAATGGGTCTTGATCCACGGAATAGGAGGTGGCGTAGGAATTGCGGCATTGCAAATTGCCCAATTACTCGGGGGTCAGATCATTGGGACGGCTTCACGGTGGAAACATGTTAAACTTAAAGAAATGGGGGTGGAGCATATCATCGATCCCCGGGAAGTTGATTTTTATACGTGTGTTCAGGAAGTGACGCTCGGTCTCGGTGCCGACGTTATTCTGGATCCCATTGGGGGCGGGCATTTCGCAGAGAGCTACCGAGCCCTGGCAAAACTTGGTCGTTTGGTGATGTACGGTTTTTCCACTGCCACCGAAGGCCGGGGGCGTTACTCTTGGCATGCCGTTAAGGAATATGTAAAAATGCCGCGTTTTAATCCGCTTAAACTCATTTCCATGAATCGTGGGGTGTTTGGTTTTCACTTGGGGTTGCTCCAGAATCATGCTCGATTTTTCCAACAGGTCACTAGCAACGTCATGCGGTGGTACCAGGAAGGGAGGATTACTCCGCAGATAGATCGGGTTTTTACTTTCAGCGAGGTTCAAGAGGCTCATCGCTATATTCACCAGCGACGTAACTTTGGAAAAGTATTACTGTCTCCCGATAAGCGATGAGTCCTGCGCAATTACTTTTCCAGGAAATTACTTCCTGTAAGCGATGTCCTCGGCTGGTACATTTTCGTCAAGAAATTGCCCAACGAAAGCGGAAGCAATATACCGATTGGGATTACTGGGGAAGGCCCGTGCCGGGATATGGGGACCCTCAGGCGCAAGTGTTGATTGTTGGATTGGCGCCCGCCGCCCATGGTGGCAATCGCACGGGACGGGTTTTCACAGGAGATAAATCGGCTGAGTTTCTTATGCGCTGTCTTTTTACAACCGGTTTTGCCAACCAACCCCATTCCCTCTCTTTGAACGATGGTCTTGAATTACCTAATGCCTATATGACCCCGGTTCTTAAATGCGTACCGCCCCAAGATAAGCCCCGTAGCATGGAACTGCACAACTGTTTCCCGTTTTTCCAACAGGAATGGCAACAACTAAGGCGCTTACGCGTTTTGCTGGCATTGGGTCGCATCGCTTTTGATGCTTGTTTGCGCTTTGCACGTAAGCAAAATCCAATTAAAAAGAAAGACTACCCCTTCCAACATGGCCGGCATTATCGTTTGCCCTCCGGGCTCTGGATGGTGGCTTCATACCATCCCAGTCCCCGCAACGTAAATACAAAGCGCTTAACTCAACTCATGATGGTTACCCTTTTGAATCAACTTAAAGAGTTACTGGAATGAAGTACATTCAATCGCTATTTATACTGTTAATTAGTATTACTTTACTTGGAGCCCAGGAACGGGAAATCACCCCGGATTTAATTTTTAAAGAAGGCTTGGTGGAATACGCCTCCCTGGGCCCGTGGCAGTGGATTCCCCAGGAGGACGCCTACGCCTTTTTCCGCTATGATTCGGTGCAGAAAGGGTACGCTTTGTACCGTGTGGATTTGGCCTCGGGGGATACGACGCTATATCTACCGGCGGAAGAACTGACCTTGGGCGAGGAAAAGTTACGACCCGCCGGGTTCAACTTTGCTCCCGATGGATCAAAACTACTCCTGAGGACAAACGTGCACCGTCTTTGGCGACGGTCCAGGGCAGCAACCTATTACCTTTATGACTTCAACGCTAAGCAATTAATACCTTTAATTGATCCAGTGAAACCTATCCGGAATGTGACTTTTTCCACCAACGGTGAATGGGTGGCCTACATCCGTGAGGATCATAATTTATACGCCCAGAATTTGCGTTCTAGTCGGGAGTACCGTTTAACACGGGACGGGTCGGATGTTATTTTAAACGGTCATTTCGGTTGGGTCTATGAAGAGGAATTTGGTCGTGACCAGGCCTATTATTGGTCACCTGATAGCCGGTACATTGCCTTTTGGCGTGTAGATCAAACACAAGTGAAGGAATATCCTTTCATCCGTAATAAAACTCCCTATCCGGAAGTGGAATATGTGCGTTACCCGAAAGTGGGGGAGACTAATCCTACCATGCAGATTGGTGTTGTTCGGGTACCGGGAGGTCGAACGAAGTGGCTGAAATTAGGCCCGGATAGCGATAAGTATTTTCCGCGTTTGTACTGGTTGCCCAAGAAGCCGTCCCGCTATCTAATCCTGGAGCGCTTGAACCGCCGTCAGAACCGATTAGACCTATTATTGGCTGACCGCTTAAACGGGGAAACGGAAACAATTTTTACCGAGACCGATACGTGTTGGGTCGATGTCAGGGACGATTTTCAATTCCTGGATGAAAATACGTTCTTATGGTCGTCGGAACGGAGCGGTTATCGACACCTATACCGTGTGGACTTTGAAGGGGAGATCGTTGATACCTTGACTGATGGTGAGTGGGAAGTGAGTCAGGTTATTAAAGTAGACAAGGAAAATGAACAAATTTACTTCAGTGGTAAAAAAGCTTCCGTTATAGAGAACCAGGCATATCGGGTCTCCATTACAGGAGAAGGTATTAAACAACTCACGAAGGGTAGGGGTTGGCATTCCGTGTATTTTGCTCCTACGGGACTTTATTTCATCGATCGTTATTCCAATACCAAAATGCCCCCGCGTATCAGTTTGCATAGCGCTGATGGCTCGCTAATTCGGGTCTTAGGTGAATCCAAATTGAAGGAACCAGGAACTTATGGGTACACCTATCCTACTTTTATGCAAATTCCTACTTCCGACAGCGTTCAATTGGAAGCCCGGATGACCTTGCCGCATCAGTTTGAGCCGAGCAAGAAATATCCGGTAATCATCAGGGTTTATGGTATGCCCGGGGCTCCCATTGTGGCTGATTATTGGGGAGGCAGTGGGTTTTTCTGGGATCAAATGTTAGCTCAGAAAGGATTTATCCTTCTCCGTGTCGATCCCCGCCAGACCGGGAAAGGTGGCAAAAGAATGAAGAACTTGGCCTACGGAGATATTGGAAAATGGTTAATGCGTGACTTGGGTGAAACGGTACATTATCTAAGTACGCTTACCTATGTGGATGTCGATCGTATCGGAATCTGGGGGTGGAGTGGAGGCGGGTACAGTACCGCTCTGGCTTTGACGAAGGGTTCTGCCTGGTTTAAGGTGGGTGTAGCTGTTGCCCCGGTAACAGATTTTAGGTTTTATGATACCATCTATACTGAACGTTATATGGGATTGGTTACGGAAAATACCGCGGGCTATGACAGTACCTCGGTCCTTAGCTATATCGATCGCTTTCAGGGGAAACTACTGTTAGTCCATGGAATAGCTGATGATAACGTTCATGTACAAAATACGGAAGAGTTCCTCGAGGCCTGTATCCGCGCCAATAAATTCGTTGATGTCATGTTTTATCCTAACCGCAACCATGGCATCTACGGGGGGAACGCTACCCGGCATGTATTTACCCTCATCGCCGACTATTTTTTAAACAACCTGTAAGGGACTGTTGGACTTCCCCTGGAATCCGTTCTAAATTCGCCACGCTTTTTTAGAATTTGTACACTTACATTGGGCTGTAGCTTCCCGCTTCCGCCACTTGGTTTACGGGATGCGGGACAGGCAACCTCGCTATGGCCATGTGGTCATTGAAAAACTTGGGGCCGTAGCTCAGTTGGGAGAGCGCTTGAATGGCATTCAAGAGGTCAGGGGTTCGAGCCCCCTCGGCTCCACGGTTTTTGTCGCATGTATAGCTGCGTGGGAAATGAGGGTAGCATCGCGACCTTGCTTGTGGTTATACTATAGCTTAGAATTGGAAGGGGAAACGAACGATCCCCGACAACCACTAAAAGAACGTTAGCGAATTTATGACCGAGAAAAAACCCAATCCTGATACGAGTAAAGATTTTTCACCCCTGTTCCGGGTTCTTACCAGTGAACAGCAGATCATCCAACGATCTGATCAAAAAGCCTTCACGCTGCTTTCAATTTTAGGTGTGTTCATGGTTTTCTTTATTGTCCATTTTTTACGGGTACAATTAGACTGGTTCAAACTCATCATGGTGATTATTTATTTCTTTTCAGCACTCCTGGCCATTATTCACCTTTTAATGGTCATTATACCCCGTGTTCGAGATGATAGTATACCCGATGGTAAAAAAGTGGTGAATCCCACCTTTTTCGGTGGTATAAGCCAATTCAAGTCTCCGGAAGAGTATGCACAACACCTCCAGAAAATTTCTACCGACAGCACCCAAGTATATAACATGTTCGCCAAACAGGTGTTTGCGCTGGGTAAAATAAACGCCTATAAAAATCGGGCTTTGAAGCGTTCTATTCTCTTTTTTGCAGCAGCCATTATCTCCGAATTATTTATCATCATGTCAATGGCCTGGGCGCGGGCTATGCCGTACCTCTTTCCTGCGACTCAATGAAAACGTTAGCTATTCTCCTCTCATTCCTTTGGCTGGTGAGCTGTACGCAACAGGCCATTCCAGGACCGCCAGGACCCCAGGGAGAGCCTGGCCCTCAGGGACCTCCTGGAGCGAAAGGGGAACCCGGACCGCCGGGGCCACAAGGGCCGCCTGGGACACCGGGTGAATCTGTACCTCCCGAATTAATCCAGCAGTTAGAAACGCAAATCCAGGAATTACAGAAATATTCTGACCAGTTGAATAAAGCAGCCAAAGCACCGGAGGAAAGAATCGTTAGTTCTACATACTATAATTTTGGTATTGCCCCGCTGGTTTTGGGAATCGTCGCGCTCTCTAATCGGGGTAACATTTACCAATTACGGAACATAACCCCTGTTAAAATCGGCAACTCTTTTGTTTTTCTATCCAAGATTGACGATCGGGATGATTTTGTCTCCCTCACCATTCTTCCGCCCATGGATGGGACCAAACAGTATTTCCTGGCTCTCACGGCCAGCGGAAGCTACTATGTGTCAGCGGACCTGAAAACGTGGGAATACAAGGGACATGTTCCCTTTACCACTCCCTGAACACGTTCGCAAGAACCCTTAGCCTCTTTCTCCCTGGCTTGGTATTATTCTTCTCTATTGATGAAAACTGTTATCGCCCTAATTCTTTCCTTTTCGGAACGTTTACTGTTTTATGAAACAACATCCTCAAGACCGTTCCGTTCATGCTCCCGCTATTACCAACAATTTGATTCTGAAAATGATCTTGTTTCTATCCCAGGTCATACTTTTTGCTGCTGTTCCTATTACCATCGATGGTCTGTTTGATGACTGGGAGAGCGTTCCCATAGCTTATACCGATGCCACGGGGGACGGCAACCAGGCTGATTTCGGAATCCTGAAGGTGACCAACGACGGGACGACGTTGCTCCTTTATCTAACTTTCGAAGATGGGGAACATCTCTTACAGAACAACAACGACCTACGGTTGTACATTGACGTAGACAATAACAGTACGACCGGCATAGCCCTCCAAGGAATGGGTGTGGATTTTGAATGGTGCTTTGGTTGCCGAAGCGGAACATGGTACGCAACCAGCGGTTCTCAATCCATTGGGCAAAATGACATTACACTGCGTATGGCTCCCACCATTACGAGTACGGCTTTTGAGATCAGCCTGAATCTGGCCTATGGTAATAGCGTGGCCGATACCATTCAACTCTACTGGCAGGAGACGGTTACTGGTGGTGACGGCCTTCCCGCTCCCGGGGAAACAGTAACTTTTATTCGAGACCAAACGCCAGTGCCACCACCCGACCCAATTCCCCTTACGCGTTTCAACACCCAACACTTGCGATTAGTTACCTATAACACGCTGTATGGTGGACTATTAGATTCGACACGCCAGGACCGATTTCAACGAATTCTGACGGCCATCGATCCGGACGTCGTTGCTGTCCAGGAACACTATGCTGACACGGCTCCCGTAGCCAGTCTTTTCCAGAGCTGGTTTCCAGGGGTTACCTGGTATATTAGCGGTCTTTATCACGGAAATTTTGTCATTTCCCGGTTCCCTATTTTGCAGGAGGCGGTCCTCACCGCTTCCGAGCGGACGATGGTTGTTCTACTGAATACGGGAGATCGTTTAAGCGCACCATTGTTAGTCTTTAATTCCCATCTGGCCTGCTGTCAAAACGATGCCAGCCGTCAAGAGGATGCCGATCAGTTAACAGCCATAATGCGCGATTGGCGTGTGAATGGCGTGGGGCCTTTTTCCCTGCCTAACGAAACCCCCATCGTCCATGTGGGTGATTTTAACCTTGTGGGGGAGCGTCAACAACTCATTACCCTTACCGCCGGTGATATTGTAAATGAAAGTCAGTATGGTGCAGATTTCTTCTGGGACTGGGATGAGACGCCCCTTGCGGATCTCTTTTCACGCCACACTCACCTTCGCATGGGGTACACCTGGCGGAATGATGGCAGTTCTTTCAGTCCGGGGAAATTAGACTACATCCTCTACAGCAACAGCATACTGGAGTTGGGCAATCATTTCGTTCTAAATACCCTGGCATTGCCAGTAGCCGAGCTACAAAACCTGAACTTGGAAGCGGAAGACACAAACCTCGCTTCTGACCACTTGCCGCGAGTTGTTGATCTATCAGCCGTTCATTCTGTTTCTATTGATCGAGAGAAATCTGATCTACCCACACGAATTAAATTGCATGAGGCCTACCCTAATCCATTCAACAGCGGGACGACTATTCGTTTTTATACGGCTGTTCCCACGAGGATCTCTTTAGTGATTTACGACCTTACGGGGGTTCAGGTGAGGACCATTTTAACAAGTAAATCCGTTCACGGGAATAACACGCTACGGTGGGACGGCCGCAATGATGAGGACCAGGAAGTGGCTGCTGGAGTGTATTTAATTCGGTTGTCCACCGCTACTCAATGGCAGGTTCGGAAAGTGGTCTTGATGAAATAGTCGGAGGAAGGAAAGGTATTTCCCATAACCACTAATCCTGCTTTAACCATTGCTTTGGCTTTGGTCGCTGGTATGGTGGCCCAGGCCGTGGCCCGGCATATCCGTCTACCAGGAATCGTCCTTTTGCTCATAATAGGTGTCCTGCTGGGTCCTGATGTCTTCGGGATCATTTATCCGGCCAGTTTGGGTTCCGCCCTGCCTCTGTTGGTAGGCTTTGCCGTGGCAGTAATCCTTTTTGAGGGGGGAATGAATCTCCGTCCTCAGCGAATCAAGCGGGAAGGGCGTGTTATCCGCCAATTGATCACTGTGGGAACTTTGGTGACTACCATGGGGGGCACGTTAATGGCAAAAGTACTTCTTCCCTGGGACTGGCGGCAGGCCATCCTCTTTGGGACTATCATCATTGTCACTGGCCCCACCGTCATAACGCCCTTGTTACGGCGGATTAAATTAAAACGTTCCGTCTCTACTATTCTGGAAGCAGAAGGGATTTTATTGGATGCCATTGGGGCCATCATCGCCGTAGTAGCCCTGGAAATTGCCTTACGTCCTTCAGGATGGAACGTTATTTTAGGTGCTGGACAGATCGTGATTCGCCTGGTAAGCGGTACACTCATCGGTGGAGCGGGAGGGTGGCTCTTGGCCCGGATTCTACGCTTCCGGAATCTCGTCCCGGAAGGCCTGGAGAATGTATTCACCCTTTCCTTAGTCTTGGCACTGTTTCAAATATCTAACGTACTCTCCTCAGAGAGTGGCATTGTTGCCGTTACGGTAGCAGGGATGGTGGTGGGGAATTCCAAGACGGTCGTTCAGCGGGAGCTTATGGATTTTAAAGAGCAATTGACTGTTCTTTTTGTGGGTATGTTGTTTATCCTGCTGGCTGCGGATGTGCATTTATCGGATGTAAAAGCGTTGGGATGGCGGGGATTCGCCACAGTAATTGGCATCATGGTCGTCGTTCGTCCTATAAACGTAATGTTAGCTACCCACGGATCGAAACTCAATCTGCGACAAAAGGTACTCTTATCCTGGATTGCGCCCCGGGGGATCGTCGCCGCTGCCGTGGCCTCCCTGTTTGCCATCGAACTAAACCAGCAGGGGTTCAACGGGGAATCTTTACAGGCGTTAGTATTTTTAGTAATCACGATTACGGTTTTGTTTGCCGGCCTTACCGGAGGTTTAGTGGCCCGGGGGTTGGATCTTCGAAGGCAACAGGATGCTGGATGGGTTGTATTAGGGGCTCATGAACTGGCGCGCTTGGTGGCGCGGTTATTACAGGAAAAAGAGGAGGATGTGGTGTGCATCGACGCTAACCCGGTAGCCTGTCAATTAGCCGAAAAGGAAGGTTTGAAGGTCATTTATGGCAATGGCCTAGAAACCAACGTATTGCTGCGAGCGGAGATTGACACGCGGCGGGGTATCTTAGCTCTCACTCCCAACGAGGAGGTTAACCTGTTATTTGCTAAAAATGCCAAAACAGAAGGACGGGTAAAAAACCTGTTCGTAGGAATCAAGAGCGGGGAGGAAGGGACTACCACAGCCATGGTGCACGCCTTAGGGGGGACGATTCCCTTTGGCCGTCCTTTCGATCCGGAGTTGTGGATGGTTCGTCTGCGCCGCCAGGAGGCTCAGGTGGCATGGTGGACGTATCACGGAGATCGGCAATCTGTTAGTACCCTGCTTAAAGCCAATCGGGAACATGTTCTACTTCCCTTGGTTTGCCAGCGAGGGGAGCAAATCTTCCCCGTGAGTGATACTTTAACTGTTCGGAAAAAAGATCGATTTGCTTGGCTCATTAATTCCCGTAGGGAGGACGCAGCTCGCACTTGGTTAATTCAGCATGTCTGGGAACCGTTATGAAACAGAGTTGGCAAATAGCGGTGAAATATTTTCATACCAACCGTTGAAAAGACTTATTTTCTGTACCTTTACAAGATAATGGATTGGTAGATGAAACCAGAAGAACGAACAACCTTAGTGTACTCCACCGACACCCGATTACTTGAAAAAAGGACCGATGAAGAACCGACACCTCCACCTGAGCAACAACAGTTGCGTGTGTGGTTAGAGCGGAAAGGTGGCGGAAAAGTAGTAACGGTTGTGCGGGGGTTCCAGGGGAAAGACGCCGACTTGAAAGCCTTGGGTAAGATGTTAAAGGTTCATTGTGGGGTGGGGGGCTCGGTAAAAGGTGGCGAAATTCTTATTCAGGGCGACCAACGTAAAAAAGTACTGAACCTTTTGGCTTCAAAAAAATATAATGTGAAAATAAGCGGTGGTTAACCATTTAGAAAGGTAACGGTAGGGAACAATGAAGACGAAGGGAATCCTATTTATTCTGGTTAATATATTCTTCATGTTGGGATTGCTGGTAACAGTCAATGCCTGTGCCCAATCAAAGCAGGGAAAAGGCCAAGTCATCTTTTTAGTGACGGCCAACGTCCGGGGACAGATCGACCCCTGTGGGTGAAAGCGAAATCCCCTGGGCGGTCTGCCCAGAAAAGCCACCTATATTAAGGAAGTTCGCGAAGCGGGAGTCGATCCTTTGATTTTAGATGCTGGCGATGCCTTATTCAGCACCTTTGTGCTCACTAAAGAAACCGAAGCGGAAAGCCGATTAAAGGCCGAAGCTATTGCTTACGGTTTTCAGAAATTTGGGGCGGACGTTCTGAATGTAGGGGGCTTTGACCTGGCTAAAGGATATGAATATTTACGACAGTTAGCTGATTCTTTAACTCTGCCTTACATTTCTGCTAACCTCATCGACGCCACAACGGGCGAACTGGTTTTTCCGGCCTATAAAATTATAGCCAAAGGTGGCCTACGGGTGGGGATCATTGGCTTGACCGATCTGCTGCCTCCCACAGCGAAAGAACTCAAATCCAAAGATATTATCGAAACTGGTAAACAATTGATTGAGGAATTGAAACTCCAAACTGATATCATTGTCATGTTGGTGAATGTAAAGCGATCGCAGGTGGAAAATATCACCAATGCCTTTGCCGACGCTGATTATATCTTTACCAGCCGGACTACCTATCGCACCCGACCGGGAACCAACCAGTTAGACGAAGGACCGTTGGTCTATGCTAGTGGGAACCAGGGAAAATACCTGTCCCGAGTGGATCTCACTATCTTGAACCCCGATTCGGGGATCGCGGACATTTCACGTATCAAGGCGCGTTTAAACGTTATTGATCGCCGCCTGGCGAGCCTCCAGAAAAGGGATCCCGACAAAACTCTGGAAGAAATTTATGCCGCAAAACCCAATCTATTGAAAATGATTGCCCGTTACCGTGAAGATAAGGTTAAGTTAGAAAAGGAATTGCAATCCGCTACCAACCGTTCCCTGTTTACCAGTATAGCCCTTTCCAAAAAGATCAAGGACGAACCCGAAATGCTGGCCCATGTAGATACCGTTTTAGCGGAGTGCGAAAAAGTCAAACCCAAGAAATCCCGGGTGTTCAAATCTTTTAACCCGAAAAGAAGTAAGAAAACCGTGAAGCTACCATCGATCGAGTAATGCTTCGTTTACCTCTTAATCAAGCGTTACTGTTAATTATCCTCTCCATAGTTTTAGGATTGGGTTCCAACATAATACGCGACCCGGCACTTCCGTTACTAGCGCAGCAATTACCCGCGGCGGAGACGGTCACGTTAATAGAGGAATCCCCGCGTCTCCAGGCCATTACCCTGGAACAAGCCAAGGACCTTTTTGATCATGGGACCCTATTCGTGGATGCTCGGGAGATAGAATATTATCAAGAAGGCCATATTGCCGGGGCGTGGAGCAATCCTAACTTCCTGGAACTGGTCTTTAAGCTGGATTCACTACAGGGACGGACAACGGCCATCGTGGTGTATTGTAGTAATGATGGTTGTGGGGATAGCGAGGACTTAGCTTATGACCTGCAGAATGAAGGGTTCACCAATCTCTACGTTTTCAAGGGGGGGTGGCTGGACTGGACCAAAGCCAATTACCCGGTAGAACCGTGAATCTCAGAACTCAATTAGTTTTATTAGCACGCCTAATAGTGGGCATAATTTTCATTTACGCCAGTTTGGATAAGATTACCCATCCCGGTGATTTTGCTAAGGCCATTGGTAACTACCACGTTTTACCCTGGGGATTGGAGAACTTATTGGGATTATCATTACCCTGGTTAGAGTTGTTGACTGGAATATGTCTAATATTTGGTATAATGATCGACGGTGCTGCTTTGCTGAGTGCTGTTTTATTGGCCGTTTTCATCTTAGCCATTTCTCAGGCTTTGTTGCGGGGAATCGATATTGAGTGCGGGTGTTTCAAAGTAAGTTCACCGGGGGAGAAAATCGGGCTTAAAAAAATAGTGGAAGACCTCCTATACTTGTGTCTGACACTATTGATCTTATTCCGGAAGGAACGAAAATGGGAATTCTTTCCGAAATCCAAGATTGCCGATTCTACCCTAAACCCGTAAATTTGAGCCACTTTTAGAGGCCTACCAGCGTTAAAAAGGACATTATTGCGAGAGTAGCTCAGTTGGTAGAGCTCCACCTTGCCAAGGTGGTTGTCGCGGGTTCGAGCCCCGTCTCTCGCTCGATTCATTATCCTTTTGTTGAGAGGGTTTTTTATCAAGGAAAATATTCCACCTACCTAATTTATTCTCTAAAAATCGACCGCGACAATATTGAGCATACCCGAAATATAAGCCTTTAATACTATTTTAATACCATAGTTGAGAAATCATCAGGAGTTTGAATCTTACGCTATCGTATTATATTCCAAACGTAGTAGTCCCAGTGCAATAGATAAATGTAGTAGTAAAATCCTACAGATCTCTCCATACCTGTTCAATGAATTAGAGGTTTTCTTCAACCTCATTCCACTTTTCCCTCCTTGGTATAGGGCTAATATTACCATTAATTTCTTTTCGAGAAAAAATGACGAACCCTCCCTTTCACGCAGTATTTCCTGAAAATAAACCTATCATTGGGATGATCCATGTTGCGGCCCTTCCTGGTACACCGGGCTATCAAGGCGATAGAAAAAAGGTAATCACTACCGCAATAGAAGAAGGTTATACCTACCTTAAAGCTGGTGTGGATGCGATCCTCATCGAAAACATGCACGATCGGCCGTATCTCCGACGTACCGTCGGACCGGAAACGACGGCTTTTTTAGCGGTGATTGGCTATGAATTTAAGCGCTTGTTGAAACTTCCCTGTGGTGTGCAAATACTAGCAGGAGCTAATCAAGAAGCCTTGGGGGTCGCCCTGGCTGCTGGATTAGATTTCATCCGTGCTGAGGGTTTTGTCTTTTCCCACATCGCTGATGAAGGTCAATTAGATGCCGATGCCGGTGCCCTTTTACGCTACCGCAAACAAATTGACAGCGAGGATATTCTCATTTTCACCGATATTAAGAAAAAGCACGGAGCCCATGCCATTACTCAGGATGTTTCTCTTGCTGATACAGCACGCACTGCCGAGTTTTTTCTCAGTGATGGAGTAGTGATTACCGGTACCATGACAGGGGTACCAGCCCAATTGGAAGACCTTCAAACGGTGCAGGAGGCTACCAGCCTACCAGTATTAGTCGGGTCTGGTATCACCCTGGAAAATGTGGAACACTATTTACCCCTGGTCGATGGGTTGATCGTTGGTTCTGACTTTAAGGAGCAGGGAAAATGGTTTAACCGGGTTGATTATGACCGGGTAGCCCGTTTTATAGACCGGGTTCGGGAACTACGCTGTTGATCTATAGAGGGGTACTTTTCGATCTAGATGGTACGCTTTTGAATACCATCGAGGATATCGCTACTGCCGCCAATGCGGTAATGCGTCGTCACGGTTTTCCTGAACACATTCCAGATACTTATCGCTGGTGGGTGGGGGAAGGAATAGAACAATTACTTAGAAGGGCCTTGCCGGATGAACAACTAACACCTTCACTTTTACAAACCTGTGTAGATGACATGCAAGCCGAATACGCCCAGCGATGGAACCAGAAAACAAGACCCTATAACGGAATTCCTGAATTGCTTATTGCACTCAGCGATAAAAAAGTGAAGACAGCCGTGCTATCCAATAAACCAGATAATGTCGTACAAGTATCGGTGAAGAAGTTTTTAGCCGGGCATTCCTTTGCTTTTGTAGCGGGTGCACAAGATCCCTGGCCGCCGAAACCAGACCCTGCGGTGGCTTTAGAAATCGCGCAACAGCTACATTTGTCCCCAGCAGAATTCGTCTACTTGGGAGATACAGCCGTTGATATGATCACGGCCAGAAGGGCTGGTATGTTTCCGGTGGGAGCTTTGTGGGGTTTTCGTGACACCGATGAATTAAAGCAGGCTGGGGCGCAGAAATTAATCTCCACCGCCCTGGAATTGTTGACCTTGTTTCCTGATCCTTGTCCTGTAGAAGCAATTCAGAAGGGGTAAACAATTGAATATATAAAAAGGGAGATAGGTCGTGGAGGGTGGTAAAGATCAGATCCAAACCAAGGAGGTTAAACCCATCTCCCAATGATAAGTTACAATACCTCCTGATAACTTGTTGTGATGGGTCTCACATAATTAGGGAGTATTCGGGTGAAGGAAATACCATTGTTTTTACTCCGTGTCGGTTATAGACTCTACCAGTTAGCAGTTATGCAGCAGCATTAGAATAGTCCCTAAAATGTTTCCACCTTCCCTATACGGTTCC